>NZ_JBHTUY010000003.1:22070-485121 GCF_042793335.1 Isoptericola sp. NPDC056573
GTGGCGGGCGTCGCGGTGGTGCCCTCGGGGGGCGTGGGGGGGGCGGGGGTGGGCTGCTGGGGGGGGGGGGGGGGGGGGGGGGGGGGGGGGGGGGTGGGGGGGGGGGGGGGGGGCGCCCGCACCGCGAGGTCAGGGGAGGGGCCGGATCAGGGCGCGGAGCCCGCCGCCGCGGCCTGCTCCGCCTGGGCGTTCGACTGGTCGAGCAGCTCCTGCATGCGCGGCTGCACCTCGGCGAGGTAGTCGGCCGCCTGCTGCTTGCCGTCGAGCACGGGCTGGATGCCGACCCAGAGCTCGTCGTACCACTCGGCGCCGTAGGTGAACGACGCGGGCATCTCGCGCCCGTAGTCCTCGGCGATGTCGAGGAACTCCTGGCGGTTCTTCGGCTTCAGCGAGTCGTCCTTCTCGACCTCGCCGGCCCACTCCTGCGCCGTGTCGATCCGGTTCGGGATCTGGATGCTGGCGTCGACGAGGGTCTGCTGCGCCGTCTCGTCCGTGGACAGGTAGGTGGCCAGCTTCACGGCGTCCTCGGGCAGGGCGGTCGTGGCGGAGACGCCGATGCCGAGCGAGCCGACCCAGGTGGCCGTCTCGCCGGTCTTGCCGACGGGCCAGGGCATGAGGTCGTACTCGAAGTCGAGGTCGTTGTAGACGCTCATGTCCCACGGGCCGACGGGGAAGAAGCCGATCTCCCCGGCCATGAAGCGCTGGTAGGTGTCGAGGGTCTGCGCCTGCTCGGGGTTCGGGGTGACGCCCTCCTCGGTGAGGTCGGCGATGAACTGGATGGCCTCGGCGAACTCGGGGGTGTCGACGGTGACCTGCGTGTGGTCCTCGTTGGTCCAGTCGCCGCCGTTGCTCCAGACGAAGGACTGCGAGTTCCACTGCACGTTGAGGCCGGTGCCCCACTGGTCGGTCTCGCCGTCGCCGTCCGTGTCCTGGGTGAGCTTCTTGCAGATCTCGAGCCACTCGTCCCAGGTGAGGGGCTCGTCGGGGTCCGGTCGCTCGACGCCGGCCTCCTTCAGCAGGTCGGCGTTGTAGCCGAACGCGAACGGGCCGATGTCCTTGGGCAGGCCGTACAGCTGGCCCTCGGAGGTGCCCTGGGTCGTGCCGTCGAAACGGTAGGAGTCGACGCCGTACGGCCAGATGTTGTCGAGGTCCACCCCCTGCTCGGCGACCTGGTCCGTGATGTCCATGAGGACGCCCGAGCCGACGTAGGACTGCAGGCTGGCCTGCTCGATGTAGAAGACGTCGGGCACCTTGTTGCCCGCGACGGCCGCCTGGAGCTTCTGTGCGTACTGGTCGGCCGAGGTGACGATCATCTTGACCTTCACGCCGGTGTCCTCGGTGAAGCGGTCGATGGCCTCCTGGTAGGCCTTCTTCTCGTCGTCGCCGCCGCGGAACATGAACGTGAGCGTGCCGTCGTCGGCGCCGCTCCCGCCGCCGGAGCCGCAGGCGGCGAGGGTGCTGGTGGCCACCAGCGCGGCGGCGATGCCGGCGATCAGGCGTGACTTCCTCATCACGGGGTCCTCTCGGGGAGATCCGGTCCGCTCCGGCGCGGCGTCGCCCCGATGCGGTTTACATCGATGAAGAGCCATCGACGGCGCCCAATCTGGCACGGCCTCACGGGCGCGGTCAAGTGGCCCAGGTCACGGCCCTGCAACGATGAAGAAGTCGCGGCGGATCAAGGAGGCACGACGATCGTCGAGCCCAGGGCGATGTCGTCCGAGCCCCGGCGAGGTAGTGCGAGCTCCCACCAGGTAGTCCGCGATCCCGCGAGGTAGTTCGATCGGCCGCGAGGTAGTGCGAGCTCCCACCAGGTAGTCCGCGATCCCGCGAGGTAGTTCGATCGGCCGCGAGGTAGTGCGAGTTCCCGCGAGGTAGCTCGGACGTGGGTGTCATCGGAGACGTCTGTCGGCAGATCGACCACTACCTCGTCGGCTCCAGGACTACCTCACGGTGACCCGAACTACCTCGCGGTGACCCGAACTACCTCGCCGAGGTTCGAGCTACCTCGCGGTGACTGCAGCTACCTCGCGGGCGCCCGGGTGCCTCGCCGGCCGTTCGGGGCGCGCGGCGTGCAGGTCTCGACCGGGGCGGAGGGCGCGCTGCTAGGATCGCGAGGGTCGCGACTGGCGTACAGGTGGATCACCACCGGGGAGCGACGCGCTGTGCAGACGACGGGTCGTTCGCCTGGGCCCGGTCGTCGTCCGACACGTCCGTCCGACACAGCTGGAGAACGCCAGATGAGCACTCCCGACCCCACGTTCAACGCGCCCCTCGCCGAGCTCGACCCCGAGATCGCCGCCGTCCTCGAGGGCGAGCTGACCCGTCAGCGCGACACCCTCGAGATGATCGCGAGCGAGAACTTCGTGCCGCGCGCCGTCCTGCAGGCGCAGGGGAGCGTCCTCACCAACAAGTACGCCGAGGGCTACCCGGGCCGCCGCTACTACGGCGGCTGCGAGCAGGTCGACATCGCGGAGAACCTCGCGATCGCCCGCGCCAAGGACCTGTTCGGCGCCGAGGCCGCCAACGTGCAGCCGCACTCCGGCGCGCAGGCCAACGCGGCCGTGCTGCACGCCCTCATCAACGCGGGCGACAAGATCCTCGGCCTCGAGCTGGCCCACGGCGGCCACCTCACGCACGGCATGAAGATCAACTTCTCCGGCAAGCTCTACGACGTCGGCGCCTACGGCGTGGACCCGCAGTCGTACCGGATCGAGATGGACGAGGTGCGCAAGCGCGCCCTCGAGCACCGCCCCGACGTCATCATCGCCGGCTGGTCGGCGTACCCGCGCCACCTCGACTTCGCCGCTTTCCGCGAGGTCGCGGACGAGGTCGGCGCCAAGCTGTGGGTCGACATGGCGCACTTCGCGGGCCTCGTCGCCGCGGGTCTGCACCCGAGCCCGGTGCCGCACGCCGACGTCGTGTCCTCCACGGTGCACAAGACCATCGGCGGCCCCCGCTCCGGCTTCATCCTCAGCAAGGAGGAGCACGCCAAGAAGATCAACTCGGCCGTGTTCCCGGGCCAGCAGGGCGGCCCGCTCATGCACGTGATCGCGGCCAAGGCCGTCGCGTTCAAGGTCGCGGGCACCGACGAGTTCAAGGACCGCCAGGAGCGCACGCTGCGCGGTGCTCAGATCATCGCCGAGCGCCTGTCGCAGGCGGACGTCGCGGAGCAGGGCGTCTCCGTCCTCACCGGCGGCACCGACGTGCACCTCGTGCTGGTCGACCTGCGCCACTCGTCGCTCGACGGCCAGCAGGCCGAGGACCTCCTGCACGACGCCGGCATCACCGTGAACCGCAACGCCGTGCCGTTCGACCCGCGCCCGCCGCGCGTCACCTCCGGCCTGCGCATCGGCACGCCGGCGCTCGCCACCCGCGGGTTCGGCGACGCCGAGTTCACCGAGGTCGCGGACATCATCGCGGTCGCCCTGCGCGACGGCGCGGCGGCCGACGTCGACGGCCTCGCGGCCCGCGTCGCGAAGCTGACGGCGGACTTCCCGCTCTACCCCGGGCTGCAGCAGTGACGGCCCGCCTGCTGCCGGGCAGGCCGGTCGCGGACGCGGTCTTCGCGGACCTCGCCCCGCGGATCGACGCGCTGGTCGCCGCGGGGCACCGCCCCGGCCTCGGCACGATCCTCGTCGGGGACGACTCGGCGAGCGCCGGGTACATCCGGATGAAGATGGACAAGGCGACCGAGCTCGGGTTCACCTCGCCGCACATCCACCTGCCGCAGGACGCCACCCAGGCGGACGTCCTGGCGGCGGTGCGGGAGATCAACGACGCCGACGACGTCGACTCCGTCCTCATCCAGAACCCGACGCCCCCGCAGATCGACTTCGACGCGGCCATGCTCGCGCTGGACCCGGACAAGGACGTCGACGGCCTGCACCCCGTGAACATGGGGCGCCTCGCGCTCGGGATGCCCGGCCCGGTGCCGGCGACGCCGGCGGGGATCGAGACGCTGCTGGCGCACTACGAGATCCCGGTCGCCGGTCGTGAGGTCTGCATCCTCGGCCGCGGCACGACGCTCGGGCGGCCCCTGGCCCTGCTGCTCTCGCAGAAGCGCCCGACGGCGAACGCGGCCGTCACCGTGGTCCACACCGGGGTGCCGGACTGGCCGGAGTACACCAGGCGGGCCGACATCGTGATCGCGGCCGCCGGCGTCCCGGGCATCCTGCAGCCCGAGCACCTGACGCCGGGCGTCACGGTGGTCGGTGGCGGGGTCCGGTACGAGGGCCGCAAGCTGCTGCCGGACGTGGACGAGTCGTGCGCCGAGGTCGCCGGGGCGATCACGCCCCGCGTCGGCGGCGTGGGCCCCACCACGATCGCCATGCTGTTCCGCAACGCGGTGGAAGCCGCGGAGCGCGCCGCGCGGCCGTAGCCCCGCCCCGCACCTCGCGAGCGTCGACCGGGCCCGTCGTCCCCTTGGGGGCGACGGGCCCGGTCGCGTCCGCCATGATGTGCGCATGGTCGCGAGAAGCCAGCGTGGATGGTCGGGCGAGCCGGGCGAGCTCCTGAAGGTGGGGCCGGGGTTCCGGCTCGCGGACGTCGACCCGGACTCCAAGCCCGGGTACGACGGGAAGAAGAAGGACGGCGCCGCCGACCTGCTCGCCGGCGAGCAGGAGCTCGACGAGCTGCAGGAACGCCTGTACGCGCAGAGCCGCGAGGACCCGTCCGCGCCGGCCGTGCTGCTGGTGCTCCAGGCGATGGACTCCGCGGGCAAGGGTGGCATCGTGCGGCACGTCATCGGCGCCACCGACCCGCAGGGCGTGCACCTCGTGGCGTTCAAGAAGCCGACGCCGCAGGAGCTGGCCCACGACTTCCTGTGGCGCGTCGAGAAGGAGGTCCCCGAGGCCGGCTACATCGGGGTCTTCGACCGCTCGCACTACGAGGACGTGCTCATCGGGAAGGTGCGCGAGCTCGCGTCGCCGGACGAGATCGAGCGGCGGTACGGCGCGATCAACGCGTTCGAGTCCGAGCTGGTCGCGCGGGGCACGCGGATCGTCAAGGTCATGCTGCACATCTCGCCCGAGGAGCAGAAGGCGCGGCTCGGCGAGCGGCTGGATCGCCCCGACAAGCACTGGAAGTACAACCCGGGCGACGTCGACGAGCGCCTGGAGTGGCCCCGGTACATGGACGCGTTCCAGACCGTCTTCGAGCGCACCTCCACCGACCACGCGCCCTGGTACGTCGTCCCCGCGAACGCCAAGTGGTACGCCCGCCTGGCGGTCCAGGCACTCCTCCTGGACGCGCTCGAGGACATCGACCCGCAGTGGCCCGCAGCCACGTTCGACGTCGAGAAGGAGAAGGCGCGCCTCGCGGCGTCGTGACCGTCAGGTCGTCGGCGCGGGGTGCTGCTCGGCCTCGTCGGGAAGGTTGGCGTCGAGCGGCTCGCGGTCCGTCTTGGTCCAGCTGCGCCGCCCGGCCAGCTCGCGGACCAACGCCACGGTGACGACCGGCCACAGCAGCCAGGTGTAGAGCATGTATGGGACGAGCCCGAACACCGCCCGCAGGAACGGGTGCCGCCCGGGCTCGGTCGTCATGAGCAGCGTGAGGAAGCTCGGCACCAGCGTGAGCGTCGCGAAGAACACGAGCGACGGCCACCAGCCGGAGACGAACGGGACGCCGCCGAACAGCCAGAACGCCAGCGAGAGCACCAGGCCGAGCCCCATGAGGAGCTGCAGCAGGGGCATGAGCAGGTACGCGACGTGGTCGAGCCGCGCGCCCAGCGACACGGGCGCGCGCAGCGCCCCGCGCAGCAGCGAGAACGCCTGCCAGTTGCCCTGCGCCCAGCGGACGCGCTGCGTGAACAGGCGGCGCAGGCGGGTCACGCCCTGCTGGTCCACGCTCGTCAGCACGGTCTGCCGGCCGAGCCAGCCGGCGCGGATCAGGCGCACCCCGATGTCCTGGTCCTCGGTGAGGCGGTCGCGCCACGGGCCCCGCTCGACGCCGGGCGGCAGGTTCTCCGTGACGACGACGTCGTCCAGCGCGGCGAGGCGCACGTACTGCCCGTTGCCGCCCATGTTCGCCGTCCCCCAGGCGGAGCGCCCGAGCTGGTAGACGTACGCCATCACCCCGAACTCCACGTCCTGGCCCCAGGTGAGGTAGTGCCGGCGGTTGTAGATGCGCACCAGCGCCTGCACGCCGCCCACCCGCTCGTCCGTGAACGCCCCGGCCAGCGCGCGCGGCGCGTCGGCCGGGATGCGCCCGTCGGCGTCGACGACCCCGACGACGACGCGCGTCGTCGGCCAGCCGGCGTACCGGCCGGTGAGGACCTGGTCGTGGACGAACTCCCACGCGTCGTCGAGGCCGGCGGACTTGCCCACGCGGGCGTTCGGCAGCTCGCGGCGCAGCACCTTCAGCTCGGGCACCTCGGCGCGCAGCCGGGCGAGCACCTCGGGGGTGCCGTCGTCGGAACCGTCGTCGACGACGACGATCGCCTTGTGCGTGGCCTGCACGGCGACGAGGCGGCTGACGCTGTCGGCGATCGTCACCTCCTCGTTCAGCGCGGGGACCACGAAGACCCACAGGTACTCGTCCTCCCGCGCCCGCTCGACGGCGCGGCGCTGCCGGCGGCGCTCGAACCACGCGCGCACCACGAGCCACACGATCACCCCGACGGTGACGAGCGTGAGGGCGAGCAGGAACCACATGAGCACCTGCACGCCCACCGGCATGCCGCGGTACGGGTCCCACCAGGGGGCGGTCGCGGCGACCGTCGCCGCCGCTGCGGCGCCGCTCACCCGGCCGCCCCGTCGGCCGGGGCACCGTAGGGGGCGACCGTCGACCGCGGGGCGATGACCACGCCCTCGAGGTCCGCCGGCACGCGGTCCACCGGCGTGGGCTCGCGCACGTACTCCGGCCCGTCGACGGCGTCGGTGCGGTGGAAGCCCGCCCACTCCAGCACCTGGCCGCGCACGAAGCCGGGCCCCGACGTCTGCGGCACGGGGGAGGCGAAGACCAGGTGCTCCAGCGCGTCGACGATGCGCTCCGCGGCGTGCCCGTCCCCGTACGGGTTGGGCTGCCGGGAGAACGCGGCGTGGGCGGCGGGGTCGGTGAGCACGCGGGTGGCGGCGGCGACGATCGTGTCGGCGTCGGTGCCCACCAGCTCGAGGGTGCCCGCCTCGACGCCCTCGGTGCGCTCCGTGGTGGTGCGGGCGACGAGCACGGGGACGCCGAACGCCGGCGCCTCCTCCTGGATGCCGCCGGAGTCGGTGATCACCAGGGTCGACCGCGCCAGCAGACGGGCGAAGGTGTGGTACTCCATGGGCGCCGTGAGGGTCACGGCGTCGACGGCGCCGAGCTCGTCGCGCACGGCCTGTGCGACCCGCGGGTTCGGGTGCACGGGCACCACGAACCGGACGTCCGGGTGGGCGTCGGCCAGCCGGTGCGCCGCCCGCGCGATGCTCGCGATGCCGCCGCCCCAGTTCTCCCGCCGGTGGGCGGTGACGGTGACGACGCGCGAGCTCCCGTCGTCCTCCAGCCAGGCCAGCTCGGGCCGTCCGTACGGCATCTTGCGCGCGGCGGCCCACCGCAGCGCGTCGATGCCGGTGTTGCCGGTGACGTACGTGCGGCCGATGTCGACGCCCTCGCGCACGAGGTTCTGCACGTTGCTCCGGGTGGGCGCGGCGTGGAAGGAGGCGATGCGTGCGACGAGCTGGCGGTTGAGCTCCTCGGGGAACGGCGAGAGCGTGGTCCCCGTGCGCAGGCCGGCCTCGACGTGGAGCACGGGGATGCGCAGGTGGAAGGCGGCGACCGCGGCCGCCGCGGCGCTGGAGGTGTCGCCGTGCACGATGCACGCCGCGGGGTAGTGGTCCTCGCGGACGCGCCCGCTGATCCGCTCGGGCGGAGGGCCGTACCGGTCGGAGACGAACTCGTCCAGCCCGGCGATCACCGACGACGAGAGCTCGTTCAGCGTCAGCCCCGGCCGGCCGACGCCGAGGTCGCCGGCGACCTCGCACCCGGCCTCCTGCAGCACGTAGTCCACGAGCTCCCGGTGCTGCCCGGTCGTCACGACGACCGGGCGCAGGCGCGGATGGTCCTGCAGGCGCTGGATCAGGGGGAACAGCTTGATCGCCTCCGGGCGGGTGCCCAGCACGACCAGGATCTCGGGGCTGACGGGAAGCGGCATCTCTCTACCTTCGTCGAGCGGGGTGCGGGTGCGGCGCGCTCGCACCGATGAGTGACGGTCCGTCCGGCGGTCGGAAGGGTGCACGCACCGGCCGTGAGGGACGGTGCCCGTCAGGAGGGAGCGGCCATGGTGACCGCACGCACGCACCTGTGGTTCGGGAACAACCGCGCGCACGAGGCGGCGGCCTTCTACGCCGAGCACATCCCGGGGTCGTCGGTGGAGTCGGTGCTCACGTCGCCCGAGGGGGTGCCGGGGGCGGAGGCCGGCGAACCGTTCGTCGTCGAGTTCACGGTAGCGGGGCTTCCTGTGACGGGCCTGAACGCCGGCCCGGAGTTCCGGCTGAACGAGGCGTTCAGCTTCTACCTGCGGGTGGACTCGCAGGACGAGGTGGACCGGTACTGGGAGGTGCTCACGTCGGACGGCGGCGAGCCCGGGCCCTGCGGCTGGTGCAAGGACAAGTTCGGCATCTCGTGGCAGGTGATCCCGAAGCAGCTCGAGGAGCTGTCCGGCGACTACACGACGGAGGCGAACCTGCGCACCATGAACGCGATGCTGAAGATGGGCAAGATCGACGTCGCCGGGCTGGAGGCCGCCTACCGCGGGGAGTGACGCACCCGACGCCGGCGCGGCCGTGGGGTGTCGGCGTCCTGTGGTGGGATGTCTGGCGTGCTGACCGTCGCCACCGCCAACGTCAACGGCATCCGTGCCGCCTTCCGCCGCAACATGGACGCCTGGATCGCCGCCCGCACCCCCGACGTGCTGCTGCTGCAGGAGGTGCGGGCCCCCGACGAGCTGGTCCACGAGTACCTCGAGGGCTGGCACGTCGCCCACCTGCCCAGCGACCTCAAGGGACGCGCGGGCGTGGCCGTCGCGTCGCGCCTGCCGCTGCGCGCCGTCCGGACGGGCCTCGCCGCCCACGGCCCGGACGGCGAGCCCGAGCCGCCCGTGGACACCGGCCGCTGGGTCGAGGCCGACGTCGAGCTGCCGGGCGGCGGCCTGCTCACCGTCGTCTCCGCGTACCTCCACTCCGGCTCCAACGCCCCGGGCCAGGAGCACACCATGGCGGCCAAGTACGCCCACCTCGAGAAGGTCACCGCGCGCCTGGCCGAGCTCGCCGCCGCCGAGCACCCCGCCGTCGTGGCGGGAGACCTCAACGTCGCCCACCGGAACGAGGACATCGCGAACTGGAAGGGCAACCTCAAGAGCGCCGGCTTCCTGCCGCAGGAGCGGGCCTACGTGGACCGCTGGCTGGACGAGCTCGGCTGGGCCGACCTCGGCCGCGCGCACGGGGGCGAGGGCCCCGGCCCCTACACCTGGTGGTCCTGGCGCGGGCAGTCGTACGTCAACGACCGCGGCTGGCGCATCGACTACCAGCTCGCCAACGCCGCGCTCGCGTCGCGCGCCGTCAAGGTCGAGGTCGACCGCGCCCCCACCTACGAGGAGCGCTGGTCCGACCACGCCGCCGTCGTCGCGACCTACGACCTGTAGCCCGCCGCCCGCCGTGGCGCGGTGAGCACGATCCTGGCCCTGTTCTGCCACCAGAACAGGGCCAGGATCATGCTCACCGCGGTCGGTGCTACAGGTCAGCGGTGGCCGCGCGGAAACATCGCCCGCTGGACGGCGTCGTGCACGTCGGTGTTGAGCTGCGGCCCGGACAGCCGCTCGGCGCCGGGCCCCTGCGCGGTGATCGGGGTGGCCTCGCCCGTGTGCCCGCCGGTGGTCCAGTCGACGGTGAACTCGAGGTCGGTGCCCGGGACCGGGAAGGGGCCGTCCTCCGCCGTCGCGCCCTCGCCCGACTCGTCCTCCGGGTCGACGTTCTCGATCGCGAGCCCGCCCGTGGCGTGGTCGCCGACGACGAGCACCAGCGTGTCCCGGTGCTTCTTCTGGAAGTCGAGGGCGAGGGCGACGGTCTCGTCGAGCGACCGGCCGGCCTCGACGGTGCGCGTCGCGTTGCTCTGGTGCGCGAACTCGTCGATCGCCTCCTCCTCGAGGAAGAGGAAGAAGCCGTCGCGGTCGCGCTGCAGCACCTCGAGGGCCTTGGCGGCCATGTCGACCAGCGGCACCTCGGGGGCGTAGACGTCCCCCTCGCCCTCGTTCGCCTGCTGGAACATCTCCTCGTTCGCGAACAGCCCGAGCAGCCTCCGGCCGTCGGCGTCCGCGAGCCCCTCGGCGTCGCTCACGTACGTGTACCCGAGCTCCTGGGCCCGCTCGACGAGATTGCCCTCCGTGCCCTTGCTCTGCTCCTCCGGGTCCTCCGGGGGGTTGTCGGGCCACGCGCCGGGCTCGCCCTCCGGGTACCAGAAGTCCTCGCCCCCGCCCAGCAGGACGTCCGGCCGGGACTCCTCCAGGTACTGCCGCGCGATCTCGCTCTGGTCGTACCGGTCGGTGACGTGCGCGCCGAACGCGGCCGGGCTCGCGTCGGTGACCTGCGCCGTCGAGACGAGGCCGGTGGCCTTGCCGGCGCGCTTCGCGTCCTCGAGCAGGGTGGGGACGGGGTTGCCGTCGGCGTCGACGCCGACGGCCCCGTTGAACGTCCGGACGCCCGTGGCGAACGCCGTCGCACCGGCGGCGGAGTCGGTCACGGCCTCCTCGGGGTCGGCGGAGTCCGTCGCGGTCCAGCCGGCCTCGTCCAGGGTGTCCATCACGAGGTGGCCGTCCTTGCCCACGGTCGCGAGGCGGATCAGCTCCCGGGCCGCCAGGCCCATGCCGTCGCCCTGGAGCACGATGACGTTCCGTGCCCGGTCCCTGTCATGCCGTGCGTCGTGTCGTGTGTCGTGCCCGCCGTACCCGCGGTCGTCGTCACCGCCGGCCGTCGCGCCGACTGCCGTCCCCGCGGCGACCATCGCCGTGAGCGCCGCCGCTCCGACGCGGCGCATCGTGGTGCGTGCTGCCATCGCTCCTCCTCGAACGATCGGGCCGGCGGCGCTGCTGCCGCCGGGCCCTCGCACCGTAGGCAGGTGCCCGCGTCACCGGCATCCGGGAGGAGACGTCGCAGGTCGCGGTCGGGCGGCCCGGTCAGGCGGTCCGGCCCGCCGGGGCGGACGGCGGGGCGAGGAGGAAGCCCGGGGCCCGCAGCCCGGCGTCCGCGAACGCCTTGTCGACGCCGTCGGCGACCTGCTCGACCTCGTCGGCCCGCACGAGCGCGATCGCCGAGCCGCCGAACCCGCCGCCGGTCATGCGGGCGCCCAGCGCGCCCGCGGCCAGCGCGGCGTCGACGACCAGGTCCAGCTCGCGGGCCGAGACCTCGTAGTCGTCCCGCAGCGAGACGTGGGACGCGACCATCAGCGGGCCGACCTCGTCCGTCCGGCCTGCCGCGACCAGGTCGCGGAACTGCGCCGTGCGCGCGATCTCCGTGACCACGTGCTGCACGCGGCGGCGCAGCACGCCGTCCGGGTCCTGCGGCGCGAGCGCGGCGAGCGTCTCGTCCAGGCGGGCCGGGTCCACCTCGCGCAGCGTCTCCACGCCGAGGAGGCCCGCCGCGCGCTCGCACGTGGCGCGCCGCTCGGCGTACTGGCCGTCGACGAGGGCGTGCTCCGCCCGGGTGTCGACGACGAGCAGCGTGAGGCCGGCGGCCGCCAGGTCGAACGGCACCGGTGTGCCGGACTCCAGCGGGGACAGCCCGGGCCGCGAGTCGACGAGCAGCGCGTGACCCGCGGTGGCGCGCAGCGACGCGGCCTGGTCCATGCCGCCCGTCGGGGCGCCGGCGATCTCGTTCTCCGCGCGCACGCAGGCCGTGACGAGGGCCGCGCGGCCGGCGTCGTCCCCCGCGAGCCCGAGGCCGCCCGTCTCGTCGAGGGCCACGGCGACGGCGCACTCCAGCGCGGCCGAGGACGACAGCCCCGCGCCGAACGGCACGCACGAGTCGACGACGGCGTCGAAGCCGCGCACCTCGTGCCCGTCCTGCGCGAGCGCCCACGCGACGCCCGCGACGTACGCGCCCCAGCCCGTCACCGCGCCCGGCGCGACGTCGGCCAGTCGCGCCGACCAGACCTCGCCCGGCGCCTGCGCGGACCCGAGGCGCACGACGTCGTCGTCCCGGTGCCGCAGTGCGACGAACGTGCGGTGCGGCAGCGCGGTCGGCAGCGCGAGGCCGCCGTTGTAGTCGGTGTGCTCCCCGATGAGGTTGACCCGGCCGGGGGCGGACCAGACGCCGTCGGGTGCACCGCCGTCGGCGAAGACCCGAGCGAACAGGTCGCGGACGCGGCGCGCCCCCTCGTCGTCGGACCAGGACTCGAGCCACTCGGGCGTGCTCATGGCGGGACAGCTCCTTCGCGGGCGGGACGGCAGGTGCGGGCGCCGGCGCGGCGCCCGGGGGAGGGTATCGCGGGTCAGCCCTGGACGGGGCTGAGGTTCAGCCGCATGCCCGCGAGGCCGCGCGAGCGGCCGGCCAGGGAGCGGGCGACGTCGCGCAGCACGCGCGCCCCGGCGGAGTCCGGGTCGCTGAGCACCACCGGCGTGCCGTCGTCGCCCGCGGCGCGCACCGCGACGTCGAGCGGCACCTGCCCCAGCAGCGGCACCGGCGTGCCCAGCGTGGCGCCCAGCCGGTCCGCGACGCGCTGCCCGCCGCCGGACCCGAACACCTCGAGCCGCGACCCGTCCGGCTGCTCCAGCCACGACATGTTCTCCACCACGCCGACGACGCCCTGCGACGTCTGCGTGGCGATCGAGCCGGCACGCTCCGCGACCTCCGCCGCGGCGGCCTGCGGCGTCGTCACGACGACGATCTCGCTGCCGGGCAGCAGCTGCGCCACCGAGATCGCGATGTCGCCGGTGCCGGGCGGCAGGTCGAGCAGCAGCACGTCGAGGTCGCCCCAGAACACGTCCGCGAGGAACTGCTCCAGCGCGCGGTGCAGCATCGGCCCGCGCCACACCACCGGCTGCCCCGCGGGCACGAACATGCCGATCGACACGACCTTCACGCCGTGCTCGATCGGGGGCAGCAGCATCGAGTCGACGCGGGTGGGCTGGCGGTCGACGCCCAGCATGCGGGGGATGGAGAAGCCGTAGATGTCCGCGTCCACGACGCCGACGCTCAGCCCGTCGGCCGCCATCGCGGCGGCGAGGTTCGCCGTGACGCTCGACTTGCCCACGCCGCCCTTGCCGGACGCGACCGCGTACACCTTGGTCAGGGAGCCGGGCTGGGCGAAGGGGATCACCGGGTCGCCCGCACCGCCGCGCAGCTGCGAGCGCAGCGACTGGCGCTGCTCCGGGGTCATGACGCCGAGCTGCACGTCCACGCCCGTCACGCCGTCGAGCGCCTCGACGGCGGCGGTGACGTCGCGCACCAGGGTGCCCTTCATGGGGCAGCCGGCCACCGTGAGGTCCACCCCCACGGTCACGTGGCCGCCGTCGTGCACGTCCACCGAGCGCACCATGCCCAGGTCCGTGATGGGCCGGCGGATCTCCGGGTCGACCACCGACGTCAGGGCGGTGCGGACGCGGTCGGTCAGCGGTGCGGAGCCGTCGGGGGAGCCGGAGGTCATGCCTCGATCCTAGGTGCGGCGGGCGGTGACGCCGGTGCGTCGTGGGTCACGGCCCGACAGCGCCGTCGTCACCCGGAGGGCCAGCGCACCGACGTCGACCGGGAGGGTCGTGTCCTGCCGCACCACCGGGCCGAGGGCGAGCGGCGCGGCCGCGGCGGACCAGGCCGCCCACTCGGCGGTCAGGTCGCGACGGTCGGCGTGCACGGGGTGGCGGCCCGTGCGGGCCTCGTAGCGCGCGCGGGCGACGTCGGGCGGTACGTCGCACCACACCTCGACGACGGCGTCCGCGCCCGCGACCGCGAGCCCGCGCAGCACGTGGTCCAGGTCGCGGGGCCGGAACCACCACGACTCGACGACGACGCGCGGCAGCGGCGCCGCGGCCAGGCGCCACACCGCCTCCATGGCCGCCGCCCCGACGGCGGGCGCCCCGACCAGGGACGGGGCGCCCGGCCCGACGGCGTCGGCCAGGGCCTCCTTGACGGCGTCCTTCCCCAGCCACGGCGCACCGAGACGCGCGGCGAGCGGGCGCGCCAGCGTCGTCTTGCCCGCCCCGGGCAGCCCGTTGACCAGCACCACCTGCCGCGCCACGCCGTCGCCTCCTCCGGCAGTCGACCGAACCCCGCGAGCGGGAGGATACCGGGCAGCGCGACGGCACGGCGTCGCGCGGTCCGAGGTGCCCGGGGCTACGTTGACGTGCATGGACGCCCTGGCCTCCCTGGCACGAGACTCGGCCCTGCTCGTGGCGGCCGTGCGTGCCGCGCCCGCCGACGCCGAGGTGCCGGCCTGCCCGGGCTGGACGGCCCGCGACCTGGCCTTCCACGTCGCGTCGGTGCAGGCGTTCTGGGCGTCCGTGGTGGGCCGCGAGCCGGGTGCCGGCCTGCCGGGCGCCGACGTCGTCCCGCTCGAGCGGCCCACGGACGACGCCGCCCTCGTGGGGCTGGTGCACGACGCCACGGCGCACCTCGTCGCCGCGCTCGCGGGCCGTGACCCGCGCGAGCCGTGCTGGTCCTGGCACCCGGACGGCCACACGGTCGGGTGGGTGGCACGGCGCCAGCAGCACGAGGCGCTCGTCCACCGCGTCGACGCCGAGCAGGCGGCCGGCGGCCGGGTCACGCCGCTCGACCCCGACGTCGCGGCGGACGGCGTCGACGAGGTGCTCGACGTCCTGCTCGGCGGGCACCCGGCCTGGACGGCGTTCGCCCCGGCGGGCGGCACCGTCGCCGTCGTCGTGGACGCCCACGGCGAGGCGCCGCACCGCTGGGACGTCGAGCTCGGGCGGGTGCGAGGGACCGGGCCGGAGTCCGGCCGGGAGTACGACGTGCCCGCCGGGCGGCTGGTCCCGCCCGACGGCGAGCCTGACGCCGTCGTCGCCGGCGCCGCCGCGGACCTCGACCTGTGGCTGTGGGGCCGCGGCGGGTCCGGGGGGCTGCGCGTCACCGGCGACGCCGGGGCCGTGGACGTGCTGCGCGCCGCCGCCGTCGACGCCATGCAGTGACGGGTGCGGAGCCCGGGGAGCGACGCCGCCCCGTCAGGACGAGGCGTCCCGGCTGCGCTCGGACTCCTTCTCGTCCAGCTCCTCGAGCAGGTTCCGGATCTCCGAGCGGACGAAGTCGCGCGTCGCGACCTCGCCCAGCGCGATCCGCAGCGCCGCCATCTCGCGAGCCAGGTACTCCGTGTCGGCGAGGTTGCGCTCCGCCCGCTGCCGGTCCTGCTCGGCGGTGACGCGGTCGCGGTCGTCCTGCCGGTTCTGCGCGAGCAGGATGAGCGGCGCGGCGTAGCTCGCCTGGAGCGACAGCATGAGGGTCAGGGCGGTGAAGCCGTTCGACGCGGAGTCGAACCGCAGCGACTCCGGGCCCCAGGAGTTCCACGCCAGCCACAGCGCGCAGAACACCGTCAGATAGATGAGGAAGCGCGGCGTGCCCAGGAAGCGGGCGATGCCCTCCGTGGCGCGGCCCACCGCGTCCTGGTCCATCTGCGGCCGCGGGATGAGGGTGCGCCGGGCCTCCTTCGGCTGGTCCAGGCGGTCAGCCACGCGGCACCTCCTGGAGGTTCTCGTCGATGTGCTCGCGCCAGTCGTCCGGGAGGATGTGGTCGAGCACGTCGTCCACGGAGACCGCGCCCAGCAGCCGCTTCTCGGTGTCGAGGACGGGCAGCGCGAGCAGGTCGTAGGCCGCCAGCAGGCGGGTCACCCGGCCCACCGGGGCGTCCGGCGTCAGCCACTCCGTGTCCGTGTCGAGCACCGACCCCACGGACGCGTGCGGGGGCTCGCGCAGCAGCCGCTGGAAGTGCGCGACGCCGAGGAACCGGCCCGTGGGCGTCTCCAGCGGCGGCCGCACCACGAACACCATCGACGCCAGCGCCGGCGGCAGGTCCTGCTTGCGGATCTGCGCCAGCGCGGTCGCGATCGACGTCTCCGGGCCGAGGATCACCGGCTCGGTGGTCATGAGCCCGCCCGCCGTGTCCTCGTCGTAGGACAGCAGCCGACGCACGTCCTTCGCCTCCTCCGGCTCCATGAGCTCCAGGAGGCGGGCCGCCTGCTCGTCGGGCAGCTCGTTGAGCAGGTCGGCGGCGTCGTCGGGCTGCATGGCCTCGAGGACGTCGGCCGCTCGTCCCGAGTCCAGGCGGGACACGATGGCGACCTGGTCGTCCTCCGGCAGCTCCTCGAGCACGTCGGCCAGGCGCTCGTCGTCGAGCGCGCTCGCCACCTCGAGACGCCGGGTGTCGCCGAGCTCGTGCAGCACGTCCGCGAGGTCCGCCGGGCGCAGGTCCTCGTACGCCTCCAGCAGCTTCGTGGCCCCCTGCTCCTGGGTGGAACCGGCGAGCCCCGTGACCGCGTCGACCGGCACGACGAGCGTCTCCCCGCGCCGGCGCAGCGACAGCCCGCGGGAGGGCTGCTTGCGGCGCACGAAGAGCTGGTCCACCAACCAGTCGCCCGTGCGCTGCCGCGTGATCGACAGGTCCTCGACGGTGGCCTCGCCGGAGCCGTCGGCGAAGCGGACCGTGCGGTCCAGCAGCTCGCCCAGCACCAGCGACTCCATCGCCCGCTGCTCGAACCGGCGCATGTTGAGCAGGCCCGTCGAGATCACCTGGCCCGCGTCGATCGCGGTGACCCGCGTCAGCGGGAGGAAGACGCGCCGGCGTCCTGGGACCTCGACGACCAGCCCCACCGCGCGGGGCGCGCCCTTGGCGCGGATCAGCACGACGGCGTCGCGCACGCGCCCCACCTCGTCACCGATCGGGTCGAAGACCTGGGTGCCGGCGAGCCGTGCCACGAAGACCCTGGTTGCCGCGCTCACGTCGGTCAGCCTACGCGGGGCGGGCCCGTCGGTCCTGGTAGCGGGCGTGCGGCGAGGACGGTGTGGTGGTGCAGGGGCCACGACTGGGCCAGACTGGGCGAATGAGCTTCAGCCGCCCGAACGCCGTGCCCCGCGTCCCGACCCTCCCGGCGGGGGACGAGGTCGCCGCGTACGACACGTACCTCGAGGCCCAGCAGGCCGTCGACTACCTGTCGGACCACAAGTTCGCCGTCGAGCACGTGACCATCGTCGGCACCGACCTGCGCATGGTCGAGCGGGTCACCGGGCGCCTCTCGTACGGCCGGGTGGCGCTCGCGGGCGCCCTGTCGGGTGCGTGGTTCGGCTTCTTCGTCGGCCTGCTGCTGAGCCTGTTCGGCGGCACCGGCATGGGCGGCGTGCTGCTCGTCGGCATCGGCCTCGGTGCGGGCTTCGGGCTGCTCTTCTCCGTGCTCTCGTACGCGCTGACCGGCGGGCGCCGCGACTTCACGTCCTCGTCGCAGATCGTCGCGTCGACCTACGCGATCCTCTGCGCGGCGGAGCAGGCCGGCGAGGCGCGGTCCATGCTCCGGGAGTCCCCCGGCGGGCTGGGCAAGGCCCGGCACGGTGCGACCGCCGCGACCACCACCCCGACCCCGCCGGTCGGCGCGCCCGCCGCCGGCGCCCCCGCCGCCCCCGCGGCCCCTGCCGCGCCGCGCACTCCCGACCCGCGCTGGACCACTCCCAGCGGCGCCCCGCGGTACGGCGCCATGCGACCGGAGGAGCCGGCCCCGGCGCCGCAGCCCCCGGCCCCGCCGACGGAGCCGCACGCTCCGGAGCAGCAGGGGCAGCCGTCGGGTGCCGAAGGCGCTGAGCCGAAGTCGCCGGAGCAGGACGACCCCTACCGCCCGCCCCGGCCCTGATCTCTTCGGCACCGGGTGGATCTGTTCGGTACCTCGACGTGCCGAACTGATCCAGCCAGTGCCGAACTGATAGGTCAGTCAGGGCGGCGGAGGCAACAGCGGATGCGTGCGGAGCTTCCGCCGCAGAGCTTCTGGGAACCTCGCCGCCAGCGCGTTCGCCACCTCACCCAGTCGGGCGTTCCCGACCGCGGTCACCCGGACCGGGTTGACACCGGTGGCGCGGATGGCGTCGAACCGTGCCTTCTCCTGGAGCAGTTCCCGCGCGGCGTCGTGGCCGGGCCGGACACCGCCGTCGCGGTACTTGGCCAGGCCGTCGAACTCCGCGTACACGGACCAGTCCGGCCAGCCGAGGTCGCAGTGGAAGACGCCGCGTGACGTGATGATCGGCGCCTGGGTGACCGGCCGAGGCAGCCCGGAGCGCAGCGCGACATACCGGAGCCAGGTCTCCCACGCGGAGTCGCCGCCTCCGTCTGCGTGATCCAGCACCCACGCCGCCCGCCGGGTGCCGTTGCGCCGGCGCGCGACGGCGGTCACGGCGCGAGACTCCTCCGGGTCGAGCCCTCGCGCCAGGGCGTCGTCCGCGAGGACGAGTGCTTCGAGCGGGTGCATCGAGCGTGCGCAGTCCGCCACGGTGCGGGCCAGGGTGGTGACCGGCAGCCCGTCCCGGACCTCGCGCTGCTCGGGCGGCAGGACCATGAGGTGTCGCCGCAGGTCCTCGGCGGCGCGCCCCGACCGTCGGTAGTCCTGGACCACGTGCGTGGTGGCCGGCGGACGCCACAGACGCAGGCCGTGGAGCATCGCCGCCGTCTCGTGGCTGAACACGTGATCGGCGTCGAGCTGCCGGTGGGCCGCCCGGGCGACCGCCTCGGCGCGTCGTCGCGCCGTGCGGGACCGGTGCTCGTCCCGGGGCTCCTCGCGAAGGCGGTACGCGCCGCGGCGCAGCCGTTCGAGCTCGCCCTCCTGCCTCGCCCGGTCGAGCACATGCCTCTGCAGCTCGCCGGCGAGGACGACCTGGTCGTCATGAACCATGCCGACGAGGGTGCCGGATCGGACCAGGTCCGGACGTCCGCCTGTGGACAAGGTCGGTGGGTCCGGGTTCAGTTCGGCAACGGGTGGATCACTTCGGCATGGTCACGTACCGAACTGATCTACCCGTTGCCGAACAGACAGGGCAGGGTCAGCCCCGCAGGCGGGCCATCCAGGCCTCGACGTCCTCGGGACGGCGGGGGAGCGCGGCCGACAGGTTCTCGTTGCCGTCGGCGGTGACCAGGACGTCGTCCTCGATCCGCGCGCCGATGCCGCGGTACTCCTCGGGCACGGCGAGGTCGTCGGCCTTGAAGTACAGGCCGGGCTCGATGGTGAACACCATGCCGGGCTCGAGCACGCCGTCCAGGTAGAGCTCGCGGCGCGCCTGCGCGCAGTCGTGCACGTCCAGGCCGAGGTGGTGGCTGGTGCCGTGCACCATCCAGCGGCGGTGCTGCTGGCCCTCGGGGGAGAGGGACACCTCGGCGGTGACACCGTCGGGCAGCAGTCCCCACTCCTCGAGGCGGGCGGCGATGACCTCCATCGCGGCGGCGTGGATCTCCCGGAACTTCGTCCCCGGCTTGGCGACGGCGAACGCGGCGTCGGCGGCGTCGAGCACGGCGGTGTAGATGCGGCGCTGCACGTCGGTGAACTCGCCGTCGACGGGCAGGGTGCGCGTGATGTCCGCGGTGTAGAGGGAGTCGACCTCGACGCCGGCGTCCAGCAGCACGAGCTCGCCGGAGCGGACCACGCCGTCGTTGGTGATCCAGTGCAGCGTGGTGGCGTGCTCGCCGGCCGCGGCGATGGTCTCGTAGCCGACGGTGTTGCCCTCGAGCCGGGCGTGCGCGTCGAACGTCGTCTCGATGACGCGCTCGCCGCGGCGGTGCGCGACGGCCTTCGGCAGCACCGGCACGACCTGCTCGAAGCCCTCGATGGTGCGGGCCACGGCCTCGCGCAGGTGCTCCAGCTCGAGGGCGTCCTTCACCAGGCGGATCTCGGACGCCGCCTCGACGAGGGACTCGTCGTCCGCCTCCGCCTCGACGCCCGCCTCCTCGCGGATGGCCTCGACGAGCGTCTCGACGTTCTCGTCCGCGCCGGTCACGACCAGCACGCGCACGCCGTCCGCGCCGACGTCCTTGGCGAGCGCGTCGCGCAGCTCGTCGACGTGGCGGGCCTCGACGCCGGTGAGCGTCGTGACGTCGTCGAGCGACGGCCGCGCGCCCACCCAGAACTCGCCGTAGCGCGAGTCGGCGTAGAACTCCTCGGTGTCGCGCGCGGCGAGCGGACGGACGTACAGGACCGCGTGGTGGTGCGTGCCGTTGCCGTTGCCGTCCGGGTCGCCCTCGCCGTCGGCCACGGGGTGCAGCACGAGCACCGCGTCGGGCTCCTGGTCGGTGCCCAGGCCGGTGAGGTGCGCGAACGCGGAGTGCGGGCGGAACCGGTAGTCGGTGTCGTTGGAGCGCACCTTGAGCGGGCCGGCGGGCACCACGAGCCGGGCGCCCGGGAAGCGGGCCGACAGCTTGGCGCGGCGCTCCGCCGTGTAGGGCACGGCCTCGCCGGGCTCGACGCCGAGGTCGGGGCGCTCGCCCCACTGCGAGGTGATGAACGACTTGAACGCCTCCGAGACGGGGCGCTGGGAACGGTTGCTGCCGCGGTCCTCGGTGCTCGCAGGGGCGGCGGGCGCGGTCTCGTCGACGGGGGTGGTGTCGGTCATGCTTCCCAGTGTCCCACCCGCAGGGAGGGCCTGGGACGGCCGTCGGCGGCGGCGCTCGTCACGCGCGCGCGAAGTCGTGCAGCGCCCGCGTGAGCACGCGGTTGAAGGCGTCCGGGGCGTCGGAGTTGACGTCGTGGCCGGCGTCCGGGACGACGACGAGCGCCCCTCGCTCGGCGGCCGCCACGTGCCGCGACTCCTCGAGCCGCATCCGGTCGCGCGCGCCGTTGACGAACCACACGGGCACGCGCAGGGCGCGCGTGCTGGCCACCGACGAGCGGCCCGCGAGGTGGGTGAGCGCGTCGGTGACGATGTCCCAGCCGGGCCGCGGGGCGGCGTCGCCCAGGAGGCCCGCGACCTCGAGACCGCCGGCGGGCGACCGGCCGCCCGCGAGCGCGGTGCGCCAGGCGCGGGCGGCGTCGCGCGCCCCGCGGCGCACCGCCGTCGTGCCGGTGACGGCGAGGTGCGCGACGTCCCGGAACAGGGCGACGGGCTTGCCCTTGGGGTCGGAGCTGCAGCCCGCGGCGACGACGCCGGACAGAGGGGTGGAGGTGGCGGCGGCGGCGTGGTGCGCCGCCCACGCGAGGGAGGTGTACCCGCCGAGCGACAGCCCCACGACGACGATTGGCCGGCCGGCGCCGAACGACCCGGCCGCCTCGTCGAGCACGTCGAACGCCCGCGGCATGGAGAACCGCTCCCGGTGGCGCGCGCCGTGGGCGGGCAGGTCGACGGCGACGGCGTCGTGCCCGGCGTCGCGCACGTGCTCGACCTGCCGTTCCCAGATCGCCGACGACGTGCGCATGCCGTGCACGAAGACGATCCCGGCCCGCTGCGGTGCGGGGTCGGTGCCGGGCTCGGCGGGCAGGGCAGAGGGCAGGGCGGAGGCCAGGGCGGGAGGCAGGGCGACGTCGGCGCTGGGGAGGTTCATCGCGAACGATGGTGCCCTGCCGGTCGGGGCGTGTCGGGGGCGACGGCGGCGGGCGGGGTGGAGAGGTTGTGCCGAGATCTTCACGGGCGCGGTCGGCGGGAGTGTCCGACGTCGCACCGCGGGGACGCCGTTTCGCGCGTGCGGGCGCGCAGGGCTCCCTAGAATCGGTGATCGTGACGCCGCCCCGGATCGACCTCCACACGCACTCGCGGGCCTCCGACGGCACGGACTCCCCGCGCGGCGTGCTCGAGGCGGCGGCCGGGGCCGGGCTGGACGTGGTCGCCCTCACCGACCACGACACGACCGCGGGCTGGGCCGAGGCCTCCGACGCCGTCGCGACGACCGGGGTCGCGCTGGTGCGGGGCACCGAGATCTCCACGCGCGTCACGACCGAGGGCGGCAGCATCAGCGTGCACCTGCTGTCCTACCTGCACGACCCCGACGACGCCGTCCTGCGCGCCGAGTGCGACCGCACCCGCGACGACCGCCTCACGCGGGCCCGGCGCATGACCGAGCGCCTCGCGGAGGACTTCCCGCTGACGTGGGACGACGTCGTCGCGCAGACGGGCGACGACGCGACGGTCGGCCGCCCGCACCTCGCGGACGCGCTGGTCGCGGCGGGCGTGGTGGCGTCGCGGGACGAGGCGTTCGCGACGATGCTGCACCCCGGCGCCCGGTACTACGTGCCGCACTACGCCCCGGACACCGACGCCGCCGTGCGCGCGGTGCTGGGTGCGGGCGGGGTGCCCGTGATGGCGCACCCGGGCGCGGGGGCGCGCGGTCGCACCGTGAGCGAGGAGACGATCGCGGCGCTCGCCGCCGCCGGTCTCGCCGGGCTCGAGGTGGACCACCGCGACCACGACGCCGCCACCCGCGACCGGCTGCGCGGCCTGGCAGGGGAGCTGGGGCTGCTCGTCACGGGCTCCAGCGACTACCACGGCACCGGGAAGCTCAACCGCATCGGGGAGCGCACGACCGCTCCCGAGGTGCTCGCCCAGATCGAGGAAAGAGGTCTGCTGGACGTGATCCGCCCGTGAGCGCGGTGCTCGACACCGCGCTGTTCACCGAGGTGTTCGTCACCCTGTTCGTCATCATGGACCCGCCCGGCACGGTGCCCGTGTTCCTGGGGCTGACGTCGGCGATGGGGGCCAAGCAGCGCAACCGCGCCGCGCGCCAGGCGATCCTCGTCGCGTTCGGCGTCATCGTGGTCTTCGCGCTGTTCGGCCAGCAGGTGCTGCACTATATGGGCATCACGCTGCCGGCGCTCCAGGCCTCCGGCGGGCTGCTGCTGCTCCTCATCGCGATGGAGCTGCTCACCGGCAAGATGGAGGAGCCCTCGCCGTCGGGCAACAAGGGCGTCAACGTGGCGCTCGTGCCGCTGGGCACACCGCTGCTGGCGGGGCCGGGCGCGATCGTCGCCACGATGGTGTTCGTCCAGCAGACCCGGGTGTCGGACTCCGGCGGAGCGCCCCAGCTGATCGCCATCGCGGTGGCGATCGTGCTGGTGCACGTGTGCCTGTACCTGTCGATGCGGTTCGCGAACGTCATCCACCGGGTGCTGCGGGAGTCGGGAGTCACGCTGGTGACCCGGATCGCGGGCCTGCTGCTCGCGGCGATCGCGGTGCAGCAGATCGCCACGGCGGTCACCGAGTTCGTCAAGATGGCGCAGTAGCGCCCCGGGGGCCGGCCGCGGTCGATGCCCCGGGATCGCAAACATGGGATGTTAGGGTCTTTCGGTGCCCGAGTCCGTCCAGCCCCCGGCCATGCCCATGACGTCGCCGATCTCCCCGCCCCGCAAGGTCTCCGAGCTCGTCGTCGAGCACCTGACCGACCTCGTCGAGCGGGGGGAGTGGCCCGTCGGGTCCCGTATCCCCGCCGAGCCCGAGCTCGTCGCCGGGCTCGGCGTCGGCCGCAACACGGTCCGCGAGGCCGTGCGCGCCCTCGAGCACGCGGGGATCCTCGAGCCGCGGCGCGGCGACGGCACCTACGTGCGCGCCGCCAGCGGCCTGGACGCCGCCATCAGGCGCCGGGCACGCACCTCCGACGCGCTGCAGGTGCTCGAGGTGCGCTCCGTCCTCGAGCGTGGGGCCGCGCGCGCCGCCGCCGGCCGGCACGACGACGGCGCCCTCGCCGCGCTGCGGGGCGCGCTGGCCGCCCAGGAGGCCGCCGCCCGCGAGGGCGGCGAGGACGACTTCCGGGCCGCCGACGTCGCGTTCCACGCCGAGCTGGTGCGGTCCGCCGGCAACGCCCTGCTCGCCGAGCTCTACGACGGCATCGACCACGTGCTCGTCCGCACCCTCGCCACCGACGCCCACGGCCGCCACCACCGCGACGTGCCCGGCCACCGCGAGGTCGTCGACGCCGTCGCCGCCGGTGACCCCGACGCCGCGGAGCGCGCCGTCGAGGCCACGATGGCGGCCGTCCGCGCCCACCTCGTCGACCAGGCCGCCGGCGCCGCGACGGGGTCGACGTCCGGCACGACGACGGAGGTGGACGCGTGAGCCTGCGTCGCCCGCTCGGGGCGGGGGCCGTCCTCGCCATCGTCCTCGCCGCGCTCAACCTGCGCCCCGGCGTGGTCGCCGTCTCACCGCTGCTGGGCGAGATCCTCGCCGAGGAGGGGCTGAGCGCCACCGCGGGCGGCGTCCTCACGACGCTGCCCGTCCTGTGCTTCGGGATCCTCGCCCCCGTGGCGCCCGGGCTGGCCCGCCGGGTCGGCCTGGAGCGCGCGCTGTTCGGCAGCCTCGTGCTGCTGTGCCTCGGCTTCGCCCTGCGGCTCGTGCCCGGGATCGTGCCGCTGCTGGTCGGCACGCTCGCCGTCGGCTCCGCGATCGGGCTCGGCAACGTGCTGCTGCCCGCCCTCATCAAGCGCGACTTCGCCGACCGGGTCGGGCTCATGACCGGGCTGTACTCGATGGCCCTGTCCGGCGGCGCCGCGCTCGCCGCGGGCCTCACCGTGCCGATCGCGACGGCCACCGGCATGGACTGGCGCGCCACCCTCGCGTCGTGGGGGCTGCTCGCCGTGCTCGGCGCGGTCGTCTGGGCGCCGCGCGCGCTCCGCTCGGCCGGCCCCGTCGGCACGCTGCGGCCGCCGGGCGCCACGCCCGCCGACGCCGTGCGGTCGGTGTGGCGCAGCCCGCTGGCCTGGGCGGTCACCGTGCTCATGGGCACGCAGTCGCTGTCGTTCTACGCGGTGAACGCGTGGCTGCCGGAGATCTTCGTCGCCTCCGGGCGGAGCATCGCGGTGGGCGGGTGGATGCTGGCGCTGACCAACCTGCTCGGCATCGTGGGCTCGTTCGTCACGCCCGTGCTCGCGGGTCGCCTGCGGCGGCAGCGCGCGCTCGGCGTGGTCATCGTCGCGCTCATCCTGACCGGCCTGCTGGGGCTCCTCGTCGCCCCGGGCGCCGCCGTGCTGTGGGTGGTGCTGCTCGGCCTCGGCCAGGGCGGCGGCATCAGCCTGGCGCTGACCCTCATGGCCCTGCGCACCGAGAACGCGGCGCGCACGTCCGAGCTGTCGGGCATGGCGCAGAGCGCGGGCTACGTGCTCGCCGCCTGCGGCCCGCTCGGGCTCGGCGTCGCGCACGACGCCACCGGCTCCTGGACGGCGCCGCTGGTGCTCCTCGTCGTGGCGTCCCTGGTGCAGGGCGTCGCGGCGTGGTTCGCCGGGCGGGACGAGATCGTCCGCTGACCGCCCGTGCTCAGAGGCCGACGGGCTCGAGCGTGACGCGGACCGTCGCGCCGGGCTCGAGGCCCTCGGCCACGCGCACCGCCTTCTTCATCGGCAGCACGTAGCCCTGCTGCTCGTCGCTGGGGAACACCGACGTCGACCACGTCGTCGTGCCGACGGTCACGGTGACCTTGATCGACCCGAACCCGCGCGGCGGCAGCGGCAGCTCGGCGAGCGTGTCGGACTCCTCGGGCGGCACGGTGACGAACCACCACGAGTCCGTGCGCACCTGCCACTGCCACAGCGGGGCCGAGAACGTCAGACGCATCCCCGCACGGTACGTCGTGCCCCGGACACGCATCGAGCGTGCTGACTCGTTCCTCAGACGTCTCGCCTGAGGAACGAGTCAGCACGCTCGATGCGTACCTGTGGTCGTGCTGGCGGGTCAGCCCTCCGACGGCGCCTGCGGGGCCGACGAGCCGCCCTCGACCGGGCGGCCGCCGCGGGTACGACGACGGTTGCGGTTGCGGCGGCGACGCTGCTCGCCGTCGCCCTGCTCGCCCGCACCGGACGCCGGGGCCTCGGCGCGCTCGCCGGCGCCGTCGGCCGAGCCCTGGCCGGAGCGCGAGCCCTGGCCGGAGCGCGAGCCGCCTCGGCCGCCGCGCGAGCCGCCGTCCCGGCGACCGCCGTCACGACCGCCGTCACGACCGCCACGGTGGCCGTCGCGCTGGCCGGACGAGCTGGTGCGCTTGCCCGTCTCGCCGAGGTCCTCGAGCTCCTCGGCCTCGAGGCCGCCCAGCTGCTGCTTGCTCTTGGGCAGGCGGCCCTTGGTGCCCTCGGGGATGCTCAGGTCGGAGAAGAGGTGCGGCGAGCTCGAGTACGTCTCGACCGGCTCCGGGAACCCGAGGTTCAGCGTGCGGTCGATGAGCTGCCAGCGGGGCACGTCGTCCCAGTCGACGAACGTCACCGCGGTGCCCTGCTTGCCCGCGCGACCGGTGCGGCCGATGCGGTGCAGGTAGGTGCGCTCGTCCTCGGGGCACTGGTAGTTGACGACGTGCGTGACGTCGTCGACGTCGATGCCGCGCGCCGCGACGTCCGTCGCGACGAGGACGTCGATGTGGCCGTGGCGGAACGCGCGCAGCGCCTGCTCGCGGGCGCCCTGGCCCAGGTCGCCGTGGATGGCGCCGGCCGCGAAGCCGCGGTCGCGCAGCTCGTCGGAGACCTTCGCCGCCGTGCGCTTGGTCCGGGCGAAGACGATGGTGCGCCCGCGGCCCTCGGCCTGCAGCAGGCGGGCCAGCACCTCGACCTTGTCCAGCGCGTGGGCGCGGTAGACCACCTGGCGGGTGTTCTTCACCGTCGCGCCGTCGTCGTCCGGCTCGGCCGCGCGGATGTGCGTGGGCTGCGACATGTAGCGGCGGGCCATCGAGACGACCGGGCCGGGCATCGTCGCGCTGAACAGCATCGTGTGTCGCACCGCGGGAGTGCGGGCGAGGATCTTCTCGACGTCGGGCAGGAAGCCCAGGTCGAGCATCTCGTCGGCCTCGTCCAGCACGACCGTGGCCGCACGGGTGAGGTTGAGGTGGCCCTGGTTGAGCAGGTCGACCATGCGGCCCGGCGTGCCGACGACGACCTCGACGCCGTTGTTCAGCATCTCGATCTGCGGCTCGTACGCGCGGCCGCCGTAGATCTGCGCGATGCGCACGGAGCGCTTCTTCGAGGCGGTGGCGAGGTCGTTGGCGACCTGGACCGCGAGCTCGCGGGTCGGCGCCACGACGATCGCCTGCGGCTTGCCGGGGGCGGGCAGCTCGTCGTAGCCGGGCTCGCCGGGCGCGACGACGCGGTGCAGCAGCGGGACGCCGAAGCCGAGCGTCTTGCCCGTGCCGGTCTTGGCCTGGCCGATGATGTCGTGCCCCTGGAGCGCCACCGGCAGCGTCATCGCCTGGATGGGGAAGGGGTGGGTGATGCCGGACTCGCGCAGGGCCTCGACGATCTCGGGGCGCACGCCGAAGTCGGCGAAGGAGACGTCCTGCGCCTGGATGGCTGCGGGGGTGGAGTAGTCGGGCTCGCCGGTGGCGGGAGCCGTGGGGGCCGCGGTGGCGGCGGGTTCGGTCGTGGTCACGGGTACCTTCGTCTGCTCGTCGGCGCGCGCGAACCGAGGGGCTCCCGAACGGGCGGGTCCGTCGACGGGCCGCACCGTTCAAGGTCACACTCGTCGGGTCGCAAGGAGCGCCGAGGTGGTCGGCAGCCGATCGCGGAAGAACGTCGCTCAGGCTCGGCGGGGATCCCGCCGGGCCGCTGCGGTCGAGTCAGTGGATTGAGACCCATGGCGTGACGACCGGGCAACCGAAGTACACGTCCATGGTACGCGACGGGCGCCCGGTCGGGGTGTGACGTCGACGGTCGCCTCTATCCTGAGGCGCGTGAGCCAGCAGCAGAGCACCCCGGACCCGGCCCTGACGACGCTCGTGGGGCTCGCGGCCTACACGGAGCTGGCGGCGTTCGGCCTGCTCTCGGCCCGGTCGGTGGACGCGCCCGACCTCGCCGTCCGCCAGACCCTGGCGACGGCGGCGGGGGAGTCGCTCGGCCGCCAGGAGCGGTTGCTCGCCCTCACCGCCGCACCCGGGGCCGACGGCGCGGCCGCGGCGATGGCGCCCTTCGACGGGGTGCTCGCCGACTTCGACGCGCGCACGCCCCCGTCCGGCTGGGCGGAGGGGCTGCTCAAGAGCGTCGTGGGGCTCGGCGTCGCGCAGGACCTGTGCCGCGAGCTCGCCGCCGGGCTGCCCGGCGGTGCGGGGGACTTCGTGGCCGCCGTGGGCGAGCCTCGCACCGACGACCCCGCGACCGCCGCGCTGGCGGGGGCCGCCGCGGCGGACGGCGTGCTCGCCGCCCGCCTGGCGCTGTGGGGGCGGCGCGTCGTGGGCGAGGCGCTGGGACTCGTGCCCGTGCTGCTCGCGGCGCACCCGCCGCTGGCCGCGCTGGCCGCCCGCGCGCGCGAGGCCGTCGACGACGGCGGCGCGTCCACGCAGGCGTGGCTCGTCTCGCGGCTCACCGCCGAGCACACGCGCCGGATGGACCGCCTGGGCCTCGCCGCCTGACGGGCGTCAGAGGGCGCCGAAGCCCACCCTGGCCTGCTCGGTGGCGCCCACCTCGACGTACCCGATCGTGGCGGTCGGCACGAGGATGGTGCGCCCCCGCGAGTCGGTGAGCTCGAGCAGCCCCCCGTCGGTGATGGCGCCGCGCACCGCGGCGGTCACCTCCTCCGCCGTCTGGTCGGTCTCGACGACCAGCTCGCGGGCCAGGTTCTGCACACCGATCGTGATCTCCACGTTGTTGTCTCCTTCGCGAGCCGCGCCGGTCGTGCCGGCGCGCGTCTGTCGGCCGTCTCCCGGCCGTCGGTCGATCCCGGTCTCCCGGACGTCTGCTCGATCCTAGCCACGCCCGCGCGCGGGGAAGGGCCCGGGACGCGTTTGTCAGCGGAGGGTGAAACCGGCGCGCCGCGCGCCGGGGACCGGGGCCGTCGCTGGGGCTGTCGGTGGGGCTGTCGGTGGGGCTGTCGGTGGGGCATGGTCGAATCGGTCCCGTGACGTCAGCACCCCTCACCGCCGTGCGCCTCGTGGTGCCGGAGCCTGCCGGCGTCGCGAGCGACGACGTCGTGCTCGACGCGACGCAGGAGGCCGCGGTCGCGGCCGCCCTCGGGGGCGACGTCACGCTCGTGGTCGGCGCCCCGGGCACGGGGCGCACGACGGTCGCGACGACGGTGGCGGTGCGGGCCATGCGCGGCCCGGGGGACGCGCCGGGCGTCGACCCGTCGCGCGTGCTGGTGCTCGCGGCGTCGCGCCGGTCGGCCGCGAGGCTGCGGGACGAGGTGACCGCGCGCGCGGGGCGCACCGTGGGGGCCCCGATGGTGCGCACGCCCGCGTCCGCGGCGTTCGCGGTGCTGCGGGCGCGGGCGGCCGCGCACGGCGACGCGGCGCCCACGCTGGTCTCCGGGCCGGAGCAGGACCTGGTGCTGGCGGAGCTGCTCGAGGGGCACCTGTCGGGAGAGGGCACCGACCTCGTGCTCCCGCCGGGGCTGCCGGAGGAGTCGCTCGGACTGCGCGGGCTGCGCCAGGAGCTGCGCGACCTCCTGATGCGTGCGGCGGAGCGCGGGCTGGGGCCCGTGGACCTCGACGAGCTCGGCCGCCGGCACGACCGGCCCGAGTGGGTGCTCGCCGCGCAGCTCTACGAGGAGTACCTGGACGTCACGACGCTGCGCCTCGGCACCCCGGACGCGGGTGCCCGGTACGACCCGGCCGGCGTGATCGACGAGGCGGCGCACGCCCTCGCGGGCTGGGACGACGAGCTGCCGGACGTGCCGAGACCGTCGTGGGACCTCGTCGTCGTGGACGACTACCAGGAGGCCACGGTCGCCACGGCACGGCTGCTGCACGTGCTGCACGACGCGGGCGCGCGGCTCGTGCTGCTGGCCGACCCGGACTCCGCGGTGCAGGGCTTCCGCGGCGCGTCCCCCGGACTGGTCGGGCGCGCTGCGGCCCCCGCGCGCGCCGGCGTCGTGGGGGCGTTCGACGCGCGCACCGTCGTGCTGGGAACGGCCTGGCGGCAGCCGGAGGGGCTGCGCGCGGTGACGCGGGCCGTGACGTCGCGCATCGCGACCGTCTCCGGCGCGCTGCACCGCGGCGCCGGTCCGCGTCCCGGCGTCCGCCCGGTGGAGGACGGCGAGGACGCAGAGAACGGAGCCACCGGTCACGGCTCCGACGCCGCGCCGTCGTCGGACGGGACGTCGTCGGACGGGACGGCGGGGGAGGAACCTGCTGGCGCGGAACCGTCGGGCGTGCAGGTCGCGGTGCTCGCCGGGCCGGCACAGGAGGCCGCGTTCGTGGCGCGCGAGCTGCGCGCCGAGCACCTGCTGCACGGCACGCCGTGGGAGCGGATGGCGGTCGTGGCGCGCAGCGGCGACCGGCTGGCCTCGCTGCGCCGCGACCTGGTCGCCGCGTCGGTGCCCGTGGCGCTGCTCGGCTCGGACCTCCCGCTGCGCGACGAGCCCGCCGCGGCGCCCCTCCTGGCGGCACTGCGCGTGTGCGCGGCCGGCGGCGGCGTCGACCGGCTGATCGCGGACGAGCTCGGGGAACCCGGGCCAGGCGCGGGCTCCGCCCTCGACGCCGAGACGGCGGCGCTGCTCCTCACCTCGCCGGTGGGCGGTCTCGACGCCGTGGCGCTGCGGCGCCTGCGCCGCGCCCTGCGGGCGGAGGAGCTGTCGGGCGGGGGCGGCCGGTCGTCGGACGCGCTGCTGGTGGAGGTGCTGGACGACCCGGCGCGCGCGGAGACCCTGCCGACGCCGGTGCGGCGCGGCCCCGTCGCCGTCGCGCGCGTGCTGGCCGCGGGGAGGGCCGCGGCCGCCGAGCCGGGCGCCACCGCGCAGACCGTGCTGTGGGCGGTGTGGGCGGCCACCGGGCTCGCCGACCGGTGGCGCGACGCGGCGCTCGCGGGCGGACCCGCCGGGGCGCGCGCCGACCGCGACCTCGACGCCGTCCTCGCGCTGTTCCGTGCGGCCGAGACGTACGTGGACCGCATGCCCGGCGCCCCCGTCGCCGCGTTCGTGGACTACCTCGCGTCGCAGGACCTGCCCGCCGACTCGCTCGCGGCGTCCGCGGTGGGCGCGCACGCGGTCGAGGCGCTCACCCCGGCCGGTGCGGCAGGACGCGAGTGGGACGTGGTCGTCGTGGTGGGCGTGCAGGACGGCGTGTGGCCCGACCTGCGGCTGCGTGACTCGCTGCTGGGGTCGCAGGCGCTGGTGGAGCTGCTCGCCGGGCGCTCGGACGACGCGCACGGCATGGGCCCGGAGGCTCGGCGCCAGGTGCTGGCGGACGAGCTCCGGGCGTTCGCGGTCGCCACGTCGCGGGCACGGCGCCGGCTGGTCGTGACGGCCGTGGAGGACGCCGAGGACGCGCCGTCCGTGTTCCTCGACCTCGTGGAACCGCCCGACGGCGACCGTGCGGGGGCCGAGGGGCCGGACCCGCGGCGGGTGACCGTCGGCCCGCCGCTCGACCTGCGCGGCGTGGTCGCCGAGGCGCGCGCGACCCTCGTCAGGGCGGCCGGGCACGGGGACGACGACGGCCCGGTCGGCGTCGCCGCCGCCCTGCTCGCCGACCTGGCCGACGCGGGGATCGCGGAGGCCGACCCGCGCACGTGGTACGGCGTCGCCGCGACGTCCAGCGACGCGCCGCTGTGGGGGCCCCACGACGTGGTGACGGTCTCGCCGTCCAAGGTGGAGACGGTGAGCACGTGCGCCCTGAAGTGGGCGTTCGAGTCGGCGGGCGCCACGGCACCCGACGCGACGCACCAGACGCTCGGCACGCTGGTCCACGCGATCGCGGAGGACCTGCCGAAGACGTCGCTGTCCGAGCTGCGCGCCGAGCTCGACCGTCGCTGGCCCGAGCTCGCGCTCCCCGACGGCTGGCCGTCGCGCCAGCTGCGCCGCCGCGCCGAGCAGATGATCGAGCGCCTCGCCGCCTACTACACGGAGGCGGGCGACCCGTTGCTCGTGGAGCCGGCGTTCGAGCTGACCGTGGGCCGTGCGCGCCTGCGCGGCAAGATCGACCGCGTCGAGGACGCGGGCGACGAGGGCGTGACCGTGGCCGACCTCAAGACCGGCCGCAGCGCGCCCGCCCGCGCGAAGGCCACCGAGCACCCGCAGCTCGGCGCGTACCAGCTCGCGGTGTCCGAGGGCGCGCTCGACCTCCCGCCGGGCACGCCCAGCGCGGGCGCTCGGCTCGTGTACGTCGGGACGCCGACCGTGGCGCCGACGCTGCGCGACCAGCCCGCGCTGCAGGTCGGCGAGGACGGGTCGAGCTGGGCGCGGGCGCTGGTGGAGAGCGCCGCCGACACGATGGCGGCGGGCCGCTTCACGGCGCACGAGAACGACCTGTGCCCCATGTGCCCCGTGCGCCGGTCGTGCCCCGTGCAGCCCGAGGGAAGGAACGTGATCGAGTGACCGGCGACGGCACCACCGGCACCGACGGCGCTGCCGCGCCGGAGCCCGGGGACGACCGTCCCCACGGCGGCCGCGACGACCTCGCCGCGGCGTTCGCGGACGAGACGTGGGCCGCGCTCGGCGAGCCCGGCCGCGAGGCCGACCTCGGGTTCCCCGAGCTCGCCGGCGTCGGCCCGGCCTCGCCGGACGCGGTCCTGTTCGACGATGCGGCGCTCTTCGGCGACTCCGCGCTGGTGGGCGGCCCGGCGGCCGACGGCGGCCCCGGCGCGACGGCGCGCCCCGCGCCGGCGGAGCCGCGGCTGTCCGCCCGCGACATCGCCGAGCTGCTCGGGCGGCCGTCGCCCACGGACGAGCAGGTCGCCGTCATCGAGGCGCCGCTCGAGCCCGTGCTCGTGGTGGCCGGGGCCGGGTCGGGCAAGACGGAGACGATGGCGGCACGCGTGGTGTGGCTGATCGCCAACGAGCTGGTCGCCCCCGAGGAGGTGCTCGGGCTGACCTTCACGCGCAAGGCGGCGGCCGAGCTCACCCAGCGCGTGCAGTCCCGCCTCGCGCAGCTCGCCCGGGCGCAGGGGCGCGCGACGTCGGGCCTGGACCTGCTCGCCCGGCCCACGGTCGCGACCTACAACGCGTACGCGGCCGCGCTGGTCGCCGACCACGGGCTGCGGCTCGGCATCGAACCCGGCTCCCGGCTGCTGGGCGAGGCGAACCAGTGGCAGCTCGCGGCGCAGGTCGTCGAGTCGTGGGCCGACGACCTCGGCACCGACAAGGCGGTGAGCACGGTCGTCGGCGCGGTCCTGGCGCTGTCGGGCGAGCTCGGCGAGCACCTGCTCCCCGTGGACGAAGCGCGCGACGCGCTGGCCGACGTCGTCGCCCGCCTCGACGCGCTGCCGCTCGGCCCCCGGCAGAAGAAGCGGACCAAGGAGGTCCAGGGGCTGATCGACTCGGTGGCGGAGCGGGCCCGCCTGCTCGACCTCGTCGCGGAGTACCGCCGCCGCAAGCGGGTCGCGGACTCGCTGGACTTCGGCGACCAGATCGCGTTCGCCGCCGAGCTCGCCAGGTCGGTCCCGGCGGTCGGCGCGACGGAGCGCTCCCGCTTCCCCGTGGTGCTGCTCGACGAGTACCAGGACACGTCGTACGCGCAGGTGGAGCTGCTCGCCGGGCTGTTCGGCGGCGGGCACGCCGTGACCGCGGTGGGCGACCCGCACCAGTCGATCTACGGCTGGCGGGGCGCTTCGGCGTCGGGGCTGGCCCGCTTCGGCGAGCGGTTCCGGACGCGCGCCGGCGCGCCGGCGGCCGTGCGCTACCTCAGCACGTCGTGGCGCAACGACGCGGCCGTGCTGGCGGCCGCGAACGTCGCCGCGGCCCCGTTGCGCGAGCGCGCACGGCACACCGGCACCGGCGTGGACGTGCCGCCGCTCGACCTGCGCCCCGGCGCGGGCACGGGCGTCGTGCGCGCGCACGTCGCCGCGACGAGCGAGGAGGAGGCGGAGGCGGCCGCGGAGTTCGTCGCGGCGCGCTGGCACCGCGCGACCCGCCGGGACGGGTCCGACCGGGTGACGGCCGCCGTGCTGTGCCGGGCGCGGTCGCAGTTCGCCGCCGTCGAGGTGGCGCTGCGGCGCCGCGGGCTGCCGGTGGAGGTCGTGGGCCTGGGCGGGCTGCTGTCCACGCCGGAGGTGGTGGACGTGGTCGCGCTGCTCGAGGCGGTGCACGACCCCTCGCGCGGCGACTCGCTGCTGCGGCTGCTCACGGGTCCCCGGGTCAACCTCGGTGCCTCCGACCTGCACGCCCTCGGCTCGTGGGCGTCGGACCTGGCCCGCGCCGACGGCGCCCGACCGGGCGACCGTGCGGCCGCGCCGGGCGAGGGCCCGGAGGAGGACGGCGACGCCCACGTCGTCGTCGAGGGCGACGTCGTGGACCACCGCTCGATCGTCGACGCGCTGGACGACCTGCCGGCCCCGGGCCGCCCCGCCCGCGACGGTCGCGTGCTGTCCGCCGCGGGCCACGGCCGGCTGACGGCGCTGGCCCGGCTGCTGCGCGAGCTGCGGGGCCTCACGTACCTCTCGCTGCCGGAGCTCGTGGTGGTGGCCGAGCGCGCGCTCGGCCTCGACGTCGAGGTCGCCACGGCGCAGGTGCTCGCGGACACGCTCACCCCGGCCACCGGCCCCGGGGGCGGTGCTGCCGCCGGCGTGAGCCTGCGCGGCCGGGAGCACCTCGACGCGTTCCGCGACGTCGCCGCGAGCTTCGCGCAGTCGGCCGACGTCGCGACGCTGGGCGCGTTCCTCGCGTGGCTCGGCGTCGCGGGCGACCAGGAGCGCGGCCTCGACATGCCCGTCCGCGAGCCCGACCCCGACGCCGTGCAGGTCATCACCGCGCACGCCGCGAAGGGGCTGGAGTGGGACGTGGTGGCGGTGCCCGGGCTGGTCGACGGCGTGTTCCCCAGCCAGGCGGAGTCGGCGCAGGGGCGGCTGGACAGCGGGTGGCTCACCGACGTCTCCGCGCTGCCGTACCACCTGCGCGGCGACGCGCCCGACCTGCCCGAGTTCACCTGGGCGGAGGCCGCCGACACCAAGGACCTCGCCGCCCGGCGCGACCGGTTCCGCGCGGACAGCGGCGCGCACCGCCTCGCCGAGGAGCGCCGCCTGGCCTACGTCGCGTTCACGCGCGCCCGCCGGGAGCTGTTCCTCACGGCGCACTGGTGGGGCACGGGCAGCACGCCGCGGCGCGTCTCGCCCTTCCTCGCCGAGCTCGTCGAGGGTGGGGTGGTCGACGCGGGCGGCTGGGCCGAGCAGCCCGACCCGGCGGCGGGCAACCCCCGCGACGACGTCGAGCACGCCGCGCCGTGGCCCCCGCCCGAGCAGTCCGCGGGGGGCGGACGCGCGGACGACCCCGAGCCCGGGACCGACACCGGGCCGGGCGAGGCCCCGACGCCGCGCGACGTCCTGCGGGCGTCGGCAGCCCGGGTCGAGGCTGCGCGCGCCGACCGTGCGCGCAGGGACCCCGCGAGGTCGGAGGGCGGCGCCGCGACCGGTGTGCTGCGCGACGCGGCGGGCCGCGACCTGGTGCTGCTGGCCCGCACGCTGCTCACGGAGCGGGGGGAGCGGGGGTCGCGCGAGGTGGAGCTGCCGGCGCACGTGTCGGCGTCGGGCCTGGTCCGGCTCGCCGGCGACCGCGCCGGGTTCGCGCTCCAGCTGCGCCGTCCGGTGCCGCAGGAGCCCACCGTGCACGCCCGCCGCGGCACGCACTTCCACGAGTGGGTGGAGCGGTTCTTCACGTCGTCGTCGCTGGTCGACGTCGACGACCTGCCCGGCGCCGAGGACGGCGAGATCGCGCCCGACGTCGACCTGGAGACGCTGCGGCAGCGCTTCACGGAGTCCGCGTGGGCGTCCCGCACCCCGCTCGCGGTCGAGGTCGACGTCGAGACGCCGGTGGGTGGCGTCATGCTGCGCAGCCGGATCGACGCCGTGTTCCCCGACGACGACGCCCCGCCCCCCGCCGAGGGCGAGGCGCCGGCGGTCGTCGTCGTGGACTGGAAGACCGGGCACGAGCCGCGCGACGCGGGCGCCCGCTCCGCCCGCGAGGTGCAGCTCGCCGTCTACCGGCTCGCGTGGTCCCGGTACACCGGGCTGCCGCTCGACAAGGTGTCCGCCGCGTTCGTCTACGTCGCGAGCGGTACCACCGTGCGCCCGCGCCGCCTGCTGGACGAGGCCGAGCTGGAGGCGCTGGTGCGGGGCGAGCCGCACCAGCGGTAGGCCTCACCAGCGGTAGTCGAGGAACTTCCCGTCGAGGGTCACCACCACGCGGTCGCCGTCCGGGTGGGCGCGGCGGGCGATGTCGACCTGGAAGTTGATCGCCGACATGATGCCGTCGCCGAACTCCTCGTGGATGAGCTCCTTGAGCGCCGGCCCGTACACGGCCAGCGCCTCGGTGAACCGGTAGATGGTCGGGTCGGTGAGCACCGCCTCGTCGCGCACCCGGTACGGCTGCAGCCGCAGGGCCTCGGCGACGTCCTCGCCCAGGCCGAGCAGCGTGCAGGCCGCGGACGCCTGCTCCGCGCTCATCGGGTGGTTGCCGAGCAGCGCGGCCGTCGTCCAGACGACCGGTGCGCCGACCTTGTCGGCGATCTCCTGCCAGGTGAGGCCGGAGCGGAGGCGGGCGGTGACGACCTGCTCGGCCGCGGCGGCCTTGGTCATGATCGGGTCCACGGGTGTCCTTCGGTCGGAGGGAGGTCTGGCGTCGACGTGGTGCGGCGGGTCAGCCGACCGGCGCGGCCACGCGGTCCTCGGCGACGGGCTCGGCCGGCGCGGGACGACGGCGCTCGGGCCGGGTGCGGTAGTGCGTGAGGTAGAGCGGGAGGCCGACGAAGGTCAGGCCGCCGACGAGGTTGCCGAGCACGGTCGGGATCTCGTTCCACACGAGGTAGTCCATGACGGTGAAGTCGCCGCCGAGCAGCAGGCCGGACGGGAACAGGAACATGTTCACGACGGAGTGCTCGAAGCCCATGTAGAAGAACAGGAACACCGGCATCCACATCACGACGGCCTTGCTGATCGTGTCCTTCGACATGAGGAAGGCGACGACGCCGGTGGAGACCATCCAGTTGCACAGCACGCCGCGGACGAACAGCGTGAGCATGCCGGCCGCGCCGTGGTCGGCGTACCCGACGGTGCGCCCCTCGCCGATGTGCCCGAGGGCCTGCCCGATCTCGTTGGGCGGTGTGGAGAACCCGTAGGTGAAGGTGATCGCCATGAGCACGGCCACCGTGAACGCGCCGGCGAAGTTGCCGCAGAACACGAGGCCCCAGTTGCGCCACATGCCGGCCCAGGTGGCGCCGGGGCGGCGGGCGATGACCGCGAACGGCACCAGCGTGAAGACGCCGGTGAGCAGGTCGAAGCCCATCAGGTACAGCATGATGAAGCCGATCGGGAAGAAGGCCGCACCCAGCAGCGGGTTCCCGGTGTTCGTCGAGATGGTCACCGCCATCGCGGCGGCCAGCGCGAGGATGGCCCCGCCCATGAACGAGCGGATGAGGGTGTCCCGGGTGGACATGAACAGCTTCTTCTCGCCGGTGGCGATCATCTGCGAGACGAAGTCCTGCGGCATCACGTACGACATGGCGGACCCTTCGGCGGGAGTGGAGGCGCTGGTGTGCCGCCGAGTCTCGTCGTCGCAGGTTGTGGCCACGTCGCCACGACGTTGAGGTCGTGTTTCGGTACCTCCCGAAGCCGTGAGCCCGGGGTTTCGCCGACCTCGCAGGCCGGGTCGAAGGGCTGTGAGACCGGCGGCTGCGAGACCGCCCCCTCGCCCTGGTCAGGCGGGGGCGTCCTCGCGGGTGGCCTCGTCCAGGTCGGCCAGCATCGCCTCGGCGTCGGCGACGACGTCGTCGAGCCCGCGGCGGACGCCGTGCAGCAGCCAGCGGGCCAGCGCGAGCTCGCCCACGAGCAGCGCGCGGTCCACGAGGCGCGCGTCGTGCAGCTCGGTGCGGCGCAGCTGGTAGGCCTCCATGATCGAGTCGACCGCGTCCGGCGGGGCGGCGACGAGGAGCCAGGCGAGGTCGTCGGCCGGGTCGGCCACGCGGGCGTCGGACCAGCCGCTGATCGCGGTGACCCGTCCGCCCGTGACGAGCATCTGGTCGGTGGCGAGGTCCCCGTGCACGACGACGGGCTGGAAGCGCCACAGGGCGACGTCCTCCAGGGCGGCCTCCCAACGGCGCAGCAGGGTGGGCGGCACCTTGCCGGTCGCGGCCGCCTCGTCGAGCTCGACCAGGCGGCGCTCGCGGTACTCGGCCGCGGTGTACGACGGCAGGCCGCACGACTCGACCACGGACGCGGGCAGCTCGTGCACCGCGGCGAGGGTGCGGCCGAGGTCGGCGGCGAGGCCGGGCCCGGGGCGCAGGGCCTCGAGGTCGAGGGCCGTGCCGGTCACGTGCCGGTGCACGACGGCGCGCCCACCCTCGGGCAGCAGGGCGAAGCCGGCCACCTGCGGGACGGTGAAGGGCAGCACGCCGGCGTCCACGTACAGGTGCAGCGCGTCGAGGAGCTCGGTCTCGGCCTCGAGGGCGGCCCCGGCCATCGTGGTGCGGGGGGCGCGCACGAGCCAGTCGACGCCGTCGTCGGCGGTGACGACGGCGACGTCGTAGTCGCCCGGGAGCTCCTCGGGGCGGACCGAGCGGGCGTCGAGGCCCGGGACGGCGGCCGTCGCGAGGGCGGCGAGGGCGAGCGGACTGCGTGGCACCCGCCCACCGTAGACGGTGCCGGGTCCCGCCCGGGAGCACCGCCGCGCGCGTGTCCGCCGACGTCCTGCGCGCCGTCCCGCCCGGCGCGCGCCCGTCGTCAGGGCGGGCACCCGAGGGCCGCCGCCGCGGGTACGGTCGAGGCGTGACGGCCCCCTTCGCGATCCCCGACCTCTCCTACACGCACGCCACCCACGACCGGGCGGCCGAGCGCCGCGCCGACCCGGGGCTGCTCCCGCGCCTGCTGGCCGACCCCACGACGCGCGTCGTGCTGGTGCTGCGCGGCCGCGTCGCCGTCGACGCCGAGGGAGACCTGCTCCTGGTCGGTTCGGCGGAGGCGGACGGCCTCCCGGCCGAGCCCGAGCGGGCCGACCGCCCCGACGCGCATGTGCCCGGGCACCGGTGGCTGTTCCTCGGCGGGGAGGACGGTGCGGGGCTGCTCGCCCTCGTGCTGCCCGACGAGGCCGACGCCGACGCGGTCGGGATCGAGGGCGTCTCCCCGGCCGCGCCCGCGTCGCGGCTGGCGCGCGAGCACGCCTGGGCGGGGCTGCGCGAGGTGGGCGGACGCCGCGGCGACGCGCTCGCCGCGGAGGCGGTGGCCCTCGCCGCGTGGCACGCGTCGCACGAGCGCTGCCCGCGGTGCGGCGAGCCGACCGTCGTCGAGCAGGCGGGCTGGGTGCGGCGGTGCCCGGTGCAGGACGTCGAGGTGTACCCGCGCACCGACCCGGCGGTGATCATGGCGGTGGTCGACGACGAGGACCGGCTGCTGCTGGGGCACGCCGCGCACTGGCCGGAGGGCCGGTACTCCACGCTCGCCGGCTACGTCGAGCCGGGGGAGGGGCTGGAGCAGGCGGTGCGCCGCGAGGTCGTCGAGGAGACGTCGGTCGTGATCGGCGACGCGCCCGGCGACGTCGTCTACCGCGGCAGCCAGCCGTGGCCGTTCCCGGCGTCGCTCATGCTCGGCTTCCGGGCGCGCGCCGTGGCGACGGACGTCGAGGTGGACGGCGCCGAGGTGACAGCGGCGCGCTGGTTCACCCGCGACGAGCTCGCCGCGGGGGTCCGTGCCGGCGAGGTGGGCCTGCCGGGGCGGCCCTCGATCGCCCGTGCCCTCGTGGAGGAGTGGTACGGGGAGGAGCTGCCCGGCTGACCGGTCGGCCGACCGGTCCCGTCAGGCGGTCAGGCGTGCCTTCACGTCGAGCAGCGACGGGTTCGTCGCCGCGGTGCCGTCGGGGAAGACGACGGTCGGGACGGTCTGGTTGCCGCCGTTGACCTGCTCCACGAACGCGGCCGTCCCCGGCTGCTCCTCGATGTCGATCACCGTGTACCCGATGCCCTCGGAGTCGAGCTGGGTGCGCAGCCGCCGGCAGTACCCGCACCACGCGGTCGAGTACATGGTGACGGTGCCCGGGGCGGGGAGCTGCGGCGTGACGACGGTCATCGGGATCCTCCTGTGACGGTGGCTGGGGACGACGGGAGCGGGGTGTCGGCGACGGCTGCGAGAATCGCAGACGATGTCGACCACCACCAACTCCCCGAGCGCCCCGCTTCATCCCGACGCGATCCTCGACGCCCTCGACCCCGAGCAGCGGGACGTGGCGCTGGCCCTCACCGGGCCGGTGTGCGTGCTCGCCGGTGCGGGTACGGGCAAGACGCGGGCGATCACCCACCGCATCGCCTACGGCGTGCGCACCGGCACCTACAAGCCGACGTCGGTGCTCGCGGTGACGTTCACCGCCCGCGCGGCGGGGGAGATGCGCACCCGGCTGCGTGACCTGGGCGTGGTCGGCGTGCAGGCGCGCACGTTCCACGCGGCCGCGCTGCGCCAGCTCGGCTACTTCTGGCCGCGCGTCGTCGGCGGCGCACCGCCGCGGATCCTCGAGCACAAGGCCTCCGCCGTCGCGGAGGCCGCGCGCCGTGTCGGCGTCAGCGTCGACCGGGTCGCCGTGCGCGACCTGTCGTCCGAGGTCGAGTGGGCCAAGGTGTCGCTCGTCACGGCGGAGGACTACGTGAAGGCGGCCCTCGTCGACGACCGGCCCGCGCCCTCGGGCTACGACCACCAGACGGTCGCGCGCCTCATCACCGCGTACGAGGACGTCAAGACCGAGCGCGGCGTCATCGACTTCGAGGACGTCCTGCTCATGCTCGCCGACATGCTCAACTCCCACCGGCAGGTGGCCGACGAGGTCCGCTCGCAGTACCGCCACTTCGTCGTCGACGAGTACCAGGACGTCTCGCCGCTGCAGCAGTTCCTGCTCGACCAGTGGCTGGGCGACCGCAAGGAGCTGTGCGTCGTGGGCGACCCGTCGCAGACCATCTACTCCTTCACGGGCGCGACCCCGCACTACCTGCTCGACTTCACGCGGACCTACTCCGACGCCCAGGTGGTGCGGCTGGTCCGCGACTACCGGTCCACGCCGCAGGTCGTGCACCTCGCGAACCAGGTGCTGCGCCGCGGCCGGGTCCCCGGGGCGCTGGAGCTGGTGGCGCAGCGCCCCGCGGGCCCGCCCGCGAGCTTCACGGCGTACGACGACGACGACGCGGAGGCCACGGGCATCGCCGCCCGGGCGGGTCGGCTGATCGCGTCGGGCGTGCGGCCCAGCGAGATCGCGGTGCTCTACCGCACCAACGCGCAGTCGGCGGCGTTCGAGTCGGCGCTCGCGGACGCCGGGATCAGCTATCTCGTCCGCGGGGGCGAGCGGTTCTTCCAGCGCAAGGAGGTGCGCGACGCGATCGTCCTGCTGCGCGGCGCGGCGCGGTCCGCCGACCCGGACCAGCCCATGCCCGAGCAGGTGCGCGACGTGCTCGTCACCGCCGGGTGGACCGAGCAGCCGCCTGCCGCCCGGGGCGCCGCCCGCGAGCGGTGGGAGGCGATGCAGGCGCTCGTCGGGCTGTCCGACGACGTCGCGGCCGCGGCGCCCGAGGACGCGCCGGCCACGATGGCGACCCTGGTCGGCGAGCTGGAGGAGCGGGCCTCGGCGCAGCACGCGCCCACGGTCGAGGGCGTCACGCTGGCCTCGCTGCACGCGGCGAAGGGTCTCGAGTGGGACGCCGTCTTCCTCGCGGGGGTGAGCGAGGGCCTCATGCCGATCTCGCTGGCGGAGACGGACGAGGCGGTCGCGGAGGAGCGCCGCCTCCTCTACGTGGGGATCACCCGCGCCCGCGAGCACCTGGAGCTGTCCTTCGCGCGGTCCCGCAACCCGGGCGGCCGGGCCACGCGCAAGCGCACCCGCTTCCTCGACGGGCTGTGGCCGGACGATCCCTCGGACCGGCGGGGCCGCGGACGTGCGGTGCGCGGCCAGGCGCGCCAGCAGCTCACCGGGGAGCACGACGTCGCCCTGTTCGACGCGCTGCGCGAGTGGCGGCTGTCGGTGGCCCGCGAGACGGACAAGCCGGCGTTCACGGTGCTGGGCGACGCCACGCTGGCCGCCATCGCGGAGCTCAAGCCGACGTCCGTGGCGCAGCTCGCGCGCGTGAACGGCGTCGGCCCGGCGAAGATCGACCGTTACGGGCAGACGATCCTCGCCATCGTGGCGGAGCAGGCCGGCTGAGCACGTACGGCAAAACCCGTATTTGTGAGCGGACCTGACGAAGACCCTTGTCGGGCCGACTGCCGGGGTGCCAGATTGTCGAGGTCCGTCCCCGACGAGAGGTGCCCTCCATGGTCCCGCCCGGGCGTTCCCGCCCCACCGCCCCAACCGGTCGCCGCGCCCGCAGGGCGCCGGCCGCGGGCGCCGGCCTCGTCCTCGCCGTCCTGCTGGCGGCCTGCTCCGCCGGCGGCACCGGCCCCGGCGACGGCAACGGTCCGCGCAGCGGCGGACACGGTGAGCACGGCGGATCCCCTGGGGCCGCCGGGGCCGGCGGCCACGCCGCGCACGACCTGCCCGCGGGCTTCACCGAGGCCCTCGAGAGGGTCACGACCGACCGCGGCACGGAGATCCTCGAGGACGGGCTGATCACCAAGGCCGAGGTGCAGGACCTGCAGCAGGTCCAGGTGGACTGCCTCGTCGGCGAGGGGTTCGACGCGAGCCGCGGCGACGGCGGACTGCAGGTCCGGGCGGTCCCGGACGGTCTCGACGACGCGGGTGTGGCAGCCGCGGTGGAGGGCTGCCTGGGCGACCTGGTGGTCATCGGACCGCTGGAGGCGGCGGCGTCGTCGGGGGCCTGAACGGGTGCCCGAAAAAACTCGTCGAAGAAATCTCGAAAAAAGATGTGGCGGCCTGGGCGAGGCCGTCTATGCTCGGAGAGTCCCAGACGGAGTGGCGTCTGCCGAGAGGCGGAGGTCCGAGAGCAGTGAGGAGGTGGGTGCACAAGATGGACACGATGACTCAGATCGTGATGGCGACCGCGTCTGCTGGCGCGCCCGGGTACACGTCTGCCCGTGGCGAGCTCGACGCCGTCCGTCCGTTCCGCGCGCGTCAGCACGGAGCAGGCAACGCCGATCTCCACATCGCACCCGACTCCGCCTCCTGGAGACATTCGGTCTAGAACCGGATCCAGGCCGCGGAGTCCCCCCGGGACCCGCGGCCTTCGTCTTTCCGCTCAGGGAAGAAGACCTCACCAGGTCGTTCGAGCCGGACCTCTGACTCCAGAGGTCCACCCGCAGGTCCTGAACACCGACGTTCACATCAATACCCAGGACCTGACGGAGGAACTCGTGCGCCTCGCACAGCTGTTGGACGAGCGGCTGCTCGACACGATCCCCCAGGGCGGAAACGGCCCTTGGACCCCGCATCAACCCCTCACCCAGAGCCCGGCCGAGGTGGCCGAGCTCGACCGCCAGTTCGCGGCGCTGCTGCCGTGCCGTACCAACGACCCGGAGCTCTGGTTCGCCGAGCACACCACCCAGGTCGAGGAGGCCAAGGCGCTGTGCCGCGGCTGCCCGCTGCAGGCCGGCTGCCTCGCCGGTGCCCTCGAGCGGCAGGAGCCCTGGGGCGTCTGGGGTGGTGAGGTCTTCGTCGACGGCAAGGTCGTGGCCCGCAAGCGCGGTCGCGGCCGGCCCCGGAAGTCGGAGACCGTCGCAGCATGACCGCGCAGTGCGCCCGGGCTGCCCGGCGTGCTGAACAGGCAGGACCCACGACAGGCCTCCGGCGAGACCCCGGAGAGCGCGCCCGCATCACGTGCGGCCGGCTCTTCGCCGTCTCGCCGGGGGCCTGTCCTCATGTCGGCAGCCGGGCCGGCAGCCGGACGCACCCGCACGCCGGGTGCGGCGCGACGTCCCGCACGCGCGGCACCGCCTCGGGCAGCGCGACCTCCAGGCGCCGCCCCACGGTCGCGGGCGTCGCGCCGTCGAGCAGCGCGAGCACCTGCCCGGCCGCCAGCGCGGCGGCCGTCGCCGCGAGCATGGTCTCGTGGGCGACGTCGTCGGCCGGGCGGAGCGCGAGGTCCGCCGCGACGAACGGCCACCCCCGGTCCGCGTCGGCGGCGTGACGGTCGCAGCACCCCACGCACGGCGAACGGCCCGGCAGCACGAACGGTCCGACGACGACGTCGGCCTCCCGCACCACCACGGGGAGGTGGGGGACCCCGGCCCCGAGCAGCCGCTCGTAGCGCTCCGGGCGCGCGGCGTGCGCCTCCACCACCACGACGGCGTCCGGCAGGCGGGGCCCGCCCGTCTCCGCGACCCCCAGTGCGCTGCCGACCCGGAGCCGCGGGTGGGCGGACGCGAGCCGAGCGGCGGCGGACTGCTCCCGCGGACGGCCGACGTCGCCGGGACCGTGGCCGCCGAGCCCGAGGTCGCCCACCTGGACGGGGTCGCGGTCGTCGAGCACGAGGGCGCCGACGCTTGCACCGGCGAGGAGGCCGGCCAGGGCCGTGCCGGTCCGGCCGAGGCCCCGCACCCCGACGACGCCGGCGTCGCGGCGGGCGAGCGTGGCCGCGCCGGCGCCGTCGGGGCGCAGGGCACCCAGCACGGTGGCGTCCGGCGTCCAGGGCGGCGCGGCGTCGGCGGCCGCGGCCGGCCGGTCCGTGGCGGTGCGGACGAGGAACCCGCCGTCGGCCAGCACGCGCTCGATCTGCTCCTGACGCTCGGGGCTCACGCCCCACTGCCGGGCGCCACGATCCAGGGAGCGGTGCCGCCGTGTCCCGGCGTCGCGCAGCCATCGCGCCTCGTGGTCGTCCAGGCCGGACAGGACGAGGCTCCAGCGGGGGTCCGTGCCGAGCTGGACCTCGCCGTCGCCGTGGTCGAGGACGGGGGTCGCCGGGCGCAGCGTGAGGAGGTGACACGTCGCGGCGGTCGGGTCGTCGGCGTCTGCCATGCGGCCACCCTGGCACGCGAGTCAGGGACGGTCGGGGCGTCGTCCACAGGTCCCTCGGGCGGATTCCCGGGCGCCCGGTTCGTGAGTTCTGACACACAAAGTTCACGATTCCCCGGTACCGTCGTGCCGTGGCCCACGACACGATGATGACGTCGGTGGAGGTCCGGCGCAGCCGTCGGCGGACCGCCACGGTCAGCGCGTACCGCGACGGGGAGCGTACCGTCGTGGCCATTCCCGCGCGCTTCTCGCGCGCCCAGGAGCGCGAGTGGGTGGCGAAGATGCTCGCGCGGCTCGAGGACAAGGAGCGGCGTCGGCGCCCGTCCGACGCCCAGCTCGTCGAGCGGGCCAAGGAGCTCTCCGAGCGGTACCTGGACGGTCGTGCCCACCCGACGAGCGTGGCCTGGTCCCCCCACCAGGGCCGGCGCTGGGGGTCGTGCACGCTGGTCGACGGCTCGATCCGGATCTCCACGCGCGTGCAGGGGATGCCCGAGTGGGTGCTCGACTACGTGCTGCTGCACGAGCTGGCGCACCTGCTGCACGCAGGGCACGGCCCCGCGTTCTGGCAGCTCCTCGAGGCCTACCCGCGCACGGACCGGGCGCGCGGGTTCCTCGAGGGCGTCTCGTTCGTCCAGGACGACGGCGGAGCGTCGCCCGGCCCGGCCGACGACAAGCCCGCCGGCTGAGCCGGCCGGTGTCGGCGGCGCGGGCCGAGGCGACGGGTCGGACGGGCCGGGTCAGGACGAGGGCGTGTCCCCGTCGCCGGTGCCGTCGTCCTTCCCCGAGCGGTCCGCCGCGTCCAGGATCTGCGCCAGCGCGGCGTCGACGTCGGACTGTTCCTCCGCCTGCTCCTGGCGTCGCGTGAAGTAGCCGGCGGGGTCGTCGAGGTCCGCGGTGCCGGGCAGCAGGTCGGGGTGCTCCCAGACGGCGTCGCGCGCCTGGGGGCCGCCCTCGGCGAGGACGTGCGCGAAGAGTGCGGTGGCGTCGCGGGAGCGCCGCGGACGCAGCTCGAGCCCGACCAGCGTGGCGAAGGTGTGCTCCGCGGGCCCTCCGGCCGCACGGCGGCGCCGGATCATCTCGCGCAGCGGGTAGGTGTGCGGCAGGTGGGGGAGCGCCGCGGTGGCCGCGACCTCGGTGACCCAGCCCTCGACGAGCGCCAGCGCGGTCTCGAGGCGCAGCAGGGTGGCCTCCTGCTCGGGGGTGTGCTGCAGCCCGAAGACGCCGCCGGTCAGGGCGCCGCGCAGCGCCTCGGGGTCGCTGGGGTCGATCTCGCGCACCTGCTGCTCGAGCACGTCCAGGTCGATGGTGATGCCGCGTGCGTACTGCTCGACGAGGCCGTGCAGGTGCGCCGTGAGCCAGGGGACGTGCGTGAACAGCCGGGCGTGCGCGGCCTCGCGCAGCGCGAGGAAGTGGCGCACCTCCTCAAGCGGCGCGTCGAGCCCGTCGGCGAACGCGGTGACGTTGGTCGGCAGCAGCACGGTGGCGGGCTCGGACAGCAGCGGGACGCCGACGTCGGTGGCGCCGAACACCTCCCGCGACAGGGTGCCGGCGGCCTGCCCCACCTGCATGCCGAACACGGCCGACCCGAGGCGGCGCATCATCTGCGCGGGATCGAACCCGCCGCCGAGCTCGCCGCCCAGGGCGCCGGCAGGCAGCCCCGCGAGACCCGGCACGCCCAGCGCGTCGGTGTCGCCGAGGTCCCCGGGGAGCTGGTCGCGCAGCACGGTGGCGAGGGCGTCGGCGACGGACGTCGCGACCGGCGCCACCAGGCGGTGCCAGGCGGGCAGCGTGGCCTCCACCCACTCCGACCGGCTCCACGCGTGCGCGCGGCCGCCGGCGGGCGGCAGGTCGGTCACCGCGTCGAGCCACAGCTCCGCGACCCCGAGCGCGTCGGTCGCGGCCTTCGCCTGGCCGCCCGTGAGCGACGGGTCGCCCTCGGCGACGGCGACCTGCCGGGCGATGTCGTGGGCGACGTCGGTGTTCACCGGGCCGTCCCCGGACGCCGACAGGAGCCGCTGCACCTGGGCCAGGACGTGCTGCATGGTCGCCGGGTCGGGCGTGCCGGCGCCGGGCATGCCCGCGAGCGCGGCCGGGTCGATGCCCTGCGCGCGCATCTGGGCGAGGACCTCGTCGGTGCGGTCCCCGAAGAAGCCCTCCAGCATCGAGCGCAGCATGCGCTCGCGCTCCTCGGCACCCTCGGGGTCGTCGGGAAGGTTGCTCATGCGCGGGGCTCCTCGGCTGTGCGGTGGAGGGACGTCGGACGACGGCGGCCGTCTTCCGACTGGTTCACCGTAACCACCGACGACGTCCGGCCGGGCCGTGGAGTTCCGGCGGTTCGCTCTGGGCGCAGATCTCCCGGAGACCCTGAGGGGCGCGCCGGTGACCGGGCTGTGACCGAGCTGGTGACCGGGCTGGTGAGCGGGCGCCACGTCCAGGAACGTCGGCGATGATGTGCCGGTGACCTTCGACCGCGACATCCTCGCGCCCGACGACCCGTCGTCGCCCGACGAGGACACGCTCCCCGCCTCGCGCGCGTCGCGACGCAGCGTGACGCTCGGCGTCTCCCTGCTGGTGACGGCGCTCCTCGCCGCCGTCCTCCTGGTGCTCCCGACGCCCTACGCGATCCGTGCGCCGGGGCCGACCGAGGACACGCTCGGGCTGCAGGGCGCGGACGTGCAGGGCGGCGCGGGCGAGACGTCGAGCGGGGGCAAGAGCGCCACCGCGAAGCCGGTCGTGGAGATCGAGGGCGCGAAGACCTACGACGTCACGGGCGAGCTGCGCCTCACCACCGTGTCGGTGTACGGCGGGCCGGGCGGCGACGTCCTGCTGGGGGACGTGCTCTGGGGCTGGGGATCGCGCGAGCGCTCGGTGCAGCCGGTCGAGGCGATCTTCCCGCAGCAGACCACGCGGGAGCAGCAGCAGGAGGTCGGTCAGGCGCAGATGGCGGGGTCGGAGTCGGCCGCGACCGTGGCGGCGCTGACGGAGCTGGGGTACGAGGTGCCCGCGACGCTCACGGTGGCCGGCACGGTGCCCGGCTCCGGTGCCGACGGCGTCGTCGAGCCGGGGGACGTGGTGCGCAGCATCGACGGGCAGGAGGTCACGACGCACCAGGACCTGCTCGCCGCCCTCGACGACGTGCCGGCGGGCGACGACGTCACGCTGGGCGTCGAGCGCGACGGCGAGACGGCGGACCTCACGGTGACGACGTCGGAGGGGGACGGGCGCGCGGCGCTCGGCGTGCTCCTCGACCCGACGTACGACTACCCGGTCGACGTGACCATCCGGCCGGGCGACATCGGCGGGCCGAGCGCCGGCACGATGTTCGCGCTGGCGATCATCACGAAGATGACGCCCGACGACGAGCTGGACGGCGCCCACGTGGCGGGCACGGGCACGATGAGCGTCGACGGTCTCGTCGGGCCGATCGGCGGCATCCAGCAGAAGCTCTTCGGCGCGGTCGACGCCGGTGCGGACTGGTTCCTCGCCCCGGCGGGCAACTGCGACGAGGTCGTCGGGCACGTCCCGGACGGGCTGCAGGTGGTCCGGGTGGCCACCCTCGAGGACGCGCGGACGGCGATCGAGGCGATCGGCGCGGGGGAGGGCGCGGGCCTGCCGACGTGCTCGTGACCGGCCTGTGAAGGGCCGGTCGCCCACCCGCGGGCGAAGCGTGGGAACCTGAGGGATGACAGGGACGTTCCACACCAGAACGTCCGTCCGTCCCGAGCACGAGTGAGGTGCCCGCACCGTGTCCTTCGCTGCCCCACCCCGTCGACGACCAGGCGGCCCGCCCGCCAAGCGTCGCCGCAGCCCTCTGGCGATCACGCTGGTCGTGATCGCCGCGGTCGTCGTCGCGCTGCTGCTCCTCGCGCAGTTCTGGACCGAGATCATGTGGTTCGACGCGCTCGGCTTCGGCAACGTGATCTGGACGGAGTGGATCACCCGCGGCATCCTCTTCGTCGTCGGCTTCCTCGTGATGGCGGCCGCCGTCTTCTCGTCGTTCGCCGTCGCGTACCGGGTGCGCCCCGTCTACGCGCCGTCGACGCCCGAGCAGGCGACCCTGGACCAGTACCGGGAGGCCATCGAGCCCCTGCGTCGCGTCGTCACCATCGCCGGACCGGTCGTCGTCGGGTTCTTCGCCGGTGTCGCGGCGTCCGCGCAGTGGCGCAGCGTGCTCCTGGCGATCAACCCCTCCTCGTTCGGCGAGAAGGACCCTCAGTTCGGGATCGACCTCGGGTTCTACGTCTTCTCGCTGCCCGCGCTGCGGTTCGCGGTGAGCTTCCTCATGGCGGTCGTGATCATCGCCGGCATCGCCGCGCTGGTGACGCACTACCTGTACGGCGGGCTGCGTCTCGGGCCCGTGCCGGCGGGGACCCCGCGCACCACCCGCGCGTCCCGCGTGCACCTCGCCGTGCTGGGCTCCACGCTCATGCTGGTGATCGGTGCGAACTACTGGCTCGACCGGTACTCGCTGCTGACGGCGACGAACGGCGGCAGCACGGCGGCCACCTACAACGGGGCGTCCTACTCGGACGTGCACGCCGTCATCCCGTCGAAGGAGATCCTCACGGGTGTCGCGGTGCTCGTGGCGCTGCTGTTCGTCGTGGCGGCGGTCCGCGGCACGTGGCGCCTGCCGGCCATCGGCGTCGGCCTCATGGTCGTGTCGGCGATCGCGATCGGCGGCATCTACCCGGCCGTCGTGCAGCGCTTCCAGGTGAACCCCAACGCCCAGGAGCTCGAGGCCGACTACATCCAGCGCAACATCGACGCCACGCACGCGGCGTACGGGCTGGACGACATCGAGACCCAGCCCTACGACGCCACCACGGAGGCGGAGCAGGGCGCGCTGCGCGAGGACGCGGACACCACCGCGTCGGTGCGCCTGCTCGACCCGCAGATCGTCAGCCCGTCGTTCCGCCAGTTGCAGCAGAACAAGCAGTACTACAACTTCGCCGACAACCTGTCGGTGGACCGGTACGACATCGACGGCGAGTCCCGCGACACCGTGATCGCGGTGCGCGAGCTCAACCTCGACGGCCTGGGCGACGGCCAGCGCAACTGGGTGAACGACCACACGGTGTTCACCCACGGGTACGGCGTCGTCGCCGCGTACGGCAACCAGCCCGGACCGGACGGCCAGCCGGCCTTCTACGAGGGCGGCATCCCGACGCAGGGCGCGCTCACCGACAAGGGGTACGAGCCCCGCATCTACTTCAGCCCGTCCACGTCGGAGTACTCCATCGTGGGCGCGCCGGAGGACGCGACGCCGTGGGAGCTCGACTACCAGGCCGACGACGAGGAGGGCGGCCAGCAGGTCAACACCACCTTCCCCACCGAGGACGTGACCGCGGGCCCGTCGGTCGGCTCGTTCGGCAGCAAGCTCCTGTACGCGCTGAAGTTCGGCTCCCAGGAGATGCTCTTCTCCGAGCGGGTGAACGACGAGTCGCAGATCCTCTACGACCGCGACCCGATGACCCGCGTGCAGAAGGTCGCCCCGTGGCTGACCCTCGACCAGGGCATGTACCCGGCCGTCGTCGACGGGCGCGTCAAGTGGATCGTCGACGGGTACACCACGTCCGACGCGTACCCGTACTCGACCAGCCGTCCGATGCAGGAGGCGACGGCGGACTCCCTGACGCTCGCGGCCCAGGGCGTGCCGGTCGAGATGCCGCCGGAGGTCAACTACATCCGCAACTCGGTGAAGGCGACCGTCGACGCCTACGACGGCTCGGTGGACCTGTACGCCTGGGACACCGAGGACCCCGTCCTGAAGGCCTGGTCCGACGTGTTCCCGACGTCCGTCAAGCCGATGTCGGAGATCTCCGGCGACCTGATGAGCCACATCCGCTACCCCGAGGACATGTTCAAGGTCCAGCGCACGCTGCTGACGCAGTACCACGTCGAGGACGCGGGGCAGTTCTTCTCCGGCCAGGACTTCTGGGCGAACCCGGCGGACCCGGTGGCCAGCGGCGGCGCGAACGGCGCGAACGCCGCGAAGCAGCCCCCGTACTACATGTCGCTGCAGATGCCGGGGCAGCAGAGCTCGGCGTTCTCGTTGACCAGCACGTTCATCCCGGGCGGTAACACCGACCGCGAGATCCTCACGGGGTACCTGGCCGCCGACGGCAACGCCGGGTCGACCGCGGGCGAGGTGGCGGAAGGCTACGGGAAGCTACGGATGCTGGAGCTGCCCCGTGACTCGACGGTGCCCGGCCCGGGTCAGGTGCAGAACAACTTCGACTCGAACCCGACGATCTCCGAGCAGCTGAACATCCTGGAGCGCGGCTCCTCGAACGTCGTGCGCGGCAACCAGCTGACGTTGCCCGTCGGTGGTGGCCTGCTCTACGTGCAGCCGGTGTACATCCAGTCCGCCGGGGGCACGGCGTACCCGCTGCTGCGCCGCGTGCTCGTCGCGTTCGGCGACCAGACCGGGTACGCGGAGACGCTCGACGAGGCCCTGGACCAGGTGTTCGGCGGCGACTCGGGCGCGACGGCCGGCGACGCCGACGGCGAGGTCGAGTCCGAGGTGCCCACCGCGCCGGTCGACGGCGGGGACGGGGCCACGGAGCCGTCCACGGAGCCGAGCACGGAGCCGAGCACGGAACCGAGCACGGAACCGAGCGGTGGCACCACGCCGTCGGGTGACGCGCAGTCGCGACTGAACGCCGCCCTCCAGGAGGCGAACGACGCGATGACCGCCAGCGACGAGGCGCTGAAGGCCGGCGACTTCACCGCGTACGGCGAGGCGCAGGACCGCCTGCAGCAGGCGATCGAGGACGCCGTCGCGGCGGAGAAGGAGATCGAGTCCGCCGGCTGACCGGCGGGTGGTGCGAGGCGCGGGGTCGTCGGTCCGTCGGGACCGGCGGCCCCGCCGTCGTCGGACGGGCGTCGTCGCAGGCCGGAGGCGGTCGCGGGTGTGACCTCGGTCCCATTCGCCCGATGCGATTTGATTCGTGCCCGGTGACGCCGTAATGTTCAGGGAGTCGACGCGGGGTGGAGCAGCTCGGTAGCTCGCTGGGCTCATAACCCAGAGGTCGCAGGTTCAAATCCTGCCCCCGCTACCACGGGATGTCGTCGACATCCACGAAGGCCCCGACCGGGATCCGGTCGGGGCCTTCGTCGTGTCCGGGCCACGCCCCCCGGCACCATGCCCCCCGGTTCGTCGCCCTCGGGATGCGACCGAGCGAGGTCGTGGCCACGGTGGAGTCGCCGCGTGGAGACGACGCGCGGCGCCATGACCCGACGGACGGGTGTGATCGGGAGGAGCCGCAGGATGCCGCGACGAGACGCAGGGCCGAGCGTCAAGGACAAGGAGCTCTACGAGGAGCTGCGCGACGAGGGCAACAGCAAGGAGAAGTCGGCGCGGATCGCGAACGCCGCCGCGGCGCGCGGCCGGAAGAAGGTCGGTGCCAAGGGCGGGAAGTCCGGCTCCTACGACGACTGGACGGTCACCGACCTGCGCAAGCGGGCGGCGGAGATCGGCATCGAGGGACGGTCGTCGATGCGCAAGGCCGAGCTCGTCGAGGCGCTGCGCTCGCACTGACCGCGCCGTGCCAGGGGCCCGTGCCGGGCGCATGATGGAAGGAGCCACCGCCGGGACGGCGGGCACCCGACGACGACGCGAGGAGGCGGCGATGAGAGCGACGGTGGGCGACCGGATCGTGGTGGCGTCCGGGGTGGTCGGCGGGGCGGTGCGCGACGGCGTCGTCGTCGGCTGCCCGCACGAGGACGGCTCGCCGCCCTATCAGGTGCGCTGGTCGGACACGGGCGAGGAGACGCTGGTCTTCCCCGGCGCCGACACCCTGGTGCAGCACGACGGCGGCGGGACGGAGCCGGCGCCGCCGCGGCGGTCGCCCGCGCGGGCGCTCACCTGGGACGTGCGGGTCTCGCTCGTGGAGTCGGCCGGGAGCACGACGGCGGAGGCGATGCTGACGCCCGGCCCGGACGTCGGCTCGTTGCGCGGCGTCGGGCACGCGCGCAAGGACCCGGGCGACCTGCAGGTCCCGGTCATCGGGGACGAGGTCGCCGCGGCGCGGGCCCTGCGACGGCTCGCGGACGCGTTGCTCGAGCAGGCGGAACAGGACATCTCCGCGCAGACGGGGCACCAGGCGCACGTGCACCCGTGACCGCCCGGCCCGGGTCGGTCAGGCGAGCTGCGCGCGACGGCGGCGCAGGTGGTCGCGCTCGGCGCCGTGCCCGCACAGGGCCAGCGCCGCGTCGTAGGCCCGGCGGGCGCCGTCCGCGTCGCCCGCGCGGCGCAGGAGCTCCGCCCGCAGGGCGGGCAGCCGGTGCCCGGGCAGCGCCACCCCCGTGAGGGCGTCGAGGCCGGCGTGCGGCCCGGAGACCTCCGCCACGGCGACCGCGCGGTTGAGTCGCACGACCGGGGTGTCGGTCAGCGTCAGGAGCTCGTCGTAGCGGGCGAGGATGCGGTCCCAGGCGGTCGCGTCCGGGGTGCGGGCGATCGCGTGCTCGGCGGCCACGAGGGCCTGGAGCAGGTACGGCGTCGGGGGAGCGGTGGCGAGGGGCGTGAGCAGGTCGAGAGCCTCGGCGATCTCGCCCTGGTGCCACCGGGAGCGGTCCTGGTCCGGCAGCAGCACCAGGGCTCCGTCGCGCACCCGGGCGTCGCGGCGCGAGTGCTGGAGCAGCACGAGCGCGAGGAGGGCGTCGAGCTCGCGTGCCGCCACGCCGTCGTCTCCGGCGCCGTCGTCCTGCGCGCCCCGCCCGCCCGCGGCGCTGCCCGGCGCGGGGAGGACGTCGCGCAGCACGCGGACGAGCCGCACCGCCTCGCCGGCGAGCTCGCCCCGCACGACGTCGTCCCCGCTGGTGGGCGCGTAGCCCGCGGTGAACGCGAGGTACGCGACGTCGGCCGCGACGCCGAGGCGGTCGGTGAGCTCCCGGGCGGACGGCAGCGCGAACCGCTCGCCCGCGAGCCTCTTGCGCGCCCGGGTCAGGCGTGCCGCCATCGTCGGCGTCGACTGGAGGAACAGGCGGGCGACGTCGGCGGTGGGCACGCCCAGCACCAGGCGCAGCGAGAGCGCCGCGGCCGCCTCGCGCGACAGCCGCGGGTGGGCGCACAGGAGCACCAGGCGCAGCCGCTCGTCGGTCAGGGGCTCGCCCGCGTCCGCCATCACCCGCTGCGCGCGGGTGGCCAGGTCGGCCTCCACCTCCAGCAGCGGCATCGATCGCGCCAGCACCCGTTCGGACCGGAGCCGGTCGAGCACCCGGCGCCGGGCGGCGGTGAGGAGCCAGGCAGGGCCGTTCGCCGGCACGCCGTCGCGCGGCCAGGTACGGGCCGCCGCCTCGAACGCGTCCGCGAGCCCGTCCTCCGCCAGGTCGAGGCGACGGAACCGCGCGACGAGCAGGGCCAGCAGCCGGCCCCACTCGTCGCGCATCAGGTCCTCGAGGACTGTCACGGGCGTCCTTCCGGGGCCGGTCTACCCGGCCACGGCCGGCCGCAGCTCGACCGTGAGCTCGTCCGGGAGCAGCCGCGCGAGCTCGACGGCGGTGTCCAGGTCGGGCAACTCGACGACGTAGAAACCGCCGAGCTGCTCGGCCGCCTCGGCGAAGGGGCCGTCGGTGACGGCGCGGTCGCCGCCCGCGCCCGGCCCGAGCGTGCGGGCGGCGGCGGGGTGGCCGAGGCCCTCGCCCGCGACGACCGCGCCCCGCTCGGCGACCGCGGAGTCGAACGCCTCCAACCGGGCGTAGAAGCGCTCGCGGTGCGCGTCGTCGGCGGCGCCCCAGATCTCGTAGTGGTCCGGTTGCGTGAGCAGGACGACGACCTTCATGCGCTGCCCTCCTCGTGGTCCACGGCGGCGCGCACCTCGACGACGCCGTCGGCGTCGCCGGACGACCCGGCGAGCGTCGCGCTGATCTGGAGCAGGTCGTCGAGGTCGTCCGACTCGACCAGGTAGAACCCGGACAGCTGCTCCGCCGTCTCGGCGAACGGCCCGTCGGTGACGACGACCCGCCCCGCGGCGTCGCGGCGCACCTGCTTGGTGGTGCGGGAGTGCGTGAGCTCGGCACCTCCGGTGACGCGGTGCCCGCGCTCGGCCAGCAGCCGGGCGAACTCCTCGTGCCTCGCGTACACGGCGGCGCGCTCCTCGGCACTCGCGCGTTCCCAGACGTCCTCGACGCCGGGCAGCAGTACGACGTACGTGGTCATGGTTTCATCGTCCTTCCTCGTGGCGGGTCGTACACCTGCTCGTGCACCTGGATGACGCGCGAGGACCGTGCAGTTCGACAACCCGGGGAAGATCGACAACCGCGACGAGGTTGCCCTGTGACGACCGCCATGCCGCACGGACCCGTGGTCGGCATAGGCTCGTCGGCGGCGTGACCCCTCCGTCTTCGTCGGTCCCCCCTCGTCGGAAAGGCTCCACCCGTGCGCACCTCCCGTCCTGTCCTCGCGGTCGCTCTCGCGTCGGCCGCCACGCTCGCGTTCGCCGGCTGCTCGTCGTCGGACGACGGCGGCGACGGTGCCCCCGCCGCGTCCGGCAGCGCCACCGACTGCACGCCCGAGGGCATGCAGACCCTCACCGACGGCACCCTGACCGTGGGCGCGAGCGACCCGTTCGAGCCCTGGTACGTGGGCGAGCCGAGCAGCGGGGAGGGCTTCGAGTCCGCGCTCGTGTACGCCGTCGCGGACGAGCTCGGGTTCGCGAAGGAGGACGTCGAGTGGACGTCCGTGACCTTCGAGCAGATCATCAGCCCGGCCGTGAAGCCGTTCGACGTCGCCGCCTACCAGACGACGATCACCGACGAGCGCAAGAACGCCGTGGACTTCTCCAGCCCGTACCTCACCAGCCGGCAGGGCGTCATCGTGGCCGACGAGGGCGAGTTCTCCGAGGCGGCCAGCCTGGCGGACCTCAAGGGCGCGAAGATCGGCGTCACCGCCTCGCAGACGTCGCTCGCCGTCGCCGACGCCGCGTGGGGCGACGACGTCGAGGTGACACCGTTCAACGCCGCCGGCGACGGCATGACCGCCCTGAGCTCGGGCACCATCGACGCCATGGTGATGGACGTCGACCAGGGCGTCGCCGCCTCGACCGTCTACTTCCCCGACACGCACGTGATCGGCACGCTGCCGCCCGTGGGCGAGCCGGAGCAGCTCGGGCTCGTGCTCGACAAGGGATCGTCGCTCACGGCGTGCGTCTCGGCCGCCGTCGACACGCTCGAGGAGAACGGCACGCTCGACGAGCTGCGCACCACCTGGCTCAAGTCGGACGACGTCCCCGAGCTGTCCTGACGCCCGTGACCGGACCCGCGACGACGCCGACCGGCGGCTGGCAGCCGTCGGAGCGGGCACGCGCCCGCACGGCGTACCGGCGGGCGCAGCACCGCCGCGCGCTGCTGGTGGCCGGGGTCGCCACGGCCCTCGTGCTGGCCGCCGTCGTGTACGTGGTGACGACGGCGCCCGGCTGGGAGCGGGCGCGCGAGGCGTTCTTCTCCCCGGAGCGCGCCTGGGAGGTGCTGCCCGAGGTCGCGGCGGGGCTGTGGCTCAACCTGCGGGTGTGGGTCGTGGCGAGCGTGGTCGCGCTCGTCGTCGGGCTGCTGCTGGCCGTCGTGCGGACCTCGCGGGTGCCGGCGCTGTTCCCGCTGCGGATCTTCGCCGTCGCGTACGTGGACGTGTTCCGCGGCGTGCCGCTGCTGCTCGTGCTGCTGCTGGTGGGTTTCGGCCTGCCCGCCCTGCGCCTGCCGTGGCTGCCGGTGAGCGCCGCCTTCCTCGGCGGCCTGTCGATCGTCGTCTGCTACACGGCGTACCTCGCGGAGATCTTCCGCGCGGGCATCGAGGCGGTGCACCCGTCGCAGGTGGCGGCCGCCCGGTCGCTGGGTCTGACCCGCGGGCAGGCGGCGCGGCGCGTCGTGCTGCCGCAGGCGGTCCGCAACGTCACCGCGCCCGTGGCCAGCATGCTCGTGTCGCTGCAGAAGGACTCCGGCCTCATCTCGATCCTCGGCGCCGTCGACGCGATCCGCGCCGCGCAGATCGCGACCACCGGCGACTACAACTTCACGCCGTACGTGGTGGCGGGCCTGCTGTTCCTGGCGATCTCGATCCCGCTCACCCGGCTGGTCGACGCATGGTCCGCCCGCCAGGGCTGGCGCGGCGAGCTGCGCGGCGTCGCCGGTGCGGGGGTGGTGCGATGAGCGACATCGTCCCCGGGGCGCCGCTCCTGTCGCTGCGCGGCGTCCGCAAGTCCTTCGGCACCGGTGCCGACAGCAAGGTCGTGCTCGACGGCGTCGACCTCGACGTCGCCGCGGGGTCGTGCGTCGTCGTGGTCGGGTCGTCCGGGTCCGGCAAGTCCACGCTGCTGCGCGTCGTCGACCTGCTGGAGGAGGTCGACGACGGCCAGGTGCTGCTGGACGGCGAGGACGTCGCCGACCCCTGGGTGGACGCCGACGCCGTGCGCGCCCGCCTCGCGATGGTCTTCCAGCAGTACAACCTCTTCCCGCACCTGCGCGTGCTCGACAACGTGGCCCTGGCGCCGCGGGTCGTGCACAAGGTGCCGCGGGCCGAGGCCGAGGCGGCCGCGCTGGCGATGCTCGAGCGCGTCGGCCTCGCGGACAAGGCGCGCGCGTACCCCGACCAGCTCTCGGGCGGGCAGCAGCAGCGCGCCGCCATCGCGCGTGCGCTCGTGAACGGGCCCGAGCTGCTCCTGCTCGACGAGGTGACGTCCGCCCTCGACCCCGAGCTGGTGGGGGAGGTGCTCGACCTCCTGCTCTCCCTGCGCAGCGAGGGCGTCGCCGGGCGGCCGACGACGATGCTCGTCGCCACGCACGAGATGGGCTTCGCCCGCGAGGTCGCCGACGAGGTCGTCTTCCTGCACGCCGGGCGCGTGCACGAGCGCGGCACGCCCGAGCAGGTGCTCCGGGACCCGCGGGAGGAGCGCACGCGCGAGTTCCTGCGGCGCCTGGGCTGACCGTCAGCCGCCCAGCGGTGGTGCGGCGGCTCCGGCCCGGTCGACGAGGACGGCGAGCTGCTCGCGCGCGGTGAGGTCCAGCTTGGCCATCGCGCGCCCGAGGTGGGCCTTGACCGTCGACTCGGAGAGGTAGAGCCGCTCGCCGATCTCCCGGTTCGACAGGCCGTGCGGCAGGAACGACGAGATCTCCTGCTCCCGGACCGTGAGGGCGTCGAGGGCACGGCGGGCCTCGTCGCGACGGCTGTCGAGGCGGCGGCTGCCGCTCAGGTGCCGGATGACCGCGCCCGCGGAGGCGTGGTCCAGCGCGCCGGAGCCGGCCGCGACCTCGCGCACGTGGGCCGCGATGTGCTCGGGGTCGTCGTCCTTGCCGAGGAAGCCCTGCGCGCCTGCGGCCAGCGCGGCGACCACCGTCTCGTCGGTGCCGAACGACGTGAGCGCGATGACGGCGGGGGGCTCGTGCCGACGCCGCAGCTCACGGATCGCGTCGAGGCCGCCGGTCCGGCGCATGTGCAGGTCCATGAGGACGACCTCGGGGCGGCACGCGGCGACGGCGGTGACGACCTCGTCGCCGTCCGCCGCCTCGCCGACGACATCGATGCCCTGCGCGGTCAGCACCGTGGTCAGGAGCCGCCGCACCATCGGATCGTCGTCGACGACAAGGACGCGGACCTTCATCCCGGCGAATCGTAGCCCGAGGCGCACGCCCTCGCCGGGGGAACGCCCTGGTCACGTCGCGCGCGTGACCCACGGCAGGCGGGCGCGCACCACGAACGCCCCGTCCGCGCGCCCGGCGGACAGCGTCCCCCCGACGGCGTCGGCGCGCTCGTGCATGCCGAGCAGACCGGAGCCGGTACCGGGGACGGTCGGCCCGCGGGCGGTGTCGGTCCCGGTGGGGCCCTGCAGCGGGTTGCGCACCGTGATGTCCACCCCGAGCGCGGGGGAGGCGTCGACGCGGATGTCGACCGGTTCGCCGGGCGCGTGCTTGCGGGCGTTGGTCACGGCCTCCTGCACCACCCGGAACGTGGCGCGCACCAGCTCGGGTGCTGCGTCCTGCCCGCCGGTGACGGACACCTGCGCGGTGGTCCGTGGGTTGTCGTCGGTCATCCGGTCGACCAGGGGGAGCAGGTCGTCGAGGGTCGCGCCGGGGAACCCGGTCACGGTGTCGCCCGAGCGCAGGGTGGTCACCAGCGAGCGCAGCTCACGGATGGCCTGCTGGGCCGAGGCGCGCATCTCGCGTGCGGCCAGCGCGGCCTCCGGGTCGTGGGTGCTCGTGACCTCGAGGGCCGACGCCTGCAGCGAGATCTCCGCGACGTGGTGCGCCACGGTGTCGTGCACCTCGCGCGCGATGAGGCGCCGCTCGTCCTGGCGTCGCACCTGGTCGCGGAGGACGGCGGTCGCGGCGGCCGCCGCCTGCTGCTCGTCGCGGGCGCGCTCCGCGACCAGCTGCGCCCGGCGGACGAGCCCGGCCGCCACGGAGACGCCCAGCAGGCCGAGACCGACCACGACGTAGGCCGCCGCGGTCGGGTCGGTCGACAGGACGCGGGTCCGCTCGTCGACGGTCACCAGCACCTGGGCGGCGTGGTCGCGCAGCGCGTCGCGGACAAGGGCGGCCGCGGTCGCCGCCGTCGTCGCGCCGACCGCCGCGAGGCACGCCCGGACCGTCCGGGTGGCCAGCACCCAGGGGAGGGCGAGGAGCGCCGCCGACGCGTCCAGGGGGAGCAGGATCGAGCAGGTCGACGCCGTGAGGCAGAGCGCGAGGGGGAACCGCTGTCGCAGACAGAGCAGACCCGCGAGGACGAGACCGACCAGCGCGGTCACCACGTACAGCGCCGGGTGCAGCGAGCCCGTCGGAGCGGCCGCGTGCGACGCGAACCCCACCGCCACCAGCGAGCTGGCCGCCGACACCGCGACGGCGACCACCGTCCCGGCCACCGACGCCCAGCGCAGCACGGTGGCCCGCCCGGCGGGGGCGTCGTCGCCGCCGCCCGGAGCGGCAGTCGCTCGAGCGAACATGCGTCGACAGTACGGCGGGACGCGGCTTCGTGCGTCCGCCGGTCGGGCACGTCCGGCCGCACGAGGGCTGCCCGGTCGGGCACCCGGCGATGACCGGTCGGCCGATGTGTCCCGGCCCGGGTGGGGCGGATCGTGGAGGACGGCAGATCGTCCGACCGCCCGTGGGGGCGACGGGCGCACGTTCACCGCATTCCATGTCGCACCGAGGAGCACCCATGTCCCAGACCATCCCGCCCGCACAGGACGCACCCGTTCCCCCCGCCGCCGGCGCGCCCTCTCAGCCCGCGCCGGGGTATCCGGCACCGCAGGCGCCGCGCCGCGGCAACGCCCTGGCGGTCACCGGGTTCGTGCTGGCCCTCCTCGGCTTCCTGCTGTGCCTCGTCCCGATCGTCAACGCGTTCGCGATCGTGCTTGCCGTGGTGGGCCTGGTCCTCGCCGTGATCGGGCTGGTCAAGACCCGCAAGGGCGCACCCCGGAAGGGCCTGGCGATCGCCGGCATCGTCCTCGCCGTCCTCGGCGGGGTCGGCGGCGGAGTGTCGGCCGCGCTGTACAGCTCGGCCGCCGACGCCGCGATCGAGACGCTGGACGACGCGTCCGCCGACCTGGACAAGATGACGGGTGACGCCACGGAGCAGGTCCTCGCGGAGGACGTCTCGGTCGAGATCGGCGACTTCACGGCCGACGAGGACGAGTACGGCCTGGTCACGACCGAGCTGCCGGTCACCCTCACCAACACGTCGGACGAGACCCAGAGCTTCATGGTGACGGTCGACGCGCTGGACGAGTCGGGCAACCGGGTCGCCCAGGACATCGCCTACTCGAACGAGCTGGCTGCCGGTCAGTCCGAGAAGGTCGACCTCTTCCAGTTCGTCGAGCAGGGCGACCTGGACGCGATGAAGTCCGCGACCTTCGAGGTCGTCGAGGCGACCGCAGCCTGATCCTCGTTCTCTCCTGATCCGGGCCCGAGCCGTCGGCTGCTGCGCTCCACGGCCCGGGCCCGACCTCCTACTCCCTGACGAAGGAACTCACGTGAGCAACCCGACGCCGCCCCCTGGCTGGTACCCCGACCCGCAGAACCCGCAGTCGTCCCGGTGGTGGGACGGACGTTCGTGGGGTCCGTCCGCGGCAGCCGCGGGCGCGCCGGCGCAGGGGATCCCGACCCACCCTGCCGTCGTGCTGGGCACGGGCGTGTTCGTCCTCGCGATCGCGTCCCTCGTGTTCTTCTGGATCCCGGTCCTGGGCCTCCTGCTGGCGGCCGGTGCCCTCGCCTGGTCGATCGTCTCCCTCACCAGGAACCTGCGGACCTGGAAGGTCGTCAGCGCCACGGTGCTGTCGTCGGTCTCCCTCGTCCTCGGGGTGGCCTTGATGGCGTCGTTGGTCGGCGGGAACGACGACCCCGCTCCGGCGGTCGAGTCCGGTTCGACGACGGACGAGGGCACGCCTGGTGCGGCGTCGGACCCGGAGCCGTCGGACCCGGAGCCGTCGGAGATGGTGCCGACGGACCCGGAGGACGAGGCCGCCGGCGGAGCGTCCGACGCGCCGCGGTCGAGCACGTCCGAGAGCGACGAGCAGCAGAAGAGCGAGTCCAAGGGGTCCGAGGACACCGCGACGTACGGCAAGCAGCCCCGGTCGGAGCGCGAGTTCGTCGCGATCGTCACGGACGGGTTCGGCACCTTCGACGAGGCGGACACCGACCTCCAGCAGTCCGAGGCGATCCGCAAGCGGAACGAGAAGATCTGCAGCGAGGTCGGCTCGACCGCCGACGGCTGGACGGGTGTCGTCGCGGACGTCGGCGCGAACGGCGAGGGCAAGGCGTGGGTGGAGATCGAGGTGGCGCCGCACGTGACGGTGCACACGTGGAACAACGCGCTCTCCGATGCCTTCGACGACACGCTCATCGCACCGGGTTCGTCGATGTTCGACAACCTCGTCGCACTGCAGGAGGGCGACACGGTGACCTTCTCGGGTGAGTTCGTGCGCGACGACGACGCCTGCGTGCAGACGACGAACGTGACCCAGTACTTCAGCGGGATCGATCCGCAGTTCCTCATGCGGTTCTCCGCGGTCGACGCACGCTGAGGACCCGTCCTCGACCGCCCGACCGGACGCCTCGCGGCCGGGCGGGCCGGCTTCGTTAGGGTGCAGGGGCACGGACCGCCGCCCGGCGTCGTGGTGTTCATCGCTCGGAGGTCAGAGGATGCAGGGCACGTCGATCGGGTTCGTCGGCACGGGACCGATGGGGGCGCCGATGGCGCGGAACCTGCTGGCGGCGGGGTTCGACGTCGCGCTGTGGAACCGGACCGCCGCAAAGGCGGAGGCGGTCGCCGTGGGCGAGCCACGCGCGACGGTCGCGGCGACGCCGGCTGAGATGGCTCGGCCGGTGGTCGTCGTGATGCTGCCGGACCTGCCGCAGGTGCGGGACGTCGTCGACCGGCCGGACGGGCTTCGGGCGGGGTGGCGCGCGGCCGGGGTGGCGGACCCGGTGCTCGTGGTGATGAGCACGGTGAGCCCGGTCGCGGTCACCGCGTGGGCGGAGCAGCTCGCGGCCGACGGTATCCGCCTGGTGGACGCGCCCGTGAGCGGCGGCGTCGAGGGGGCGGTGGCGGGCAGCCTGAGCATCATGGCGGGCGGCGCGGACGGCGACCTCGCCGCGGTCCGGCCGGTGCTGGACGCGATGGGCTCGACGGTGCGCCACCTCGGACCGGTGGGCGCGGGCTCGCTCACCAAGACGTGCAACCAGATCGTCGTGGGCGGCACGCTCAACGCACTGGCCGAGGCGGTCGCCATCGCCCAGGCCGGTGGCCTGGACCTCGCCACCGTGCTGGAGGTGCTGGGCGCCGGGCTGGCCGGCTCGCAGGTGCTCACGGACAAGTCGCGGCGCTACCTCTCGGGCGACTACGCGGACGGCGCCGCGTGCCGCACCCAGCTCAAGGACCTCGAGTTCGGCCTCGCGGTGGGGCAGCAGCTCGGCGTCGACACGTCGCTGACGGCGGTCGCCCGCGACCGGTACCAGCGGATGGTCGACCGCGGCGACTCGGAGCTGGACCACAGCGCCGTCATCCGCGTCGTCGTCTGAGCCTGCCCACGACGCCGCCGGTCGGCGGACCTTGCACGATGGCGTGAACGCTCGTCGTATCAGCGCCGCGCTGGCACCCTCCGAGGTACATGGAGGGGACGACCATGAAGCGACTGGTGCTGTGCTGCGACGGGACGTGGAACCACGCCGTGAACTCGCAGGTGTCCAACATCGAGAAGATCGCGCGCTCCGTGCTGCGCTCCGGCGGGAGCGCGGACCCGGACGTCGAGCAGGTCGTCGGGTACGTGGCGGGCGTCGGCGCCCGCGGCTACCTGGTGGACCAGCTGCTCGGCGGCGCGTTCGGGTACGGGTTCACCCGCAACGTGGTGGACGGCTACCGATTCCTGACCATGAACTACGAGCCCGGTGACGAGATCGTGGTGCTCGGCTACTCCCGGGGGGCGTACACGGCGCGCAGCGTCGTGGGGATGCTGTCGCAGGTGGGCCTGCTGACCGTGGAGGCCCAGGACGACGGGCTGCTGTGCGAGGCGGAGCGCGTCTACCGCCTCAGGCCGCCGACGGCGCGCCGCGTCGCGCGGGCGAAGCGCACCGTGGCCCGCACCCGGCCCGGGTCGTGGCGCCGGCGCCGGGCGGAGGCCCTGCTGCGGCGGGGCGACGAGGTCCGCGCCGAGAAGCGGGCGTTCCGTGCGGAGCACGGGATCGAGGTCCCCGTCCGCTTCCTGGGCGTCTTCGACACGGTCGGCGCGCTCGGGGTCCCGGGCCCGTCACGCCGCAAGAACCGCTTCCACGACGTCTCCCTCTCGCCCGCGGTCCTCACCGCACGGCAGGCGCTCGCGATCGACGAGCGCCGGCTGACCTTCGCTCCGTGCCTGTGGACCGTGCCCGACGGCGACCCGCCCGACCGGGTGCAGCAGGTGTGGTTCCCCGGCACCCACGGCGACGTCGGCGGCGGTGGCGCCCGCTGCGGCCTGTCGGACGTCGCGCTGCAGTGGATGGCCGCCGAGATGCGTGGCGTGGGCGTGCAGTTCGACGAGCACCGGCTCGCGCGCCAGCTCACCCCGCGCGCCGCCCTGGTCCTGGACCAGGCGCCGCCGTGGCCCTTCCGCATCCTCAACATGTTCACCCGTGTGCGGCCGCGCTACGCGACGGTCGACGGCCGTCTCGTCTTCCGCCGGGGCCTGCGGGTGCTCGCGCTGCCGGCCGCGACGTCGTCCCCGGCGGAGCTCACCACCGGTGCTTCGGCCCCGGACGTCGTGACCGCGGAGGTCGTGGGGGCCTGGCGCGACGGTGTGCGCCTGGCGGACACGGTGCTGCGGCACGTGCTGCGCGACGGCTACGCCGCCCTCGCCCCCAACCTCGGCTGGTGGATCACCGAGGCCGGAGGGGTGGAACGGGTCCCCGTCGAGCAGGTGGACGCCGCCCGCGGCGACCTGCGCCCCTTCGTGCTGCCCGGCAGCGACGCCATCGCGCCGCAGCTCGCGACCCCGCGGGAGCCTCGCGCCCTGCCCGCGGGTCGCTGACGGAGCCGGCTCAGGACGGTGCGGTCACTCGTCGTAGGTGTCCTTGACGACGAGCACCGGGACGGGGGAGTCCAGCAGCACCCGCTGCGTCGTCGTCCCGACGAGGAACGTGCCCGCGTTGGAGCGCTTGCGGGAGCCGAGGACGACGAGCGTCGCGCCGGAAGCCTCGGCGGCGTCGAGGATCGCGTCCGCGGGCTCGGTGCCCGAGGGCCGGCGGGTGACCGGCTGGACCTCGACCCTCGCGGCCGCCTCGGCGAGGAGTCCGTCGAGCGGGTCGCCGTCGGCGGGGTCGTCCGACCGTGCGAGGTGGACCACGTGCAGGGGGAGACCTCGCCGGGACGCCTCCGCGACCGCGGTCCGGACGGCCGCCTCACCGTGGGGCGACGGGTTGTAGGCCACGAGCACCGTCATGCGCACACTCTCGCACACGGAGGGAACCTCGCGCCGGTCCGGGCCGTTGACCCCACCAGCCGACGAAGGAGCAGCGCATCATGCAGTGTCCGCACGACCAGACCGTCCTCGTGATGTCCGAGCGCAAGGGGATCGAGATCGACTACTGCCCGCAGTGCAGGGGCGTGTGGCTCGACCGCGGCGAGCTCGACAAGCTCATCGAGCGCTCGCTGGAGTCGGAGATCGCCGCCGAGGCGCGCGGTCCCGTCCCGCCCGCTCCGGCGTCCGCGCCTGCCGGTGCGGCCTACCCGGCGCCCGGCTACGACGACCGCCGCTACGACGACCGCCGCTACGACGACAAGCGGTACGACGAGCGCCGCTACGACGACAAGCGGTACGACGACCGCGGGTACGACCCCCGCTACCGCAAGCGCAAGAAGAAGGAGTCGTTCCTCGGGGACCTGTTCGACTTCTGACCCTCGACGACGGCCGTCAGGCGGCGGCGAGCTGCTCGCGCACCTGCCGCTTGGCGCGGGTGAGCATGCCCGCCATGCCGTTGAGGCGCAGCGGGCTGACGGCGCGGGTGAGCCCGATCATCAGCGGGAAGTCGTCGGGGACGTCCAGCACCTGCTGCGCCGAGAGCCCGGACAGCCCCTGGGCGAGGATCGACGCGAACCCGCGCGTGGTGGGCGCCTCCTGCGGGGCGGTCGCGTAGAAGTGCACGACGTCGCCGTCGACCTCCGCGAACGCGCGCACGGGGGACTGGCACTCCTCCACCGCCTCGAGCAGGCCGGGCGCGCTCTCGTACCGCGGGGGCAGGCCCGGCAGCTCGCGGGAGAACTCGAGCAGGAGCTGCAGCCGGTCGCGCTCGGGCAGGGCGAGGAACTCCTCGCGGATCTCGGCGAGCGGCTCGGGCAGGGGGGCGGCGTCGGTCATGGACCCAGTCTCTCGTAGGGGGCCGGACACCGGTCGAGCCGGTCCGGACCGCGGAAGGGTCCGGACCGGCTCGAGCTCGGCGCCGTGGCTGGTCGGTGCGTCAGGCGGCCTGCTGCTGCTTGACGCTCGAGGGGACCTCGCCGGGCTCGGCGCCCGCGACGATCGGCACGCGCACGGCGTTGCCCCACTCGGTCCAGGAACCGTCGTAGTTGCGGACGTCGTCGATGCCGAGCAGGTAGCGCAGCGCGAACCAGGTGTGGCTGGAGCGCTCGCCGATGCGGCAGTAGGTGATCACCGAGTCGCCGGCGGTGAGGCCGAGGCCGCCCTCCTGGTAGATCGCCTCGAGCTCCGCGCGCGGCTTGTAGGTGCCGTCCTCGGCGACCGCGGTGGCCCAGGGGACGTTGCGGGCCGACGGGATGTGGCCGCCGCGCAGCACGCCCTCCTCCGGGTAGTCCGGGATGTGCAGACGCTCGCCGGAGAACTCCTGCGGGGAGCGGATGTCGACCAGCGGGCCGTTGCCGAGGTGGGCGAGCACGTCCTCCTTGAAGGCGCGGAACGTGGCGTCGTCGCGCTCGACGACGGGGTACTCGCCCCGGGCGGGGGAGGGCACGTCGGTGGTGAGCTCGCGGCCCTCGGCCACCCACAGGTTGCGGCCGCCGTCGAGCAGGCGGACGTCCTCGTGGCCGAACAGGGTGAAGACCCAGGCGGTGTAGGCGGCCCACCAGTTGTTCTTGTCGCCGTACAGCACGATCGTCGTGTCGCGGGAGATGCCGCGGCTCGCGAGCAGGTCGGCGAAGCCGGCGCCGTCGAGGTAGTCGCGCTCGACGGGCTGCAGCAGGTCGGTGTGCCAGTCGATCTTCACGGAGCCGGGGATGTGGCCGGTCTCGTAGAGGAGGACGTCCTCGTCGGACTCCACGACCACCAGGCCCGGGGTGTCGAGGTTCTCGGCGAGCCACGACGTCGTCACGAGGCGCTCGGGGTGCGCGTACTCGGCGAGGCGCGGCGTCGGGTCGGTGGGTGCGGGCATGGTTCCTCCATCTGTGCGGCGACACCGGACGCCGGCCGGCGCGGTGGGTCGTGGCCACTCGGGCCTGGGACACGCGGGTTCTGTGGACACTCTAGGAACTGCACCACCAGCAGCGACAGCCCGTGTCCATCATGTGGGACCACGATGCGAGACGGAGTTCATCGCGACGAAACACCCGCGATACGGAATTGTGATTCCAAAACGCTTGTGGCGTCGGTCACCGAGTGTTAGCGTCGCGCTTGCCTACGGCGGGCCCGGGCCGTGCGGACGTCGACGTCGACTCCCGCGCGGTGATCGACGAGATCGATCCGACACCGGCAGCTATCTACCAGGCGGCATGAAGGACAACTCGCCTGCAGCGACCCGCCGAGCGCCCGGTCTCCACCGGGTCCTCGAAGGGCCGACGGACCCGAGCACCCGGGGGCCGCTGCCCGAACCGTGGAGACTCACCATGGACCGCAATGCCGTGATCAACACCCAGGCACCCGGCACGGCCGTCGCTCCGGCCGTCCATCCGGCCGCAGCACACCTCGAGAAGGCCGTCTCCCTGGCCGTCGACAGCGTGGCGAACGCGGGCGGCCCCTTCGGAGCCGTCGTCGTCACCCGTGACGGCCGCGTCGTCGAGGGCAACAACCGCGTCACCCAGGACAACGACCCCACCGCGCACGCGGAGGTCACCGCCATCCGGCGCGCCTGCGCCGAGCTCGGCACGTTCGACCTGTCGGGGGCCGTCCTCTACTCGAGCTGCGAGCCGTGCCCCATGTGCCTCGCCTCCGCCCTGTGGGCGCGCGTGGACGCCGTCTACTTCGCCGCCGACCGCCACGACGCGGCCGCCGCGGGGTTCGACGACGCCGTGTTCTACGACTTCTTCGCCTCCCGGCTCCACGCCGCGCCCGAGACCCGGGCCGCCGGCGGGGTGATGACCGTGCGCCACGAGCGCACCGGCAGCGCCGTCGCGCCGTTCGACGCGTGGCGTGTCCTCGAGACCCGCGTCGACTACTGACGCGCGGGCCGGAAAGGACACAAGGACGTGACCATCCTGGGAACGCGGCGGGACACCGCCGAGAACGACAAGACGCCCTCCACCGGCGCCGGCCGCGGCGTGCTGGAGCGGCTGTTCAAGATCACCGAGCGAGGATCCACCACGGGACGCGAGATCCGTGGCGGGCTGGTGACCTTCTTCGCGATGGCGTACATCGTCATCCTCAACCCCCTCATCCTCGGCGGCACCAGCGCCGAGAACGCCCCCACCGACGTCGCGGGCGGCTGGCTCGCGACGGCCCAGGTGGGCGCCGTCACCGGCCTCGCCGCGGGCGTGCTGACCATCCTGTTCGGACTCGTCGCGAACCTGCCGTTCGCGCTCGCGGCCGGGCTGGGGATCAACTCGTTCCTCGCCGTGGCCGTGGTCGGCGACGTGACCTGGCCCGAGGCCATGGGCCTGGTGCTCATCAACGGCCTGCTGATCGTGCTGCTCGCCGTCACCGGCGCGCGGTCGGCGATCTTCAACGCCGTCCCGCGCCAGCTCAAGGCCGCGATCACCGTGGGCATCGGCCTGTTCATCGCCTTCATCGGCTTCGTCGACGCCGGCTTCGTCACCCCCACCGAGGGCGGCCCGCCGGTGCAGCTCGGCGACGGGGGGTCCATCACGACCGTCCCGACGATGATCTTCGTCCTCGGGCTGCTGCTCATGGGGATCCTCGTGGCGCGCAGGGTCAAGGGCGGCCTGCTCATCGGGCTCGTCGCGACCACGGTCGTGGCGATCGTCGTGGAGGCCGTGCTCCAGCTGGGCCCGGCCGGCGCCGACAACCCGGGCGGCTGGCACCTGTCGGTGCCCGCGCTGCCCGACTCGCTGGTCTCCGTCCCGGACCTGTCCCTGCTGGGCCAGTTCAGCTTCGGCGCCTTCGACCGCATCGGGGCGCTCGCGGCCACGATGCTCGTGTTCACCCTGTTCTTCACGAACTTCTTCGACGCGATGGGCACGATGACGGGGCTCGCCAAGCAGGGCGGGCTGGCCGACAAGGACGGGAACTTCCCGAGGATCAAGTCGGCGCTGGTCGTCGAGGGCGTGGGCGCCGTCGTCGGCGGCGCGACGTCGTCGTCGTCGAACACCGTGTTCGTCGACTCGGCGGCGGGCGTCGGCGAGGGGGCCCGCACCGGCCTGGCGTCGGTCGTGACGGGCGGCCTGTTCCTGGTCGCCATGTTCCTCACGCCGCTCACCGCCGTCGTGCCGATCGAGGTCGCCAGCGGCGCCCTCGTGGTGGTCGGCGCGATGATGATGCGGGAGATCAAGGAGATCGACCTGGGCGACTTCTCCGTCGCCCTGCCGGTCTTCCTCACGGTCGTGACGATGCCGTTGACGTACTCCATCGCCAACGGGATCGGGATCGGCTTCATCACGTGGGTGCTGCTGCGGTTCGCCTGCGGCCGGGCGCGCGAGGTGCACCCGCTGCTGTGGGTGGTCGCCGCGGGCTTCCTCGTGTACTTCGTGCGCGGCCCGCTCTCGGCGGCGATCGGCGCCTGACGACGATGTCGGTCGGGCCCGCCGTGACCCGGCAGGTCCGACCGGCGGGGAGGGACCCCTGAGATGCTCACCCTGGCTGACCAGCTCGCCGAGTGGCTCGTGCCCGGCGCGGAGCCGTTCGCCGTCGCGACCGTCGTCGGCGCGTCCGGCTCGGTGCCGCGGCCGGTCGGCACCGCGATGGCCGTCCGCGCCGACGGGGCCGTGATCGGCAGCCTCTCCGGGGGCTGCGTGGAGGCGGCCGTGCACGCGGCCGCGCTCGACGCGATCGCCGTCGGCGAGTGCCACCGCGAGACCTTCGGATACTCCGACGACGACGCGTTCGCCGTCGGGCTCACGTGCGGCGGCAGCCTCGAGGTGCACGTGCAGCCCGTGCGCCCTGGCGACGAGGGCGACCCCGCCGCCGTCGCCCTCGCCCGCCTGGCTGCCGCCGGCGGCGGCTCCGCCGCGCTCGTGCGCCGGCTCGACGTCGCGCGCCCGACCGCCGTCGTCCTGCGGGACCTGTCAGGGCCAGCGGGAAGTATGCCCGGCGCCGGCCCTGACAGCTCGCTACGAGGGCTGGTCGACGACGGCGCGCTGCCGGCCGTGTCCGCCCAGGTCGCGGCCGTGCTGCGGGCGGGTGGCGCCGCGACCGTCCACGCGGCGCCCGGCGTGCCCGACGGCGCGTGCGACGACGGCGCCCCGGAGGAGCCCGTGACGCTGCTCGTCGAGACCCGGCTCCCGCCGCCGCGCTTCGTCGTCGTCGGCGCCAACGACTTCGCGGGCGCGCTCGTGCGTGCCGTGCACCTGCTCGGGTACCGCGTGACGCTCGTCGACGCCCGCGAGGTGTTCGCCGCGCCGCGCCGGTTCCCGCAGGCGGACGAGGTGGTCGTGGACTGGCCGGACCGTTACCTCGCGGCCGAGGCCGCGGCCGGGCGGCTCGACGCCCGCACCGCGGTCGCCGTCCTCACCCACGACGTGAAGTTCGACGTCCCGACCCTGCGGCTCGCGCTCGGGCTGCCGCTCGCGTACGTGGGGGCGATGGGCTCGCGCCGCTCGCACGCCCAACGGATCCAGGCCCTGCGCGACGAGGGCGTCACGCCCGACCTGCTGGCGCGGCTGCGCTCGCCGATCGGGCTCGACCTCGGCGCCGTGACGCCGGAGGAGGTGGCCGTGTCGGTCGTCGCCGAGCTCGTCGCGGTGCGCTACGGGCGGGACGCCGCCGTCCCTCTCAGCCGCACGGACGGGCCGCTGCACGCGGCCCGCGGCACCATCCCCGGCACGACCCGGAGCAAGGAGCGTCCCCGGTGGACATGAACACCGTCACCGACCTGGTCCCCACCGCCGACCCCGCCGACTGGCGCGAGGGCGACGCGTGGCTGGCGGGCGGCACCGTCCTGTTCTCGTACGGCAGCCAGACGCTGCGCCGCCTGCTCGACCTCACGAGCGCCGGCTGGCCGGCGCTCACGGTGACCGACGACGGGCTGGAGATCGCCGCGACCTGCACGGTCGCCGAGCTGTACGCCTTCCCGGCGGCCGCGGCGTCGGCCCCGGTGCGCGCCGCGTGGCCCGCGCTCGCCCTCGTGCGCCCGTGCTGCGACGCGTTCGTCGCGTCGTTCAAGATCTGGAACACGTCGACGGTCGGCGGGAACGTCGTGACGTCGTTGCCCGCGGGGCCGATGACGTCGCTCACCGCGGCCCTGGACGGCGTCGCCGAGGTGTGGGGGCCGGGCGGGGCGCGGCGCGCCGAGCCCGTGGCCGAGCTGGTCACCGGCGAGATGCGCAACACCCTGGCACCGGGCGAGCTGCTGCGCGCGATCCGGCTCCCGGCCGCCGCGCTGCGCGCCCGCACCGCCTTCCGGCGGCTGTCGCTGTCGAACCTCGGCCGCTCCGGCGTGCTGCTGATCGGGCGGCTCGACGCGCCCGCCGACGGCGGCGCGCTCGTCATCACCGTGACCGCGTCGACCCGCCGGCCGGTCCGGCTGCGGTTCCCCGCCGGCGCGCACCCCGACGCCGCGGGACTGGCCGCCGCGATCGACGCCGCGATCCCGTCCGACCTCTACCACGACGACATCCACGGCCTCCCGGCCTGGCGTCGTGACATGACCTACCGGCTCGCGGAGGAGATCCGCGCCGAACTGACCGACGGAGGCCGGCGATGACCGACGCGACCACCCGCCCCACGACCCTCTCCCCGGGCGCCTCGCCCGTGCTCCGGGTGGACGGCCGCGACGTGGACGCCGTGCCGCGCGCCGGCCAGTGCCTGCGCACGTTCCTGCGGGAGCAGGGCTCGCTCGGCGTGAAGAAGGGCTGCGACGGCGGCGACTGCGGCGCGTGCACCGTGCACGTCGACGGGGTGCCCGTGCACAGCTGCGTGTACCCCGCGCGGCGCGCGGCCGGGCGCGAGGTGACCACGATCGCCGGGCTCGCGGCCACGGCCGAGGAGCCCACCGCGGAGGGCCTGCACCCGGTGCAGCAGCAGTTCCACGACGCGCAGGGCTTCCAGTGCGGCTTCTGCACCGCCGGCATGATCATGACTGCCGCGACCTTCGACGACGACCAGCGCGCGAACCTGCCCCGCAGCCTCAAGGGCAACCTGTGCCGGTGCACGGGCTACCGGGCGGTCGCCGACGCGGTGCTCGGCGACGACGCGTGCGGCACGGCCCACCCGGCCGGGGCCGCGCCCTGCGACCACGCCCACGACGGGTGGACGCCGCAGCGCTCCCGCGGCGTCGGGGACCGGGCGGCCGGCTCCGCCGCGTCGGGCACTGCGTTCGGCACCTCGGAGCCCGCCCCCGCGAGCCGCGGCGTGGTGACCGGCCAGGTGCGCTACACGCTCGACGTCGACCCGGAGGCGTACCCGGGCCTGCTGCACCTCAAGCTGGCGCGGTCGCCGCACGCGCACGCGCGGATCCTGTCGATCGACACGGCCGACGCGCTGGCGGTGCCCGGGGTCCACGCGGTGCTCACGCACGAGGACGCGCCCGCCGCGCGGTTCAGCACGGCCCAGCACGAGCTGTGGACCGACGACCCGGACGACACCCGGGTCCTCGACGACGTCGTGCGGTACGTCGGGCAGCGGGTGGCCGCCGTCGTCGCGGACTCGGTGGCCGCGGCGGAGGAGGGCGTGCGCCGGCTGCGCGTCGAGTACGACGTGCTGCCCGCGCTGATCGACCCGGAGCAGGCGATGGCGCCCGGGGCCACGCTCGTGCACCCGGACCTGGACGCCGCCACCGCGCGGGTGTCGCGGCCGGACGCCAACGTTGTCGCCGAGCTGCACAGCGAGCTGGGCGACGTCGAGGCGGGCCTCGCGGAGGCCGACGTCGTGCACGAGGCGACGTACCGCACCCAGCGCGTGCAGAACGCGGCGCTCGAGACGCACGCCGCGATCGCGTCCTTCGACGACGACGGCCGCCTCGTCGTGCGGTCCTCCACCCAGGTGCCGTTCCTCGCGCGCCGCCACCTCGCGCGCGTGCTGGACCTGCCCATGGACCGCGTGCGCGTGGTGTGCGAGCGCGTGGGCGGAGGCTTCGGCGGCAAGCAGGAGGTGCTCGTCGAGGACGTCGCCGGGCTCGCGGCCCTGAAGCTCGGACGCCCCGTGCAGCTGGAGCTCACGCGCACGGACACGTTCGTCGGCACGACGACGCGGCACCCGTTCCGCATCAAGGTCCGTGCCGGCGCGCGCCGCGACGGGACGCTGACCGCGCTGCACCTGGACGTGCTGAGCAACACGGGCGCGTACGGCAACCACGGGCCGGGCGTGATGTTCCACGGCTGCGGCGAGTCGATCGCCGTCTACTCCTGCGCGAACAAGAAGGTCGACGCGCACTGCGTCTACACGCACACGCTGCCCGCAGGCGCCTTTCGTGGATACGGGCTGAGCCAGATGATCTTCGCCGTCGAGTCGGCGATGGACGAGCTGGCCCGGCAGCTGGGCATGGACCCGCTGGAGCTGCGGCGCCGCAACGTGGTGCGCCCGGGCGTGCCGATGCTGTCCACCGCGCCCGAGCCCGAGGAGGACGTGCTGTACGGCAGCTACGGCCTCGACCAGTGCATCGAGCTGGCCGACGACGCGCTGGCCCGCGGTCGCGCGCGCGACGTCGCGGCGTACGGCGCGGACCCGGCCGACCCGGCCGAGTCCCCGCTGCCGTGGCTGGGGAAGGAGTGGGGCGTCGGCGAGGGCACGGCCCTGTCGATGATCGACACCGTGCCGCCGCGCGGCCACGTGTCGCACGCCCGCGCCCGGCTGCGCCCCGACGGCGTGGTGGAGGCCGAGGTCGGCACCGCCGAGTTCGGCAACGGCACCACGACCGTGCACGCGCAGCTCGTGGCCAGCGCGCTGGGGCAGCGGGCGGCCGACGTCGTCGTCCGGCAGTCCGACACCGACCTGGTCGACCACGACACCGGCGCCTTCGGGTCCACCGGCACGGTGGTGGCGGGCAAGGCGTCGCTCGCGGCGGCGACCGAGCTCGCCGAGCGCGTGCGGGTGGTGGCGTCGTCGCTCACGGGCACGCCGTCGGCAGACTGCACGCTGGTGCCCGGCGGGGTCGAGTACGGCGGCGGCTCGGTGGTGCCGCTGGCCGAGGTGGCGCGCCATGCCCGGGCCGCGGGCGTGCGGCTCGAGGCCGAGGGACGCTGGGGCGGCACGCCGCGGTCCGTCGCGTTCAACGTGCACGGCTTCCGCGTGGCCGTGCACCGCGGCACCGGCGAGATCCGCATCCTGCAGAGCGTCCAGGCCGCCGACGCCGGGGAGGTCGTCAACCCGCGCCAGTGCCGCGGCCAGGTGGAGGGCGGCATCGCCCAGGCGCTCGGTGCCGCGCTCTACGAGGACGTCGTGATCGACGACACGGGCCGCGTCACGACCGACATCTTCCGCCAGTACCACCTGCCCACCTTCGCGGACGTGCCGCGCAGCGAGGTGTACTTCGCCGACACCTCGGACTCCACCGGGCCGATGGGGGCGAAGTCCATGAGCGAGAGCCCGTTCAACCCCGTCGCCCCGGCGCTCGCGAACGCGCTGCGGGCTGCGACAGGGGTGCGGTTCACCGAGCTGCCGCTCGCGCGCGACAAGGTCTACCTGGGCATCAAGGCGGCCGCGGCGTCGTGACCGCCGGGGCCTCGTGGACGGTCAGGCGAGCAGGTCGAGGTCGGCCTCGGTGTCGACGTCGCGCCCGTCGCCGGGGTGCGTGACGACGTCGATCAGGTCGGCGTGCGCGCGCAGGAACGCGCGCGCCCCGGCGTCGCCGACGGCGCTCGCGGCGGCCGGCGCGGCGAGCGCGGCGTCGAGGACGAGCGGGTGCGACCAGCGCGGCCGGTCCCGGTCGGGAGCGTCGGCCCAGTGCGACGCGGTGACGCGGCCGGGGCGGTGCGCGGCCAGCAGGCGCGCGACGTCGTCGGGCGTCACGCCCGGCTGGTCCACGTGCGCGACGACGAGCCGCGCCGGCGGCACGTCGTCCCGCGGCTCCAGCGCGGCCGCGACGCCGGCACGCAGGGACGAGGCCATGCCCGTGGCCCAGCCGGCGTTGAGCACGACGCGGACCTCGGGGCCGTCGAGCGACGCCGCGGCACGCACGCGCTCCGCCCCCGCGCCGAGCACGACGACGGCCGCGTCGCACCCGCCGGCGAGCAGGGCAGCCGTGACGTGCTCGACGAGCGGGCGGCCGCGATGGGGCAGGAGCGCCTTGGGGCCGCGTCCCAGCCGTGTCCCCGCGCCGGCCGCGAGGAGCACCGCGACGTCGGAGGTCCGGTCCGGGAGCGGGGGCGCGGCAGGCACCCGGCCAGGATAGGTCGCGGGCGGGTGCGCTCGGGCGCCGCCGGGCCGACCCGCGGCGACCTGGGGATTTTGCCGGGACTTGGCCCCGTCATCGGCGGCGGCAGACACCGCTATGCTCAGCGCGGCCCAGCGGCCGCGCGACTCGAACTTCCCCGACCCGCACGACACCGAAGGATTCCGGATGAGCTTCTTGGAGAAGCTGCGTGGACAGCTGATCGACATCGTCGAGTTCCTCGACGAGAGCCGGGACACGATCGTCTGGCGCTTCCCCCGCCAGGGCAACGAGATCAAGAACCAGGCCAGGCTGGTCGTGCGCGAGGGGCAGGCGGCGGTGTTCGTCAGCGAGGGCCGCCTCGCCGACGTCTTCGGCCCGGGCACGTACACGCTGGAGACGAAGAACCTGCCGATCCTGTCCACGCTCCAGGGCTGGAAGCACGGGTTCAGCTCGCCGTTCAAGGCGGAGGTCTACTTCGTCGCGACCCGCCAGTTCACGGACCTCACCTGGGGCACCCAGAACCCGGTGATCCTGCGCGACCCCGAGCTCGGGGCGGTCCGTGTCCGCGCCTTCGGCACCTACGCGCTGCGGGTGGTGGACCCCGCCGCGCTCCTGCGGCAGCTCGTGGGCACCGACCCGCAGTTCCGCACGGACGAGATCGGCGACTACTTCCGCAGCCTCGTCGTGGGCCGGCTCGGCCCGGCGCTGGCCGAGGCGGGCGTCGCCGTGATCGACCTCGCCGCGAACCAGCGCGAGATCGCCGGCCGCCTGGCGGACCAGCTCTCCGAGGACCTGACGGAGTACGGCGTCGCCGTGCCGCGGTTCGTCCTCGAGAACGTCTCCTTCCCGCCGGAGGTCGAGGCGGCGCTCGACAAGCGGACCCGGATGGCCGTCGTCGGCGATCTGGACCAGTACACGAAGTTCCAGGCGGCGACGGCGATCGAGACCGCCGCCGCCAACCCGGGCGGGGCCGGCGAGGGCCTCGGCTCGGGGATGGGCGTGGGGATGGGCCTGGCGATGGGGCAGCAGATGGCCCAGGCGCTGGCGCCGTCGGCGCCGCCCGCGGCGGCCGCGCCGCCGCCCGCGGGCCCGCCGCCCCTGCCGGTCGCCGAGTCCCCGTGGTTCTGGTCGGCCGCCGGGTCGCAGGCCGGCCCGGGCACCGCGGTGGACCTCGCCGCGCTCGTGGGTACCGGCGACCTTACGCGCGAGACCCTCGTGTGGCAGCAGGGCATGGCCGCGTGGACGCCGGCCGGGCAGGTGCCCGTGCTCGCCCCGCTCCTCGCGGCGACACCGCCCCCGCTGCCGCCGCAGGCGGGGCCGTCGAGCGGGACCGGGGCCCGGTCGTGAGCGAGGTGCGGGACGACCTCGTGCGCACGCGCTGCGACGCGTGCGGTTCCCAGCTCGCCTACGTGCCCGGTACGCAGCACCTGCGGTGCGGGGCGTGCGGCGGTGAGGTGGAGATCGTCCACGCGGCGGGCGACGCCGTCGACGAGCACTCGTTCGACGCGTGGGCCGCAGCGCAGGAGGGGTCGCGCGCGGGCCTCCTGGAGGACCGCCTGCTCACGTGCGACGGGTGCGGCGCGACGACGCGCGGCACGGACCTGTCCGCGGCCTGCCGCTTCTGCGGCGGCCACCTCGTCGCGGTCGCGGAGGCGGACGGGCTCGTGCAGCCGGAGGCGGTCGTCCCGTTCGGCGTGGAGCAGGCGCGGGCACGCGAGGCGTTCCGCCGGTGGGTGCGCTCGCGACCGTTCGCGCCGAGCGAGCTCAAGAAGGTCGGCGACACGGAGTCGCTGCACGGCTCGTACGTGCCCCACTGGACCTTCGACGCCGAGACGTCGTCGTCGTACACGGGTCAGCGCGGCGACGAGTACCACGTCACCGTGAAGGACGGCGACGAGGAGCGCCAGGAGCGGCGGGTGAGCTGGACGCCGGTCTCGGGCCGGGTCGAGCGGTCCTTCGACGACGTCCTGGTCCCGGCCTCGTCCCAGGTGTCCGAGACCGATCTGCGCCGGCTCGGGCCGTGGGCGCTCGAGGACGCCGTGCCGTTCCGGGCCGAGTACCTGGCCGGGTACTCCGCGGCGCGGTACGAGGTGGAGCCCGCCGCCGGCCTCGAGCGGGCCAAGGCGACGATGGCGAAGGCCATCACGGCCGACGTCCGGCGGGACATCGGTGGCGACGAGCAGCGGGTCGGCTCGGTCGCGACGGCATACACCGACGTGATGTTCAAGCTGGTCCTGCTCCCGCTGTGGATCGCGACCTACGTGTACGCGGGCCGGCAGTGGCAGGTCATGGTCAACGCGAACACGGGGCAGGTGGTCGGGAGGCGGCCGTTCAGCGCGGTGAAGATCGCGGTCGCCGTGCTCGTCGTGCTCCTCGTCGTCGTCGCGCTGGTGCTCTGGTACGTGACCTCGCGGACGTGAGGCTCAGGCGTCCCGGCGCGCGTCGTACGCCCGCTGGGCCGCGCTGACCTCGTCGACCGAGCCCTCGAGGACGTCGAGGAGCCCGACGAGCCGGTCGGCGACGCGGCGGCCGAGGTCGGTGAGCGAGTACTCGACGTGCGGGGGGATGGTCGTGCGGACCTCCCGGGCGACCATGCCGTCGCGCTCGAGCGTCTGCAGCGTCTGGGCCAGCATCTTCTCGCTCACACCGTCGATCCGGCGGCGCAGCGCGTTGAAGCGCACGGCGCCGTCGCGCAGCCCGGCCACGGTCAGGACGCCCCAGCGGCCGGTGACCGCCTCGAGCGCCTGGCGCGAGGTGCAGCCGCGGGAGAACACGTCGGCGATCATCGCGTCGGTCGGGCCCGGGGCGACGTCGTCGCTGCGGACGTCGTCGAGAGCGGCTGCGGGGGAGTCGGTGGTCACCCGCCCAGGATACGGCGCGGCGCGGAGGCGGGCACTGTGACGATTACCGCACCTGCCGCGGGTTGGCACTTACGAAAAGTAAGTGCATGCTGGCGGGGTCGGCCCGGCACGGGCCGGCCGCGATCCCGACCTGAGCCTGCCTCCGAAGGAGCATCACCATGACCATCGCCGTCACCGGTACCAGCGGCCACCTGGGCCGCCTCGTCGTCGAGTCCCTCCTCGCCCGGGGCGCCGCACCCGCCGACGTCGTGGCCCTCGCCCGCTCGACGGCGAAGGTCGCCGACCTCGCGGGGCCGGACGGGCCCGGCGTCGTGGTCCGCGAGGCCGACTACGACCGCCCCGAGACCCTGGTCCCCGCACTCGACGGCGTCGAGGTGCTGGTGCTCGTCTCCGGCTCCGAGGTCGGCCGCCGGGTGCCGCAGCACCAGGCCGTGATCGAGGCGGCCAAGGGCGCCGGCGTCCGCCGCGTCGTCTACACGAGCGCCCCGCACGCCGACACCTCGCCCCTGATCCTCGCCCCCGAGCACAAGGCGACCGAGGAGCTGCTCGCGGCGTCGGGCCTGGCCACCACGGTGCTCCGCAACGGCTGGTACACCGAGAACTACCTCGGCGACGTGCAGCAGGCGCGCGAGACGGGCGAGATCGCGCGCAGCGTCGGGGACGGCCGCGTCGCCAGCGCGAGCCGCGCGGACTACGCCGAGGCCGCGGCCGTCGTCGCCCTCGACGCGCGCCGTGACGTCGCCCACGACGGCGCCGTCTACGAGCTGTCCGGCGACGTGGCCTGGGACTTCGACGAGCTCGCCGCCGCGTCCGCCGAGGTCGTCGGCCGGCCCGTGACGTACCGGCGGCTCACCGCCGACGAGCACCGCGAGCAGCTGCTCGCGGCAGGCCTGGACGAGGGCACCGCCGGGTTCGTCGTCGCCCTCGACGGCGACACGCGCGCGGGCCTGCTCGCCGAGACGTCGGGCGACCTCGCCCGCCTGATCGGTCGCCCCACCACGCCGCTCCTCGACGGGCTGCGCCAGGGCCTGGAGGCCTGACCCGGCGGTCGGCGGCCGGCGGCACGGCACCCGCACCCCGCGGACGTGTCCGTGCCCCGGGCGCGAGACTCCCTACACTCGCCCGGTGCGTCGTGTGCTGAGCCGTTGGGTGGACCCGTTCGTCGTCACGCTGGTCGTGGTGATGGTGCTGGGGCTGGTGGTGCCCGTCGGCCCGGGCGTGCAGCAGGTCGTCGACGTCGCGGCCGACGTCGCGGTGACGATCCTGTTCCTCGTCTACGGCGCGCGCCTCTCGACCCGTGAGGTGTGGGCGGGCCTGCGCAACTGGCGCCTGCAGGGCGGCATCCTCGTCGCCACGTACGTGCTCTTCCCGGTGCTCGGGCTCGTCGTCGCGTGGGCGATCACCCCGCTGGTCGGCGCTCCGCTCGCCGCCGGGATGCTCTACCTGTCCCTGCTGCCGTCCACGGTGCAGTCGTCGGTGGCGTTCACGTCCGTGGCGCGCGGCAACGTGGCGGGCGCGATCTGCGGGGCCACGGTGTCGAACGTGCTCGGCATGGTGCTCACGCCGCTGCTGGTGCTGTGGCTCATGACCGACGCGGAGGGCGGGAGCGCCACCGCCGGCCACGGCCTCGACGGGCTGCAGACGGTGCTGCTCCAGCTGCTGCTCCCGTTCGTCGTGGGTCAGCTGCTGCAGCCCTGGGTGGGCGACCGGGTCCGCGCGCGGCGCTGGCTCACCCTGTCGGTCGACCGCGGCACCATCCTCGTCGTGGTGTTCTCCGCCGTGGCGGCGGCGAGCTCCGCGGGCGTGTGGGCCGGCATCTCCGGCTGGGCGATCGTGGCGCTGCTGGTGGTCAGCGGCGTGTTCCTCGCGATCATGCTGGGCCTCACGTGGTGGGGCGGGGCGGCCCTCAAGCTGCCCGCCGAGGACCGGATCGCGCTGCTCATGTGCGGGTCCAAGAAGTCCCTCGCCACCGGCCTGCCCATGGCCAGCGTGCTGTTCCCCGTCGCCGCGGCGGGCGTGATCGCGGTCCCGGTGATCATCTTCCACCAGCTCCAGCTCGTGGTGTGCGCCGTGCTCGCGCGCCGTCTCGCGCTGCGCGACTGAGCGGCGCCGGCGGGGCTGCGAGCATCCTGGCCCCGCGTCTAGCGTCGAGGGCATGACGAAGGGCGACGACGGCGAGCGGTGGTCGCAGGACGTGACCGAGCACTCCGACGCGCTCGACCTCGAGGACGACGTCTTCACCTGGGACGACCCGGCGCACATCGCGGCATCCCTGAAGCGGTCGGCCGAGGCGAGCGACCGGCGCAAGGGCTCGGCGTACCGCTCGGCCATGTCGATGCTGACGTTCTACGTCAACCGCGCCGGGAAGACCCTCCCCGCCGCGCAGCGCGACGTCCTCGAGCGCGCGAAGGACGAGCTGCGCAAGGCGTTCGGGCGCGCCTGAACCCGCCTCGGCCGAACGCGACCCCGGTGAGCTCCTCGGCATCGCCCACGGCCACCTTGGTCGGGGTGAGGTCGTGCGCGCTGCGTGCCATGGGCACCACGCTGCCCACGGCTCGGGGGTGATCCAGGGTCCGGCGATCCGTGGCCGGGCCGTCCGCCCCCTAGACTGGCGGCGCCCGGACGACGACGTCGGGAGGTCGCGATGCACGGGGACAGCTTCTCCGCGGGGCACGGCCCGCGCGGGGTCGGGGTGCGTCGTGACCCGCGCACCGTGCGCGCCGCGTACGAACGCTTCCTCGGCACGGGCGAGCCGCCCGGCGGCATCGACCCCGTCGTCGCCGACTCCTGGCGCCGCTCCCTGCGCAACGGCGTCGACCCGGACACCCCGCACCCGCAGGTCGCGCTGGCCGACGCCGAGCTCGCCGCCTACCGCGCCGCCCACCCGCTCGCCGCCGTCATGCCGGTCGTGCGGGAGCTCGTCGTCGACGGCGCGGCGGACGACGGCCTGGTCGTCGCCGTCTCCGACGAGATCGGCCGCCTGCTCTGGGTGGAGGGGAACCGTCGCCTCCGCGGCGCGGTCGACCGCCTGGGCTTCGTCGAGGGCGCCGTGTGGGGCGAGGAGAGCGTGGGCACCAACGCGCCGGGCACGGCGCTCGCGACCCGCAGGGCGGTCCAGGTGATCGGCGCCGAGCACTTCTCCCGACCCGTGCAGGAGCTCAGCTGCGCCGCCGCGCCCATCCGCGACCCCGCCACGGGCCGGGTGCTCGGCGTCCTCGACGTCACGGGGCGGCGGGCCGCGGCGACGCACGTCGTGCTGTCGCTCGTGCGGGCCACGGTCGCGACCGTGGAGCGCGAGCTCGCGACCCGCGCCGCTGCGGCCGCGCACCCGGCAGGCGTCGGCCCCGTCGACCTCCGCGTGCTCGGGCGGCCCGTGCTGTGTACGCCCGCAGGGGAGCGGTCGTTGTCGCTGCGGCACGCCGAGATCCTGCTGCTGCTCGCGGAGCACCCGTCGGGCCTCGCCGCCGACGAGCTCGCCGTGCTGCTGCACCCCGGGGAGCTCTCCGACGTCACCGTGCGGGCCGAGGTCTCCCGGCTGCGGCACGTCGTCGGCGCGCTGCTGGCCGGGTCGCGGCCGTACCGGCTCGCCCGCCCCCTGCGCACCGACGCGGGCGACGTGCGCGCGGCCCTCGTCGACGGCGACGCGCGCGCCGCCGTCGACGCCTACGCGCCACTGCTGCCGCGGTCCGTGGCCCCGGGCGTCGAGCGGCTGCGCGCCGAGCTCTCGGCCGAGGTCCGTGCCGCCGTCCTGGCCGCCGGCGACCCGGACGCCCTGGACGCGTGGGTGCGCGGTGCCGACGGCGCCGACGACCACGCCGCCTGGACCCGCCTGCTCGACGTCGCCCCGGCCGGCAGCCCGCAGGCCGTGCGCGCCCGCGCCCGTGCCGGGCTGCTCGACGCCGAGCTGGGCTGAGGGTCAGCAGCGCTCGAGCGCGCCCTTGAGGTCGTCGCCGGGGCAGACGCTGCGGCTCCAGGTGCCCGACCCGTAGGTGTCGCCTGTCGTGTCGCGGAAGATCTCGAGGCCGCCGCCCCCGACGCGGTAGTAGGTGAACGTCGGGTCGCCCTCGGTGGTCGGAGTCATCACCGTGAGCTCGGCCCCGGACTCCCACGCCGCGTCGAGGCAGTCACGCGCGTCGGCAGGGATCCCGCCACCCTGCGCGCCGTGCTCGACCTCGCCGCAGGAGGTGCGCTGCTCCCGGAGGACGAACAGGGATCGGGCGAGCGCGCCGCCCGGCGTGAGCACGAAGGCGCCCACCACCACGGCGAGCACCACTCCCGCGCCGATCAGCAACCGCGACCTGCCGCGCATCGACGCCTCCCGTCCCGTCGCGGGCCGGCTCCCGGCCCTCCGGCGATCCTGCGGTCCGCTCGGGCCAGGGTCCAGCCCGGACCGTCGTGCGGACCGCACTGCAACGGAACTGCAACCCTGCGCCTCCTACCGTCGCGTCCATCGCGGCGCGACGAGGCGCCGCACGTGCGAGGAGGCAGCATGACCGTCTACGCAGCCCCCGGTCAGCCCGGGGCGATCGCCGAGTACCGCGCCCGGTACGACCACTGGATCGGCGGGGAGTACGTCCCGCCGGCGAGCGGGCAGTACTTCGAGAACCCCAGCCCGGTCACGGGGCAGACCTTCACCGAGGTGGCGCGCGGGAACGCCGAGGACATCGAGCGCGCGCTCGACGCCGCCCACGGAGCGGCGCCCGCGTGGGGGCGCACGTCCGTCACGGAGCGGGCGAACGTCCTCAACAGGATCGCCGACCGCATGGAGGCGCACCTCGAGGAGATCGCGGTCGCCGAGACCTGGGAGAACGGCAAGCCCGTCCGCGAGACCCTCGCCGCCGACATCCCGCTCGCCATCGACCACTTCCGCTACTTCGCGGGCGCCATCCGCGCGCAGGAGGGGTCGATCTCGGAGATCGACGAGGACACCGTCGCGTACCACTTCCACGAGCCGCTCGGCGTGGTCGGGCAGATCATCCCGTGGAACTTCCCGATCCTCATGGCCACGTGGAAGCTGGCCCCGGCGCTCGCGGCGGGCAACGCCGTCGTGCTCAAGCCGGCCGAGCAGACCCCGGCGTCGATCCTGTTCCTCATGGACCTCATCGGCGACCTGCTGCCGCCCGGCGTGGTCAACGTCGTCAACGGGTTCGGCGTCGAGGCGGGCAAGCCGCTCGCGTCGAGCTCGCGCATCCGCAAGATCGCGTTCACCGGCGAGACGACGACCGGCCGCCTGATCATGCAGTACGCGTCGCAGAACATCATCCCGGTGACGCTGGAGCTCGGCGGCAAGAGCCCGAACATCTTCTTCTCGGACGTCGCGTCGGCGAAGGACGACTACTACGACAAGGCCCTCGAGGGGTTCACGATGTTCGCCCTCAACCAGGGGGAGGTGTGCACCTGCCCGTCGCGCGCGCTGATCCAGGCCGACATCTACGACCAGTTCCTCGGCGACGCCCTGGAGCGCACGAAGGCCGTGAAGCAGGGCAACCCGCTGGACACCGACACGATGATCGGCGCGCAGGCGAGCAACGACCAGCTCGAGAAGATCCTGTCGTACATCGACATCGGCAAGGCGGAGGGCGCCAAGGTCCTCACGGGCGGGGGCCGCGCGGAGATGGACGGCGACCTGGCGGGCGGCTACTACGTGACGCCCACCGTCTTCGAGGGCAAGAACTCGATGCGGATCTTCCAGGAGGAGATCTTCGGGCCGGTCGTGTCGGTGACGGAGTTCGCGGACTTCGACGACGCCATGAAGATCGCCAACGACACCCTCTACGGGCTCGGCGCGGGCGTCTGGTCCCGGCAGGGCGAGACGGCGTACCGCGCGGGGCGCACCATCGAGGCCGGGCGCGTGTGGACGAACTGCTACCACGCGTACCCGGCGGCCGCGGCGTTCGGCGGGTACAAGGGCTCCGGCGTCGGGCGCGAGAACCACAAGATGATGCTCGACCACTACCAGCAGACGAAGAACCTCCTGGTCAGCTACTCGGGCCAGAAGCTCGGGTTCTTCTAGACCGATGACCGACGACACGATCTCCCGTGTCGCCGTGACGGACGCCGCAGCCGGGCTCCTCGCCCGGCTGCGGCGCCAGCACGGCGAGCTGATGTTCCACCAGTCCGGTGGCTGCTGCGACGGCTCCAGCCCCATGTGCTACCCCGACGGCGACTTCCTCCTCGGGGACGCGGACGTGCACCTCGGGGACCTCGCCGTGACCGACGGGCCGGCGGACGAGCCCGGCGCGACGGGGGAGACCTTCGCCGTGCCGGTCTGGATGAGCCGCGCGCAGTTCGAGTACTGGCGGCACACGCACCTGACGATCGACGTCGTCCCCGGCCGCGGCGCAGGGTTCAGCGTGGAGGCGCCGGAGGGCGTGCGGTTCCTCATCCGGTCGCGGCTGCTCACCGACGCCGAGTGGGGAGCGCTGCGCTGAGCGCGGGCGGTCCCATGATGTGGGACGGCGCGGCCCGGACCTAGAGACCGACGGTTGCCGAGGGGTACGGTCCGACCGTCCGCACCCCCGTCCCGAGGAATCCGTCGTGACCACCGCCGCCCCCGTCCGTCCGCAGCGCTCCCTGCGCGCGCCCGCCCCGACCAGCGTGCCCGCCCCGGCCGCGCCCCCGGCGCCGCCCGTGTCCCGGGTCCCGCTGGCCGTGAGTGCCGTCGTCGGCGTCGCGCTCGTGGCCTGGACCGCGGCGCAGCACGGCGTCAAGCCCGCCGTGCTGCTCCTCCTGGGCATCGGCCTGGGCACGGCGCTCTTCCACTCGCGGTTCGGCTTCACGTCCGCGTGGCGGCGCCTCGTGGCCGTCGGGAACGGCGCCGGGCTGCGCGCGCACACCGTGCTGCTCGGCGCGACGGCGGTGCTGTTCGCCCTGCTCATCGGCTCCGGCGCCGGGCTGTTCGGCTCGGTGCCCGCGCCCAGCGCCGGGACCATCGGCGTGGGCCTGCTGCTCGGCTCGTTCCTTTTCGCGGTCGGGATGCAGGTCGGGGGCGCGTGCGCGTCCGGCACGCTGTTCGCCGTCGGCTCGGGGCAGACGTCGATCGTGCTCACGCTCGGCGGGTTCGTCGTCGGGTCGACGCTCGCCGCCTGGCAGGCGCCGCTCTGGCAGGACCTGCCCGCGCTCGAGCCGGTGCTGTTCGCGGACTGGTTCGGCGGCAGCGGCTGGGCGTGGGCCGGCTCCCTGGCCGTCACGCTGGCGCTGCTGTCGCTGGTGTGGGCCGCGTCGCGCGTCGTGCAGGCCCGCCGCACGCCGCCGCCCGAGGGTGCCGTCCCGTCCGCCCGCACGCCGTGGGCGCGCGTCGTGCGCGGGTCGTGGCCGCTGGTCGTGGGCGCCCTCGTGCTCGCCGTGCTGGGCGGGCTGGTGATGCTCGTCTCCGGGGGTGCGTGGGGCATCACCAGCGCGTTCGCGCTGTGGGGCTCGAAGCTCGTGGGGCTGCTCGGCGGCAACCCCGAGGCCTGGGCCTACTTCCAGCCGGAGCCGCAGGCCGCTGCGCTCGCCGGCCCGGTGCTCACCGACAAGACGAGCCTGACCGACATCGGCATCATCGTGGGCGCGGCGCTCGCGGCGTCCGCGGCCGGCGTGTGGAAGCTGCACACCCGCGTGCCCGCCCGGCTGGCGCTCGGCGCGGTCCTGGGCGGCATCGCGATGGGGATCGGCGCGCGCATCGCCGGTGGCTGCAACATCGGCGCCTATCTCGCCGGCATCGCGTCCGGGTCGGCGCACGGCTGGATCTGGGGCGCGGTCGCGCTCCTCGGCACCTGGGTGGGGCTCCGCCTGCGGCCCCTGTTCGGTCTCGGGGTGCCGGCGCCGCGCGACAGCGTCTGCTGACGGCCGGGGCCCGGCGGCGCACGGCTCCTACCAGCCGGCGAACCGCCCCACGGCCACGAACGCCGCGGCGAGCAGCAGGAGCACGTTGACCCACAGCTGCGCCAGCTCGCCACGGCGGACGTGCACCGAGATCGCCAACGCCTGCAGCACGACGAGGCAGGTCGCGGCGGTCGCGGTGAGCCACGGCTGGACGTCGGCGGCCAGGGGGAGGATCAGGCCCAGCGCGCCGGCGATCTCCGCCAGGCCGATGAAGCGCACCACGACGACCGGGAAGTCCTCCACCCACCCCATGGACGCGCGCAGGCGCTCGCGGCCGCGGGTCAGCTTGACGAAGCCCACCGCCAGGTAGAGCAGGGCCAGCAGCCCGGCGGCGACCCACAGTCCGATGTTCATCCGTGCCTCCTCGCGGCAGAAGCTCGTCGGCGGGGCGGCGGCGGTGCCTGGTGTCGTGCACGGTGCGGAGCGGCGACGCCGTCGTGCCTGCTGGGAACCTAGCGCGGGGACGTCGCGACCGGAACGACCATGCCCGTGGTGTCGGAGGGTCGGCGCCCGATATGTTCTCCCGGTGACCCGAGAGACCCTCCCCTCCCTGTCGGCGCTGCCCGCGTGGCTCGTGCCGTCCGTGTTCCTGCACTGGTCGGCCGACTGGCTGACGGAGTCCGTCGCGATCGCGACCCGCTCGCCCGAGCACCGGCTGCCGGCCGGCCCGGACGGTCCGCAGCGCGGGGACGTGGTGGTCACGGTGCTCGGCGATGCCGGTGTGGTCGCCGCCGTCGAGCTCATGGGCGCCAGCGACGGCGAGAGCTGGGTGAGCGACGACCTGTTCGGCCCGGACCGGCCGATCGTCTGGGCCGACATGTTCGAGGGCGCCGACACCTACACGGGCACGTCCGGCTGGCTGCCGCCCGAGCACGCGCGCCTCGTGCTCGACGGTGTCGCGGACCAGTTCCGCGGCGGGCCCGTCCACACGCTGGACCCGGGCGACTGCGGAGCCGGCGCCACCGCGCCCGACGTGCACGCCCTGCGCATCCTCGGCCACCGGGCGGTGACGGGCTGGTCGATGCGCCGCGAGGAGCGCTGCGCCACCTGCGAGCGGTTCGTCGACGTGCACCGCATGCAGGCCCACGACGACGGCGCCGTCCGCCTCGGCACCACCACCGCCGGCGGGCGCACCCTCGAGCAGCTCGTGCGCGACGTGCACCTGCTGTGCGGGCAGTGCCACGACCTGCTGCACGCGCACACCGTGGCGTCGCAGCGCGCGCGGATGCGGCCCCAGTGCCCGGGCTGCGGCGCGCGCGGCAAGACCAAGCGGATCGTGTGGGGCATGACGTTCCAGGACGACGTGATGAACGCCGAGCCGGACGTCGTGTACGGCGGCTTCGAGGTGCCCGTGCCCACGCCCGAGTGGTACTGCACCGAGTGCCACGCGAACTTCGCGAGCAGCGTCATCGCGTCCCGTGCCCTCACCCCGGCGGACCACGGCGGCGCGAACGCGCTGCCCGCCACCGGGTCGCTCACGGTGGTGCCGGACCTGCCGGACGACGCCCCCGCCGCCTGACGGCCCGCCGACGCCCCGGCTGGTGCCGGGGCGTCAGGCCGCCGCGGTCACGGCGGTGCGCCGTCGACGGCGCACGATCCCGTGCTCCGCGGGCGGGACGAACGGCGCGAGCAGCAGCGGCATGCCGGCCTCCAGCGGCGTGCGGTCGGCCTTGCGCCCGTTGCACGCCTCGCAGGCGGCGACGAGGTTCAGCCACGACGAGTCGCCACCGCGGGAGCGGGGGATCACGTGGTCCACGGTCTCCGCCGGGCCGCCGCAGTAGGCGCACGCCCCGTCGCGACGCTTCACGCCGTCCTTGGTGACTGCCGGCCGGCCGGCGCTGCGGTACCGCCAGCGCATCGCGACGTACCGCACCAGGCGCAGCACGCGGGGCATCGGGTACGGGCCGAAACGGTGGCCCTCGACCGCCTCCTCGACGACCGCGACCTCGCGGACCAGCATCGTGATGGCGTGCTTGACCGACACGCGGTGCAGGGGCTCGTAGCCCGCGTTGAGCACCAGCACGTCGGCCACGGCCCGGCTCCCTCCTCGACGGTCCGGTAGCGTGTGTGAATCCGGTCACAGCATGCTGCCGAGGTGAAAGTATGCCGCTGAGGCGCGGAAGTCCAGGGCAAAGGCCGGCCGGGTGGTCGATGACGGAGGATCCCATGCGGCTCAGCGTCAACATCTTCACGTCGCTCGACGGGGTGGTGCAGGGTCCGGGCGGGCCCGAGGAGGACACCCGCGAGGGCTTCACCGAGGGTGGCTGGTTCGTCCCGTTCACCACGGACCCGGTGTTCGGGGAGGTCGTGGACGGCTGGTTCGCCGAGGTCGACGCCTTCCTGCTCGGCCGCACCACCTACGACATGTTCTGGGCGTCGTGGGGGCAGGTCACCGACCTGGACGACGCCCTCGCCGCCCGCATCGACGCCGGGCCGCGCTATGTCGTGTCCTCGACCCTGCGCGACCCGGCGTGGGCGGGGACGACCGTCATCGACCCCGCCGGCGACGCCTCGCTGGCCGCCCAGGTGCAGGCCCTCAAGGACGGGCGCGACGGCGAGCTGCAGGTGCACGGCAGCGCGCGTCTCGCGAGCACCCTGCACGACCTGGGGCTCGTCGACGTCTGGCGCCTCGTCGTCGCGCCCGTCGTCGTCGGCTCCGGCGCGCGCCTGTTCGACGCCGGCGCCGCGCCGTCCGGGTTCGCCGTCACGTGGTCGCGCATCGGCGACAGCGGGCTGGTGTTCCTGGAGCTCGAGCCGCGGCCGCTGCGGCACGGCACCGCCGACGTCGTCGACGGCAGCCAGTCGGTCCGCGTCCAGGACTGAGGTCACGCGTCGTCGAGCGCCAGCGGCCGCACCTGGCCGCCGGCGGCGACGAAGAACCCGCGCAGCCGCACGCCCTGGGCGTCGGCCTGCTCGCGCAGGTCGCGGTTCCAGGCGCGGTCGTCGACGGTGAGCGTCGCATCGCCGGGGCGCTCCAGCACGACGACGGCGCAGCCGCCGGGCGCCTCGTCGTCGACGACGCTGCGCAGCACGGTGCCCAGACCGACGAGGGCCGCGGCGTCGGGGCGCAGCGGAACGTCCTCGATCGGCAGGGCGAGGCCGAGGAGCCGGTCGTCGGCGTCGAGCCAGGTCACGGTGAGCGTGCGCCCCCGGGGGTGGACGCCTCCCGCGAGGAAGTGGGCGAGCTCCAGCAGCTCGGCGTCGTCGGCGACCTCGTCGCCCGGGCGGAACGGGGTGATGGTGTCCATGCCTGGCCACCCTGCCGGAGCCGACGAGGGCTCCGCTGCCGTTATCCACAGGCTCAGGTGCCCAGCAGGTCCGGGGTGAGCTCGTTGCGGCTGTCCACGCCGAGCTTCGCGACGACCCGGCCGAGCGTGTTCTGCACGGTGCGGACGCTGAGGTGCAGCTGGCGCGCGATCTCCTCGTTCGAGGTGCCGGCGGAGACGAGCGAGGCGAGCTGCCGCTCGCGGGGCGTGAGCCCCACGGCGCGGTCCACCGGCCGCACGATCGCCCCGGGCTCGCCCCCGTGCCTGCGCACCAGCTCGCGGGCCTCGGCGAGGGTCCGGCGCACTGCGGTCGCGTCCCCGGTGTCCTGCACGCGGCCGGCGGCGTGCGCGAAGGCGCGGGCGCCGAGGAGGACCTGCCCTTCGGTGACCAGCTGGCGTCCGATGTCGAAGGCCTCCTCCGCGGTCGCGTCCGACGCGTGCGCGAGCTGCACCAGCGCCGACACCAGACCGGAGCTCGTCGAGGAGCGCAGCGAGTCGAGGGTGGCGAGCCGCTCGGCGTCCACGGCGAAGTCCACGGCGAGGCTCCCGGCGACGCTGCCCGCCAGGATCGCGCCACGGCCGAACAAGGTCTGGGCCTCCGCCCACAGGTCGTCCGCGGCACGACGGCGGGAATCGGTGGACTCGCCGTGAGCCCGGGTGTCCAGCAGCCCCGCCGCCCAGGTGGGCGTCGTGAAGGGGTAGGGGCCGAGCGTGCCGTGCTGTTGGTACGCCTGCTGCACGAGCACGCTCGCGGACTCCCTCCGCCCTTCCATGGCGGCGAGCGCTGCCGCGACGGACCGGTTCCCGGCCTCGAACTGCCGGTGCAGCGTGGGACGCAGCCCCGTGGAGAGCACCGTCCCGAGATGGGTGTGCAGCTCGCTCATGCGCGCGCCCAGGAAGAGGGCCAGCGACACCACGTAGCCGTGCCCGTGGATCACGTCGGGGTCCAGCTCGGCCCGACCTCGTTCGAGGAGGGCCCGCGAGACCTTCAGGGCCTCGTCGTGCCGGCCGGCCGAGACGAGGGCGACCCCGCGGACGACGCCGGACCACACGGTCTGCTCGACGTCCTGACCAGGGGCCGACGCCGCGTCCCAGGCGAGCGCCCCGTCCGCGTCGGCGGACGCGAGCCGGCGCTGGGTCTCGACCCGCTCCACCGTCTGGCGTGCCACCTCGGGCACCGCTGGGGCGTCCAGCTCCTGGGCGCCGAAGGGCACCCGGTCGTGCAGGATCCGCAGCCGGCGCTCCTCGGCCTCGAGCCACGGCGCGAGGTCGCCCGCCGTCGCCCGCGCCACGGCGAGGGTCGCAAGAGCGCCCGACAGGTCGTCGTCCACCTCGGCCGCGACGTTCGCGCACCAGATGGTCCATCGGGTGCGCCAGACCGGGTCGTCGCCCGGGGGCGTCGCGTCGATGACGGCGTGGACGGAGGCGGAGTCCGCAGCCCCGATCACCAGCGTGCGGATGTAGGGGATCGCCGTCTTCGGCGACGGGCCCGCCTCCCACTCGTGCCGGCGGGTGAGCGTCGAGCGGTACCACTCCTCGGCGAAGAGCCGGTTGAGCACCGTGCCCGCCTCCTCAGGTCCCTCGCCCGAGAGGAACGGGTCGACGAGGGTCGAGGGGAGCGGAAGGCGCACCGGCAGCGGGCGGTCTATCGGGGCCGGGCGGCCCTCGGGACGCACGGCCCCCAGCCGCTCGTCGAGCTCGAAGCGGCGGATGCGGGGCAGGACGTGGCGGAGGTACTCGGCGACGGCGTGCGGGAAGAGGCCGACGACGAGATCCTCGCCCCGGGTCCCGTACCGGAGCAGGCCGGCTGCCTCGAGCTCCGCCAAGGCTTCCGTGGACGTGAGATCTCGAGCAGTGGCGACCGGCAGCGTGCCGGCGACCGCGAGAGTCTCGATCGCGGAGCGGGCGTGGGCGCCGAGCCCGTCGAGGAAAGGCTCGAGCGCAGGTGCCAGCTCGAGTGAGAACAGGTCGCCGTCGAGGTGCCAGGTCCCGTGATCCTGCCGCACGTCGCCTCGCCGCTGGGCGATCGACAGCATCGCCAGCGCGAGCCGCGGCAGGCCGCCCGACATGGTGAACAGCCTTCCCGTGAGCGACGCGGACACGGAGCCGGGCAGCACGCCGGCGACGAGGTCCTGCAGCGCGTCCAGGCCGAGGGCCGACAGGGTGACCCGGGTCGCCGGCTGGAGGTCGACCCCGGGAATGAGGTGCGCGCCGCGGCGGGGGCGTGAGGTCGTCAGGATCGGGAACGCGTGGCGCGCGTGCGTCGCCGCGACGACACCCGCCGACGTCTCGTCGATCGCGTCGACGTCGTCGATGACGAGGACCGCGCGGTGCGGCGCGAGCGCTGCCTCGAGCTGCGCGGACGCCACGGCCACGGCAGAGCTGCTGCGCGCGTCCGAGCGGGGGACCAGACCGGCGAGGGCGAGCACCTCGAGCGGGCGGTTCTGGAGCACACGGACCCCGTAGACGCGCAGCACCGTCCAGCCGGCGTCCTCCAGCGCGGCGGCGACCGCGCCGGCGAGAGTGCTGCGGCCCGAGCCCGGAAGGCCCACGATCTCGACGCTCGTGCCCGCCTGCAGCTGTCTGACGATGCCGTCGCGCATCCCCCGGTGCAGCAGTTCGGGTCCGGTGGCCACGGCCACACGCTAGCCGCGGCGGGACGGCACGGCGCGGGGAGGCTCGCACGCCCGGCCTGCACGGGTCGGCCCCACGGCGCACGGCGGCGTCGCTCGGCGCACGACCAGGCGGCCATCGAGGCACGTGCTGCGAGCAACCGGTCGTGCATCGCGCATCGGCGCCTTGAATCGATTCGAGGCCGCGCCCCCGAACGCGAGGGCAGCAGGCCGCCACAGACGTCGCGAGGGAGAGCCCTCGCAGGACAGGAAGAGAACACCATGTCGAACAGAACGACGCGTCCGGTCCGCAACGGCCGGCGCATGGCACGTGCGGCGGGAAGCTCGTTCCTCGCGGCAAGCATCGCGCTCTCGGGCGTGGCGCTCGGCGCCGGCGCACAGGCCGACGATGGCGCCACCGCGACCAGCACGGCGGACGAGGCCCCCGCCGACGGGTCGGGCGAGGACGGTTCCGCCAGCGGCGGTTCATCGTCCGACGAGGCCCCGGCGACCGAGACCCCCGAGCCGGAGACTTCGGAGCCCGAGACCCCGGAGCCCGAGACCCCGGAGTCGGCGGCCCCCGAGGCTCCGGCGAGCAGCTCGTCGAAGGACGACGGGACGTCGGCCGGCTCGACCGATCAGAAGGCCACCACGCAGCGCGCCCCGGAGAAGACGGAGGACGCACAGACGCAGGAGAAGCAAGCCCGGGCCACCGTCAGCGTCGACGACGTGACGGTCGAGGAGGGGCAGTCGGCGAGGGTGTCCGGCACGACCACCCAGGCTGGCACCGGTTTCGAGACACGCGTCCACCTCTACAAGAACGGGATTCGCGTTGCGTCCAGGACGGTCGACGCCAGGCAGTGGACGGCCGACTTCGGGACCAACCTCGCGCCCGGAACCTACACGGTGAGGGCAACGACCTACCAGTGGTACCTCCTCGGCTGGAGGGAGGTCGGTCACGCCACCGGCAGCCTGTCGGTCACCGAGAAGCAGAAGCTCCCGCCGCAGATCACGGGTACGAGCGTCAAGTCGACCGGCCAGAGCGCGACCGAGCACTACGACGACGAGAAGGTCACGGTGTCGGCGAGCGTCACGAAGGGCTCGGCCGACGTCCAGAGCGCGAAGCTCGTGCTGAACGGCAACTCGTACGACATGGCGTACAGCAACGGCACAGCCACCAAGGCCATGGGCGAGCTGAAGGCTGGCAAGTACTCGGGCACCATCACGGTGACCGACAAGAACGGCAAGACCGACGAGGCGAACGTCAGCTTCGAGGTCAAGAAGGTCGTGCGGCCCGCGATCGACATCACCGGGACCGCCCAGATCGTCGAGGGCGACACCGCGACGATCTCCGGCACCTCGACGCAGGGCCGTGACGGCGATGGCGTCCGGGTCACTCTGACGAAGGGCCACGTGCAGAAGTCGGGCGAGGCGAAGGTCGCCCCAGACGGCACCTGGACCATCGACATCACGGGGCTCACCGAGGGCGAGTGGCGCGTCACGGCGAAGGTCATCGGCACCAACGCGACCGACACCGCGACGCTCAAGGTCGCCACGCTGGTCAAGCCGTCGGTGAGCGCGCCCAAGGTCTCCTCGGACGGCGCGGACGGTCACTGGTCGGACGAGACGTTCACGTTCTCCGGCACCGCGACCAAGGGTTCCCACGACCTCCAGAAGGTCCAGGTGAGGATCGACAACGGCCAGTGGCAGGACGTCTCGGTCGGTGCCGACGGCACGTGGACCCTGTCGAAGGACGGCCTCCAGGGCGGCAACCACACCGTGTCCGTCCGGGCGGTGGACGTCAAGGACAACGTGTCCCCGGTCCAGCAGAAGCAGTTCGAGGTCAAGAAGTACGAGGCGCCCACGGTCTCCGTGGACGGTGGCTCGGTGATCGAGGGCCGGTCGGTCGAGCTCGACGGACACGTGACCGGTGGGTCCCCGCAGGTCCCGTCGGGTTCGACGGTGTCGGTGACCCTCACTCAGGGTGACGACGTGCGGACCCTGACGGCGACGACCGGCTTCCGCGGCAGCTTCGAGGTCGACACCCCGACGGACCTGGCGCCGGGCACGTACTCGGTCGTCGCGTCGGTGACGGACGGTCGCGGCGCGGTCGTGAAGTCGAAGGCGGCCAAGCTCAAGGTCGTCGCGAAGGCGGCGGTCGAGGCCACGGCCACGGCCCAGGCCGATGCGGACAGCGGGACCGTCCGGGTCTCCGGCACGGTGACCTACACGGGCCCGGACGGGGCCACGGTCACCATCGTCAACCCCTGGGGCGAGAACCTCGTCACGACGGGCGTCGGCAACGGGGACGTCCTGGAGTACGAGTTCGACTCGGGCAAGGCCTGGATCAGCGCCGGCGTGATCGACGTGATCGCCTCCGTGGGCTCGCACCCGACGGGCCAGCGCGTCACGGCCGAGGCTCCTTACCAGGAGGCCGACGCCGTCGAGGTCACCGGCACGGTGGTCGCGGAGTCGTCGCTGGACGCGCACGGCGAGGTCATCCTCGCGGGCACGTTCACCAACACGAGCTCGGGTGCGGTCAAGGCCGTGCTGAGACTTCCGGACGGCACGACGATCGACCTCGGCTTGGTCCGCGCCGGCGAGGAGGTGCCCTGGCAGAAGCTGCTGACGGGGATCCGCAGCGTCGAGGCGGGTGACGTGACGGTCGACATGACCCGCGTGGTCCGCGACGGCCGCCAGGTGCAGAAGTTCACCGGTACGGCCTCGGGTGCGTACGCGGCGATCGGGTACGTGGCCCCGCAGATCCAGATCACCACCCCGAGCCACGGCACGACGTTCACCACGGACGACGCGGTGCAGGTCGGCTCGGCCCTCACCAAGGGATCCCACGGGATCCAGTCCGTGAACATCACGGCGGTACGGGACTCCGGCGAGCAGTTCGTGCAGAGCCTGAAGGTCGCCGAGACCGACAGCCCGGTCGCCCGGGCCGCGGCACAGGCGACGACCTACGACGCCCTGTTCCGTGACCTGCCGGTGGGTTCGTACGAGGTGACGGCCACGGCCGTCGACTCGACGGGCGAGGTGGTCGACGACTCGGTGACCATCGAGGTCACCCGGGCGAAGGTTCCGGGTGGTGACGACGGCACCGACGGCACCGACGGCACCGACGGCACCAACGGCGCTGGCGGTGAGAACGGCACCGACGGCACCGACGGTGCTGGTAGCGCCGGTGGCACGGACGGATCGAGCGCCGGCACGGTCGGATCGCTCGCCGGCTCGGGTCTCGGTTCGGGCGGCTCGGACGGCGGCTCCGGTGCAGTGGAGTCCGGTGTGGTGGGCTCCGGCTCGCAGGACGCGACCACCGGCACCAGCGGGACGCTGCCGCGGACCGGCATGGACACCGGGGGCCTGCTGGCCCTGGTCGGTGCGCTGCTTGCCTCGGGCCTGGCGGCCCTGGGCATCCGGCGCCGCAAGGGCCACACCGAGGCGTGACCCTCGGGGATCTGAGCCCATCGGCTGAGACCCATCCGCGAAGCCCCCGCCACGGGAGACCGTGGCGGGGGCTTCGTGCTGCTCAGGCGTCGTCGAGCGCCAGCGGCCGCACCTGGCCGCCTGCCGCGACGAAGAACCCGCGCAGCCGCACGCCCTGGGCGTCGGCCTGCTCGCGCAGGTCGCGGTTTCATGCGCCGTCACCCTGCCGCACCGGAGAGGCCGCCCGCCGTGGTGATCCACAGGCCACACCACCCCCCGCTGCCGAGCATGCGGTGGCGCACGTTCTGAGCGCTCAGAAGGTGCGCCACCGCATGCTCGGCGGTCAGGGGGTGAGCACCTCGGCCAGCTCCGTGCGGCCGAGGAAGTCCGCCCAGCCGGCCGGCGTCGTCCCGAAGCGGCCGTCGACGGCCGCGGGGTCCGCGCCGTGGTCGAGCAGCAGCCGGGCGTCGTCCGGGGTGCCGGTGGTGGCCGCGAAGTGCAGCGCCGTGGCGCCGTCGTCGGTCGCGACCGTGACCGGGAAGCCGTGCTCCACGAGCGACCGGACCGCGTCCCAGCGGCCCAGCCCGGCCAGCTCGACGACCAGAGTCGGGTACCGGTCGGGCAGGTCGCCCAGCCCGCCGTCGAGCCGGAGCATGCGCTCGAGGTCGGCCGCGCTGCCGCCGAGCGCCGTCGCGACGAGGGGGTCGCGGCGCTGACTCTGCGCGCGGTAGAGGTCGCGCAGCAGGCAGATCTCGGCGCCGTGCGCCATCGCCTCGCGGTTGAGGTGCACGACGAGGGCGGCGAGGGAGTCGTCCGCGTACGGCCCGCCGCGGGGCCCGAGCGGCGCGGCGAGCGCGTCGTCGTCGAGCCGCGAGAGGTGATCGCGCCACAGCCCGTACCCCTCGCGCAGGAGGTCGAGGCCGCCGCCGGCGGTCAGCGGGAGGGGCTCCGGCCAGTGCCGTGCGTCGAACATGTCGGCGTCCGCGGGGGCGGGCGTGGGGCCGAAGAGCGCGCGGCCCCGCTTGCCCCAGACGTCGCGCCCCAGGTGCGCGCAGCGCCACGCGATCGTCGTCACCGGCGGCACGGGCGGGTCCACCGGCGTCAGCTCGATCCGGACGGTGCCCGCGTCGTCACGCCGCAGGCTCCATGCGCCGTCGACCGGCTCCCAGAGGTACTCGTCGTCGGTCAGCCCCTGCAGCCGCGGCCACAGGTGCACGTCCCAGTAGAACTCGACCTGGCCCAGCAGGAGCTCGCGCAGCGTCGTCGTCATCCCTCGATCCTGCCCGAGGCGACGCCGAACAGGCGGTTGACACCGTTATCGGCCCCGCTGGGTCGCGATCACGGTGTCAACCGCCTGTTCGGCGACAGACGGGAGGGCGCTCAGCCGGCCAGGTAGCGGGCGTACGCGCCGGTGGTGAGGAACGGCGGGAACTCCTCGCCCAGGGCCACCTCGCGGAACAGTGCCGCGGCGTCCTCGAAGCGGTCGCCGGCGAACCGGGGCAGGCCGCGCAGGACGTCGCGCAGCACGGCCTCGCAGCGCACGCGGGTGATGGGCAGGCCGTCGTCCGTGGTCGTGCCCGACGCGACCCACTGCCACACCTGCGACCGGGAGATCTCGGCCGTGGCCGCGTCCTCCATGAGGTGGTCGATCGCCGCCGCGCCGGTGCCGCGCAGCCACGACTCGATGTACCGCAGCCCCACGGACACGTTGGTGCGCAGCCCGCCCGCCGTCACGGTGGCGCCCCCGCGCCGGGCGGAGGCGACGTCGAGCAGCTCCGCCTGCCCCACCTCGACGTCGTCGCGCAGGCGGTCGGTCTGGTTCTCGCGGTCGCCGAGCACCTCGTCGAAGGCCCCGCGCGCCACCTCGACCAGGTCCGGGTGGGCCACCCAGGTGCCGTCGAAGCCGTCGTGGGCCTCGCGCGTCTTGTCGGCCCACACCTGCTCGACGGCGCGCTCGGTCACCTCGGGGGAGCGGCGGTCGGGGATGAAGGCGCTCATGCCGCCGATGGCGTGCGCCCCCCGCTTGTGGCACGTGGCGACCAGCAGCTCCGTGTACGCCCGCATGAACGGCGCGGTCATCGTCACCTGCCCCCGGTCGGGCAGCACGTACGACGACCCCCGCTTCCGGAAGCACTTGATCACGCTGAACAGGTAGTCCCAGCGCCCCGCGTTGAGGCCGGCGCAGTGGTCGCGCAGCTCGTAGAGGATCTCCTCCATCTCGAACGCGGCCGGCAGCGTCTCGATGAGGACGGTCGCGCGGATGGTGCCGCGCGGGAGGCCGAGCGCCTCCTGCGCCGCCTCGAAGACCTCGTTCCACAGCCGCGCCTCGCGGTAGCCCTCGAGCTTCGGCAGGTAGAAGTACGGCCCCCGGCCCCGGGCGACCAGCTCGTGCGCGTTGTGGAACAGGTACAGGCCGAAGTCCACCAGCGAGCCCGACGCCGGCTGGGTCGAGCCGTCCGGCCCGGTGTACGCCAGGTGCGACTCGAACAGGTGCCAGCCGCGCGGGCGGAACACGATCGTCGGCAGCTCGGTGAGGTCGGTGGAGCGCAGCGCGTACTGCTTGCCCGCCGGGTTGGTGAACGTCAGCGTGCCGCGGATCGCGTCGCGCAGGGCGAGCTGCCCCTCCACCACGTTGCGCCACGTCGGGGACTGCGCGTCCTCGGCGTCGGCCAGCCAGCACCGGGCGCCCGAGTTCAGCGCGTTGATCGTCATCTTCGGGTCCGTCGGGCCCGTGATCTCGACCCGTCGGTCGCTCAGCCCCGGCGCCCCGGCCGCGCCCGCGACCCGCCAGGACGGGTCGTCGCGCACGGGCCGGGTGGCGGGGTTGAAGTCCGGGTCCTCGCCGTCCGCGACGCGTCGCATCCGCCGCTGCCGCTCCAGCAGCAGCCCGGTGCGGTCGTCGGCGAACCGGTCGTGCAGCATCGCCAGGAACGCCAGCGCCTCCGGGGTGAGGATCTCCTCGTCCCGCGCCTCCAGCGGGGCGGTGACGGTGAGGTGCCCCTCCGCGAGCGACGTCCCGCCCCAGACGAACGGGTCGGTCGCGGTGTCGGCGAGGGGGGTGCCGACGGCGGGCGCGACGGCGGGCACCGGGGCGGTGGTCGGGGACGTGAGCGTGGTCATGGCGTGCCTCCGGTCTGTCGGGGCTGAGCGGGTGGGGGAGGTTCAGAGCCCTGCGGCTCTCAGAACTGCGCGGCCTCGGTGGAGCCGGCGAGCGCGAGGGTGGCGGCGTCGGGGTTGAGCGCCGTCGACACGCGGTCGAAGTAGCCGGTGCCGACCTCGCGCTGGTGCCTGGTCGCGGTGTAGCCGCGCTCCTCGGCGGCGAACTCGGCCTCCTGGAGCCGCACGTAGGCGGACATCTGCTCGCGGGCGTAGCCGTGGGCGAGGTCGAACATCGAGTAGTTGAGGGCGTGGAAGCCGGCCAGCGTGATGAACTGGAACCGGAAGCCCATCGCGCCGAGCTCGCGCTGGAACTTCGCGATCGTGTCGTCGTCCAGGTGCTTCTTCCAGTTGAACGACGGCGAGCAGTTGTAGGCCAGCATCTGGTCCGGGAAGTCGGCCTTGACGGCCTCGGCGAACTTGCGCGCGAGCTCGAGGTCGGGGGTGCCCGTCTCCATCCAGATGAGGTCGGCGTACGGGGCGTAGGCCTTGGCCCGGGCGGTGCACGGCTCGACGCCGTTGCGCACCTCGTAGAAGCCCTCGCCCGTGCGGCCGCCGGTGAGGAAGGGGCGGTCGCGCTCGTCGACGTCGGAGGTGATCAGGGTGGCGGCCTCGGCGTCGGTGCGGGCGATCACCACGGACGGCACGTCGGAGACGTCCGCCGCGAGGCGCGCGGCGTTGAGGGTGCGCACGTGCTGCTGGGTCGGGATGAGCACCTTGCCGCCCAGGTGGCCGCACTTCTTCTCGCTGGCGAGCTGGTCCTCCCAGTGCACGCCCGCGGCGCCCGACGCGATCATCGACCGCATCAGCTCGTACGCGTTGAGCGGCCCGCCGAACCCGGCCTCGGCGTCCGCCACGATCGGGGCGAGCCAGTCGCGCGTCGGGGCGCCGTTCTCGGAGACGTCGATCTGGTCGGCGCGCAGCAGGGCGTTGTTGATGCGGCGCACGACGGCGGGCACGGAGTTCGCCGGGTAGAGCGACTGGTCGGGGTAGGTCTGGCCCGCCAGGTTCGCGTCGCCGGCCACCTGCCAACCGGAGAGGTAGATCGCCTGCAGGCCCGCCTTGACCTGCTGCACGGCCTGGTTGCCGGTCAGCGCGCCGAGCGCGTTGATGAAGTCCTCCTCGTGCAGCTGGCGCCACAGCCGCTCGGCGCCGCGCCGGGCCAGCGTGAACTCCTCACCGACCGACCCGCGCAGCGCGACGACGTCCTCCGCGGTGTAGTCGCGGCTGATGCCCTCCCAGCGCGGGTCGGTGGCCCACTGCTCGGCGAGCTGCGTGGCCGTCTGGGCCTGGTCGCCGGCGCGGGTGGTGCTGCGGGAGTCGAGGATGGCGGTCATGTCGAGCCTCTTTCGTGTGTCTCGGTCGTCGGTGGCGGTGCCGATGACCACGACCCTCGCGCGCCGTGCCACCCCGCGGCCAGGAATTCTGAGGAGAAATTCCGGGGTTCTTCTCCTGGACGGAAGGTGTGGCACGTGTCACCCTCGAGCATGGCCATCTCGACCGACCCCCGGCCCGGTACCCGGGACGACGCGACGCTGCCGATCGACCAGGAGGCCGACGCCCTGACGATCGGCCGCCGCATCCGGCACCTGCGCACCCGCCGCGGCATGACCCTGGAGCAGCTCGGAGAGGCCATCGGACGTGCGCCGTCGCAGGTCTCGATGCTCGAGAACGGCAAGCGCGAGCCCACGATCGCGCGCCTGCAGGCGGTGGCCCGCGCCCTCGGCGCGAGCGTGGAGGACCTGCTCTCCGCCCAGGCGCCGTCGCACCGGGACGCGCTCGAGATCGAGCTGGAGCGCGTGCAAAGGGGGTCGCTCTTCTCCGCGCTCGGCGTGCACCCTGTGAAGGTCGGCAAGTCCCTCCCGACCGACGCGCTCGAGGCGATCGTGGGCCTGCAACGCGAGCTGGAGCGGCTGCACTCCGAGCGCGCGCTGACCCCGGAGGAGGCGCGCCGGGCGAACACGGAGCTGCGCGCCGACATGCGCGCGCAGGACAACTACTTCCCCGACCTGGAGATCGTCGCGCGCGGCCTGCTCGACGACGTCGGGCACGGTCGCGGCCCGCTGCCGCAGCGGGCGGTGGGGGAGCTCGCCGCCCACCTCGGCTTCTCGATCCACTACGAGCCGGACCTGCCGCAGTCCACGCGCGCCGTCATCGACCAGCTCCACCGGCGCGTCTACCTGCCGAGCAACGGGATCCGCGGACGGTCGGAGGCGCGCTCCGCGGTGCTGCAGGCGCTCGCGTCGCACGTGCTGGAGCACGCCGAGCCGCGCGACTACCGCGAGTTCCTGCGCCAGCGCGTCGAGGCCAACTACCTGTGCGCGGCGCTGCTGGTGCCCGAGCGTGACGCGGTCAAGCAGCTGCGCGAGGCGAAGGAGCGGCGGTCGATCTCGCTGGAGGACCTGCGCGACGCGTTCGCCGTCTCCTACGAGACGGTGGCGCACCGCTTCACGAACCTGGCGACCCGGCACCTGGGCATCCCGGTGCACTTCATGAAGGTCCACGAGTCGGGGTCGATCCACAAGGCGTACGAGAACGACGGCGTGCGGTTCCCTGCCGACCCGCTGGGCACCGTGGAGGGGCAGCACGTGTGCCGGCACTGGACGGCGCGGGTGGTGTTCGGTATCGCCGACCGGCTCAGCCCGTACTACCAGTACACGGACACCCCGACCGGCACGTACTGGTGCACCTCCCGGGTGCAGGACACGCCCGACGGGCGGTTCTCCGTGAGCGTCGGCGTGCCGTACGCGCAGGTCAAGTGGTTCCTGGGGCGGGAGACGACGGCACGCAGCACGTCGCGCTGCCCGGACGAGGGCTGCTGCCGGCGCCCGGCAGAGCCGCTCGCCCGCCGCTGGGGCGGGCACGCGTTCCCGAGCGCCCGCCCGCACGCGTCGATGCTGGCGGCGATGCCGTCCGGCGCGTTCCCCGGCGTGGACACGACCGAGGTCTACGAGTTCCTGGAGCGGCACGCGCCCGGGGACGAATGACGCCGACCATGCGGTTGCGCACGTTCTGAGCAGGCATTCCGTGCGCAACCGCCTGCTCGGCGCACGGTCGTGGTGGCGCTCAGTCGTGCCAGGCGCCGACCCACTCGTCCCAGCTCGGGCCGTCGCCGATCCCGGCGCCGTCGAGGCCGGCGTCCTCGCCCGCCCGGGAGCGCAGCCCGGCCAGGACGAGCCCGAGGTAGCGCAGGTGCAGGGCGTCCGCCTCGGCACGGGGGAAGGGGAGCGCGGGGCGCAGGTGCAGCAGGAGCTGCATGACGTCCGCGGTGGTGAACCCGGTCGGCAGCAGGCCCGCGGCGCGGTCGTACGCGACCAGGCGCTCGAGGCCGACGCGCAGGTCGCGGGTCGCCGCGGCGAGGTCGGCGGGGAGGGGCCCGCCCGCTCCCGGCGGCCGGAGGATGGGGCCGGTCGCGCCGGTGATCTGCCGTGCGAGGAACGTGCCGACGGCGCCGTCGGCCTCGGGCACCGCGTCGGTCCCGCACTGGTCCGCGACGTCGGTCGCGAGCCGCGCCGCCTCGCGCACCGCCTGCACGTGGAGCGCCTCGACCAGGGCCTCCTTGGTGGGGTAGCGGCGGTAGACCGAGCCGACGCCGACGCCGGCGTGCCGGGCGACGTCGGCCATCGAGGCGCCGTGGCCCTGGGCCGCGAAGACCTCGCGCGCCGCAGCGAGCACGGCGGTGTCGTTGGCGCGCGCCTCCCGCAGCCGGCCGGGGAGCGGTCGGTCGTCGGCGCGGTCGTCGGCGGGGGCGGAGGGCATGGCCTCACGGTAGCCGCCGTCCCGGTGCTAGGGTGAATCGGAACGAGCATTCCGTTCCGTTTCGATCGGCCACGCGCGACGAGGCGCAGCCACCCCCACCACAGAGAGCGAGCACGACCGTGCCTCCGTCCCGCCCGGCGCCCGACGCCGCCCCCGGCCAGCCCGTCGACGCGACGGTCGTGCGGCACCCCGGCCGCGTGACCTTCGCGCTGAGCGCCGCCGTGCTCGCCTTCTCCCTGATGCAGACGCTCGTCGTCCCGGCGCTGCCGACGCTCGGCCGCGAGCTCGGTGCGACCGCGCAGGGCACCGGCTGGATCCTCACGGCGTTCCTGCTCGCCGGGGCGGTCCTCGCGCCCGTGGTCGGCAACCTCGGCGACCGGTTCGGGCACCGTCGCGTGCTGCTCGGCACCATCGTCGTGTTCGCCGCGGCGACCCTCGTGGCGGCCGCCGCCCCGACGCTCGGCGTCCTGCTCGCCGCCCGCGTGGTGCAGGGCGTGAGCACCGCGACCTTCCCGCTGGCCCTGGCGCTCGCGCGGTCCGTGCTGACCGGGCCGCGGCTCGCGGCAGCGTTCGGGTGGATCCCCGGGATGATCGGCCTCGGCGCGGGCGCCGCGCTCGTCGTGGGCGGCGTGGTCGTGGACGCGCTCGGCTGGCGCTGGCTCTTCGTGCTCGGGGCGGTGCTGATCCTCGGCTCGGGCGCGCTCGTTGCGGCCTGGGTCCCGCGCGGCGGCGCGCCCGCGGTGCAGCGCCGGACGGACTGGCCCGGCATCGCGCTGCTCGCGGGCGGCCTCGTCGGCGTGCTGCTCGCCGTCTCGCAGGGCGGCACGTGGGGCTGGACCTCCGCGCGGACCCTCGTCGTCGGCCTGGTCGGCGTGGCGCTGCTCGCCGTGCTGGTGCTCGTCGAGCGTCGTACGGCGGCGCCCGTGGTCGACGTGCGCACCTTCCGGCACGGGCCGATCGTGCTCGTCAGCCTGCTCACCGTGGCCGTGGGCTTCGTGCCGTACGTCTGCTACGTCGCGCTGCCGCTGCTCATGCAGGCCCCGGCAGGCACGGGCTACGGGCACGGAATGAGCGTCACGGTTTCCGGGCTGGCCATGCTCCCCAGCGCCGTGCTCGTCTTCCTCGGCGGCCGCGCCACACCGGCCCTGGTGCGGAGGGTCGGCCCGGGCGGCACGGGTGCCGTCGCGGCGGCCGTCATGGCCGTCGGGGGCGCCGGCCTGGCCCTGTGGCCGGCGACGCCGTGGGCGGTGGTGGTCGCGTTCTCCGTGCTGGGCCTCGGCAACGGCATCGGGTACGCGATCTGCGCGCAGCTCGTCGTGACCTGGTCGCCGCCCACGGAGACGGGCGCGGCGACCGGCCTCAACAGCGTCGTGCGCACCGTGGGCTCCGCGGCGGCCGCCCCGGTGGTCACGGCCCTCCTGGCGGCCGGCGCGACCGACCCGGCCGGCGCCTACTCCGCCGCGTTCTGGGTCGCGACCGTGGTCAGCGTGGTCGGCGTCCTGGTCGCCCTCGTGCTCGTGGCCCGCTCGCGACGGGCCGCCTGAGAGCCGGGCGGTCACGCGGCCCGCACGGCGTCGAGGGACACCGTGAGGGGCGCGCCGGTGGCCGCCACGACGTCGTCGACGGTGACCCCGGGCGCGAGCTCGCGGAGCACGAAGCCCTCGGGGGCGACATCGAGCACCGCGAGGTCCGTGACGACCCGGTGCACCACGCCCCGCCCGGTGAGCGGCAGGGTGCAGGCGGGCAGCAGCTTGGGGGAGCCGTCCCGGGCGGTGTGCTCCATGAGCACGATCACGCGCCGCGCGCCGTGCACGAGGTCCATCGCGCCGCCCGGGCCCTTGACCATCTTGCCGGGGATCATCCAGTTGGCCAGGTCGCCGGTGGCCGACACCTGCATGCCGCCGAGGATCGCGGCGTCGATCTTGCCGCCGCGGATCATGCCGAAGCTGGTCGCGGAGTCGAACACGGAGGCGCCGGGCAGCAGGGTGACGGTCTCCTTGCCGGCGTTGATGAGGTCGGGGTCGACGTCGGCCTCGGCGGGGTAGGGGCCGACGCCGAGCAAGCCGTTCTCGGACTGGAGCACGAGGTGCCGGCCGGCGGGCACGTGGTTCGGCACGAGCGTCGGCAGGCCGATGCCCAGGTTCACGTACCAGCCGTCGGCCAGCTCCGCCGCGGCGCGCGCGGCCATCTCGTCGCGGGTGAGCGGCATGGCTCAGGCCTCCTTCGCTGTCGACGGGTGCGGGGTGGTGGTGCGCTTCTCGATGCGCTTCTCGCCGCCGGGCACGTGCACCACGCGGTGCACGTACACGCCGGGCAGGTGCACGTCGTCGGGGTCGATCTCGCCGGGCTCCACCAGCTCCTCGACCTGCGCCACGCACACGCGCCCCGCCATCGCGGCGAGGGGGGAGAAGTTGCGGGCCGAACGGTGGAACACGAGGTTGCCGTGCCGGTCGCCCCGCGCCGCGTGCACGAGGGCGTAGTCGGTGGTGATCGCCTCCTCGAGCACGAACTCGGCGTCGGCGCCGTCGCCGGAGGCGAAGGTGCGTACCTCCTTGCGCGGCGAGGCCACCGCGACGCCGCCCGCGCCGTCGTAGCGGCGCGGCAGGCCGCCGTCGGCCACCTGCGTGCCCACGCCGGTGCGGGTCCAGAACCCGGCGATCCCGGCGCCGCCCGCCCGCAGCTGTTCGGCGAGCGTGCCCTGCGGGGTGAGCACCAGCTCGAGCTCGCCGGCGAGGAACTGCCGCTCGAACTCCTTGTTCTCGCCCACGTACGAGCTGGTCATCCTCCGGATGCGCCCGGCGCCCAGCAGCAGGCCGAGGCCCCAGTCGTCGACGCCGCAGTTGTTGCTCACCACGGACAAGCCGGTGGTGCCCTGGGCGAGCAGCGCCTCGATCAGGGCGACCGGGTTGCCGCAGAGACCGAAGCCGCCGACGGCGAGCGAGGCGCCGTCCGGCACGTCGGCGACGGCCTGGGCCGCCGTCGCGACCACCTTGTCGAGCCCGGTCATCGCGCGCTCCATCCGCCGTCGATCGTCCACGAGGCGCCGGTGACCATCGACGCGTCCGGCCCGGTGAGCCACCCCACCAGCGACGCGACCTCCTCCGGCTCCACGAGGCGCTTCACCGCCGGCTCGGCCAGGATCACCCGGGCCAGCACCTCCTCCTCGGGGATCCCGTGCGCGGCGGCCTGGTCGGAGATCTGCGCCTCCACGAGCGGGGTGCGCACGTAGCCGGGGTTCACGCAGACGCTGGTGACGCCGTGCGGCCCGCCCTCGAGCGCGACCGACTTGGACAGCCCCTCGAGGCCGTGCTTGGCGGAGACGTACGCGGCCTTGAACGGCGAGGCGACGAGCCCGTGCACCGACGAGACGTTGACGACCCGCCCCCACCCGCGGGCGTACATGCGGGGCAGGGCCGCACGTACCAGCAGGAACGGTGCCTCGAGCATGAGGCGGTGGACGAGCCGGAAGTCGTCCGGCGGGAAGTCCTGCACCGGGCTCACGCGCTGGATCCCGGCGTTGTTCACCAGGACGTCGACGTCGAGACGCAGGTCGTCGAGGGCGCGGGTGTCCGCGAGGTCGACGACCCACGCCTCGCCGCCGAGCTCGTCGGCGAGGCGCTTCGCGCCGTCGGGCTCCACGTCCGCGACGACCACCTCGGCGCCGCGCGCGGCGAGCTCCCGCGCGCAGGCCGCGCCGATGCCGGAGGCGCCGCCGGTGACCAGGGCCCGACGCCCGGCGAGCGTGCGCTCGCCGGGCGACGGGCGGGTGGAGCCGCCCGTCATGCCGCCGCCCCGGCGGTCTCGCGGTCGCGGGCGTCGAGGTCGCGCAGGGAGATGCCGCGGGTCTCGCGCATGCTCAGCACGGCCACGGTGGTGATCGCGCCGGCCACGAGCAGGTAGACGGCGGTGGGCCACCACGAGCCGGTGGTCTTGAGCCAGGTCGTGGCGAGGATCGGGGCCAGCGAGCCGGCGACGATTGACGTCACCTGGTAGGAGATCGACACCCCCGAGTACCGCATCCGGGTCGGGAACATCTCGGCCATGATGGCGGGCTGCCCGGCGTACATGAGCGCGTGGAACAGCAGGCCGACCATGATGACGACGAGCGCCACGACGGTGCTCCTCGTGCCGAACGCGGGGAACGCCCACAGGCCCCAGGTGCCGCCCAGGATCGCGCCGGCGAGGTACACGGGCTTGCGGCCGAGGCGGTCGGCCAGGCGCCCGACCCACAGGATCACGACGAAGTGGAAGGCGTGGGCGATCGCGACGACGCCGAGGATCGACGCCGTGTCCATCCCGAGCCCGGTGCCGAGGTAGACGATCGAGAAGCTCACCACCAGGTAGTACATGATGTTCTCCGCGAACCGCAGGCCCATGCCGGTGAGCACGCCGCGCGGGTACCGCCGGACGACGTCGCGGACGCCGTAGCCCGACGTCGTGCCCTCCTCGAGCTCGGCCTTCGCCTCCTCGAAGATGGGGGCGTCGGTGATGGTGGTGCGGATCCAGTAGCCGACCAGCACGACGACGGCCGACAGCCAGAAGGCGACGCGCCAGCCCCAGGAGAGGAACGCGGCGTCGGACAGCGTGGTGGACATGATCCACAGCACGGCGGTCGCGAGCAGGTTGCCCACCGGCACGGCGGCCTGCGGCCACGCGGCCCACTGGGCGCGGCTGCGGTCCGGCGCGTGCTCCGCGACGAGCAGCACGGCGCCGCCCCACTCGCCGCCGAGCGCGATGCCCTGCACGAAGCGCAGCAGCACGAGCAGGGCGGGCGCCGCGAGGCCGATCGCGTCGTAGCTCGGCAGGCAGCCCATGAGCACGGTCGCGGCGCCGATCATCATGATCGTGACCTGGAGGGTGTGCTTGCGGCCCAGCCTGTCGCCGAGGTGCCCGAAGATCACGCCGCCCAGCGGACGGGCGAGGAAGCCGATCGCGTACGTGACGAAGGCGGCGATGATGCCGTCGTACTGGTTGCCCATGGCGGGCATCAGCACCTTGTCGAACACGAGCGCCGCGGCGGTCGCGTAGAGGAAGAAGTCGTACCACTCGACGACCGTGCCGGCCATCGAGGCGGACACGATCCTGGTGAGCAACGAGCGGTCGCTGCCGCCGTCGCCCGTGCCGTGCGTCGCGCCGTCCGGCGCCGTGCTCTGGCCCGCGGCCATGGTTCCTCCGTGTCGTCGTTGACACCGTGGCGTCGTCGCCACCTGACGCCGAGGATGCTGCCGGTCCCGGCCGTGTGCGCGCAACGCCCAACCGAGCACGTGTGGTGTGCACGGATGCACATCGGGTGCGGCGGGCAGTAGGGTGCCGGCGTGCCGACGACGCCGCCCTCGCCCGACCAGCTCCTCGTGCTGCTCGAGGTCGCCCGCGCCGGCCGGTACACCACCGCGGCCGAGGTGCTCGGCGTCAACCACACGACCGTCGCCCGCAACGTGGCCGCGCTCGAGCGCGCGCTCGGCGGCCGGGTGCTGGTGCGCGGCGCCGACGGCTGGGAGCTGACGCGGCTGGGGGAGCGGGCCGCGCGCGCCGCCGAGGCGGTCGCCGCGGCCGTCTCCGGCCTCGCCACGCCGGACGGCGAGCCGGACCCGGTCACCGGCGTCGTGCGGATGACGGCGACCGACGGGTTCAGCGCCTACGTCGCGTCGCCCGCCGTGGCCGCGCTGCGCAGCCGCCACCCGGACCTGTCCGTCGAGCTCGTCACCGTCACCCGGCACGCCATGCAGCACCGCTCCGGCGTGGACGTGGAGGTCGTGGTGGGCGAGCCGCAGGTGGGTCGCGCCAAGGCCGTGCGGCTCGGCGACTACGAGCTCGGCATGTACGCGTCGCAGGACTACCTCGCGCGTCACGGCGCCCCGGCGACGGTGGCGGACCTCGCGGACCACGGGCTGGTCTACTTCGTGAACTCGATGCTGCAGGTGGACGCGCTCGACGCCCCGCGGCGGCTGGTACCCGGGATGCGCGACGCGCTCACGTCGACCAACGTCTTCGTGCACGTCGAGGCCACCCGGGCGGGCGCGGGCGTCGGGTTCCTGCCGTGCTTCATGGCCGACCGGCACGCCGACCTGGTGCGCCTGCTCCCGGGCGAGGTGCGCGACCGGCTGCCGTACTGGGCGGTGGTGCACCCGGAGTCGTGGCGGCGACCCGCCGTCGCGGCGCTGCTCGAGGCCCTGCGCGACCAGGTGGCACGCAGCCGCGAGGCGCTCCTCGGCGTCGGCGGCCGGCCGGGCTGACCGGGGCGCCTCAGGGTTCCCCCAGGGTCGAACCGGGGGCACACCCCATGGTCGCGGGCGGGGCCGGCGCCGCAGGGTGGGAGGCATGATCGACGCGATCGCCACCGGGTTGGCCCAGGTCTGGGGGCAGCTGGAGAGCACGCTGTTCGCGCTCGTGTCCTCCGCATGGGCGTTCCCCGCGCTCTTCGGGGCGACCGCGGCGGACGGCTTCTTCCCGCCCGTGCCCGGCGAGACCGTGATCATCATGATGGCGGTGGGCGCCGAGACCGGACAGGGCGTGAACCTCGCGCTCGTGGTCCTCGTCGCGGCCCTCGGCGCCTGGTGCGGCGACCAGGTGGCCTACGCGCTCGGGCGAGCCCTGGGCACGTCGCGCGTCCCGTTCCTGCGCGGCCCGCGCGGGCAGCGCGCTGTCGCCTGGGCGGCCCGCTCCTTCGAGCGGCGCGGCGCGTCCGTCGTCCTCGGGGCGCGCTTCGTGCCGGTCGGGCGGACGGCGGTCAACGTCACCGCGGGCGCGGTCGGGTTCTCGCGGCGCCGCTTCATGGTCCTGTCGGCCGTCGCGTCCCTGGCGTGGGCGACGTGGTCCGTGCTGCTCGGGGTGGTGGCCGCCCAGCCCCTGGGCGACCACCCGCTGCTCGCCGTCGCCGTCGGGATCGTCGTGGGCACGCTGCTCGGCTTCGTCGTCGACCGCGTCCTCACGGCCTGGGCCGCCCGCGGCCGTCGTGCCGCGCCCGCGCCGCGGACGGCATCGGGGGCAGCCGCCGTGGCACAGCGGGAGCCGGCGCTCGCGGGCGGCACCGCGCCGCGGGTCCCTGCCCGCGCCGCGCCCGCCCTCAGTGCTCCCTGCGGTCCTTCTCGTCCCCGATGAAGTCGGCGACGGCGTCGTCGACGCCGTCGAGGTTCATGTCGGAGGTGCGGGCCCGGCGGGCGTCCCAGCGCAGGGTGAGGGCGCCGAGCACCGCGGCGATCACCGACCCCAGCAGGATGGCGGCCTTGGCGCCCTCCGTGTGCTCCGACGCGTGCCCGAACGACAGCTCGGACACGAGCAGCGCCACGGTGAACCCGATGCCGGCGAGGAAGCCGACGGGCAGCAGGTCGCGCACGCCGATGCCCTGCGCGAGCCGGAGCGGGGTGAGGCGCGTGACCAGCGCCGTCGTGCCCAGCACCCCGATCAGCTTGCCCACCACGAGCCCGATGGTGATCGCCGGGACCACCGGCTGCCCGAGGATCTCGGTGACGCCGCCGCCGTCGACCAGGTCAACGCCGGCCGCGAAGAACGCGAAGACCGGCAGCGCGACGCCCTGCGACCACGGCTTGACCGCCCGCTCGTAGCGGTGCGTGCGCGGGACCGCCTCGCCGTGGGTGGGCCGGGCCGCCACCGTGAAGCCCATGAGCACGCCGGCCACGGTCGCGTGCACCCCGGAGGCGTGCATGAACGCCCAGGCCACCGCGAAAAGCGGCACGAGCATCCACCAGTACGGCCGCCGGGACCGGACGACCAGCCCGAACACCACGATCACGGCGAGCGAGGCGGCGAGGTAGCCGAAGTTCAGGGACTCCGTGTAGAAGACGGCGATGACGATGATCGCGAGCAGGTCGTCGACCACCGCGAGGGTGAGCAGGAACGTGCGCACCGCGGCGGGCAGGCCCTTGCCGAACACGGCCAGCACGCCGAGCGCGAAGGCGATGTCGGTGGCCGTGGGGATGGCCCACCCCTGGAGAGCACCGGGCTCGCCCAGCGCGACGACGATCACCGAGTAGAAGACGGCGGGCACCGCCATGCCTCCGACGGCGGCCAGCATCGGCACACCTGCCTCCTTCGGGCTGCGGAGGCTGCCGGCGACGAACTCGTGCTTGAGCTCCACGCCGACGACGAAGAAGAAGATCGCGAGCAGGCCGTCCGCCGCCCACTCCGCGACCGTGAGGTCGAGGTGCACGGACAGCGGCCCCAGCCGGTCGAAGCCGAGCACCGCCTCAGACAGGGCGAAGTACCACTCGCGCCACGGGGCGTTCGCGCAGATCAGGGCGAGGAGGGCGGCGCCGATGAGGAGCGCCCCGCCCGTGGTCTCGCGGGAGGCGAAGCGGCGGAGCCGGGTGCCGAGGGGCTGGGTGGCGGTCTCGGAGGTCAGGGTTCTTTCTCCTGTCCGGTCGTGGGGTCGCTGGTCTCCCGGCGTTGCAGCCGGTGCCACCGACCAGACTTCCCGGCTCACCCGCGGGCCAGCCTAACGTCCGCGGCGGGTGCCCGGCCCCGGCGTCCGTCAGGTCGCCTCGCGGGCCATCCCGACCAGCTTGGTCAGGGTGTTCCAGTTCCGGGCGGTGGTCCAGGTACCGGCGGCCTTGTCGATCGCCGACGGGGTGAGCTTCGACCGACCGATGCCCGCCACGTAGTCCACGTAGAGCACGCCGTCGACGACGGCGAACCGCTCGGGCCGGCCCTCGGCCAGCCGCGCGAGGGCGTCGGCGTCCACGGGTGCGGGGGAGACGTGCACCTGCACCTGGGCCGGGTGGTCGGCGACGGCGTCCGGGAACGGGTCGGCGGCGAGGATCGCCGCCACGCGCTCCGCCGTCACGGCGACGGCGCGCAGGTCGCCTCCGAGCTGCGCGGCGAGCGCGGCGGTGACGCGCTCGGCGACGTCGGCGTCGTCCGCCGGCCCCACCGCGACCAGGTTCCCGCTGTTGGCGTAGGTGCGGGCGTCGGTGAGGCCCGCGGTGGCGGCGGCGTCGCGCAGGTCGGCGGAGCTCACGCGGCGCGAGCCGCCGACGTTCACGCCGCGCAGCAGCACGACCCAGGCGGTCGGGTCGTCGGTGGGCCTGGAGGGGTTCGGGGTCACGGCTCCATGGTGCTCGCCCTGCCCGCGTGCGTCGCGGCGGGGTCCGGGGCGTGAACGCCGGGTGACAACTTCCCGACCCGCCGACGTGGGGGTGGTGGCGCGAATCACAGCGTCGTAGTTTGGCGGCAGGGACGGTGTCCAGCCGTCCTCGGGGAGGCCAGCCGATGGGGTTCACGCTCCGTGCGGGAGGGCCGGCTCCGGTCCGGCGCCGCACGGCGCCCCCGGGGCGGCCGCCCGTCCACCTGGAGGGAGCTCGCCGTGGCCCGAACTGCACCCGTCCCTGAGCGCGACACCGTCGACGCCGTCGACCCGGACGGCACCGCCCCGCGCACGTTCGTCGTCGACACGTCCGTGCTGTTGTCCGACCCTCGGGCGATCCACCGCTTCGCCGAGCACGACGTCGTCCTGCCGGTCGTCGTCATCACGGAGCTGGAGGCCAAGCGGCACCACGCCGAGCTCGGCTACTTCGCCCGCAGCGCGCTGCGGATGCTCGACGACCTGCGCCTCAAGCACGGCCGCCTCGACGCCGCCATCCCCGTCGGCGACGCCGGCGGCACGCTCCGCGTGGAGCTCAACCACACCGACCCGCAGGTGCTGCCCGCCGGGTTCCGGCTGGGCGACAACGACACCCGGATCCTGTCCGTGGCGGCCAACCTCGCGGCCGAGGGGCGCGACGTCACCGTCGTCTCCAAGGACCTGCCGATGCGGGTCAAGGCGTCGGCGGTCGGCCTGCGCGCGGAGGAGTACCGCCACGAGCTCGCCGTCGACTCCGGCTGGACCGGGATGCGCGAGATCGACGTCGCCGACGAGCAGGTGGGCACCCTGTACGAGGGGGGCGAGGTGGAGCTGGCCGCCCTCGACCCGGAGGTGGTCGAGGCCGCGTCGCCGCTGCTGTGCCACACCGGGCTGGTGATCCACTCGCCGGGCGGCTCCGCCCTCGGGCGCGTGACGCCCGACAAGACGGTGCGGCTCGTCCGCGGCGACCAGGACGTCTTCGGCGTGCACGGTCGTTCCGCCGAGCAGCGCATCGCCATCGACCTGCTGCTCGACCCCGAGGTGGGGATCCTGTCGCTGGGCGGGCGCGCCGGCACCGGCAAGTCGGCGCTGGCGCTGTGCGCCGGGCTGGAGGCGGTGCTCGAGCGCCGGCAGCACCGCAAGGTCATCGTGTTCCGCCCGCTGTACGCCGTGGGCGGTCAGGAGCTCGGCTACCTGCCCGGGTCCGAGTCCGAGAAGATGAACCCCTGGGCCCAGGCCGTGTACGACACGCTCGGCGCGCTCGTCTCGCCCGACGTCGTCGACGAGGTGATCGACCGCGAGATGCTCGAGGTGCTGCCGCTGACGCACATCCGCGGTCGGTCGCTGCACGACGCGTTCGTCATCGTCGACGAGGCCCAGTCCCTGGAGCGGAACGTGCTCCTCACGGTGCTGTCGCGCATCGGGCAGGACTCGCGCGTGGTCCTCACGCACGACGTCGCGCAGCGCGACAACCTGCGGGTCGGGCGGCACGACGGCGTCGCGGCCGTGATCGAGGCGATGAAGGGCCACCCGCTGTTCGCGCACGTGACGCTGACGCGCTCCGAGCGGTCGCCCGTCGCGGCGCTGGTCACCGAGATGCTGGAGTCGCTGGAGATCTGACGGGGCGCGCCGCGCCGCCGGTCAGGCCTTTGCCGGCATCGCCGGCCGGCAGCGCGGGTGCACCAGGACGACGGCGAGCACGCCGACGACGGCGCCGAGCACGGTGTCGAGGGCGCGCGAGGCCGCGATCCCCGCGGGGTCGACGGACCCGCCGAGCGAGGTCATCAGCAGGGCCATCGGGGTGATGGTGAGCATCGCCAGGCCGTAGTGACGCCCGACGACGACCTCCGTGACGACCTGCAGCACCACGACGACGACGCAGGTCGCGGCGAACGACAGGTGCGCCGCGAGGAGCGGCCAGGCGAGCAGGGCCCCCAGCACGGTGCCGCCCCCGCGCTGCAGCGCGCGGACCACGGCGTGGCGGGTGCTCGCCCCCTGCAGCGTGGCCGTGGCGCCGAGCTGCGCCCACGCGGGATGGCTCAGGCCGGCGGCGAGCGTGCCCGCACCGGCGACGACGCTCGCCAGCACCACGCGGACGCCCGCGAGCCGCCAGCCGGGGACGCGCCATCCCGCGCGGACGTCGTCGCACAGACGGCGGCGCGCCGGCAGCGCGTCGGCGGGCGCGGCCGAGGTGCTCGGCGCGGCGGCGGACGGCGCGTCCAGCGCCGCGGCGACCGCGGCCAGCTCGGCGGCGAGCACCCGCGCGGTGTCGCGGGTGCGCCGGGAGGAGAGGTCGTCCGCCAGCACGTCGCCGGCACGGGCCACGGCGGCCGACGCGGCCCGCGCGGCCTCCGGGGCGTCGGGGCCGGCGTCGAGCGACCTCCGCACCGCGTCCGCCGCCCGACGGACGGCCAGGCGCGCCGGTGCGCTCGGGCGCACGAGCCAGCCGCTCATCCCGACGACCCATGCCACGGCGGTGCCGAGGGCGAACGCGACGCCCCGTTCGCCGACGTCGCTCCAGGCCAGGGGGCCGACCATGCCGCCCGCCGCGGCGAAGACGACGATGCTCGCCCCGGGAGGCCCGGTGCGGACCAGGGTGCACAGGGCCGTCGTCGCGCCGGCGACGAGCGCCACCACCGCGAGGACCACGAGCACGGGGGCGCCCGCGGCGGTGAGGGAGGCCGTAAGCAGGAAGGCCACGACGAACACGGCGGCGACGCCGGCCAGCAGCGACGCGCGGCGCCGGTACGGCTCGTACCGCCCGTACAGGATGACGAGCGCCCCGAGGGACGCGAAGGCCGCCAGGTCGGTGCGCCCCACGGCGGCGCTGAGCGCGAGGACGACGGCGGCCGCGGCGCCCACGCGCAGCGCGGCCGCGAGCGTCGCGTCGGCGGGGTTGACGCGGAGCGCGGAGCGCAGGTGCGCGGGGTCGAGCACGTCGCGGGCGCTCGTCAGGACGGGGGAGGAGGTGGGAGGCATTGCCGACCATGATAGTTCACAGGTAAATCATCATGGAAGGAGTAGCGGTGTGACCTCTATCCTGTCGCCGTGGACTACATCGAGCGCGTGCGCGCGCAGTGGGCCGAGCGGTTGCCCGGTGTCGACACGTCCCCGGCCGACGTCGGCGCGCGGGTGCGCCGGATCGCCGCCCTGCTGGAGGTCGAGGTGTCCGGGGATCTCGCGGCTCGCGACGTCACGCGTGCCGAGCTCGACGTCCTCACGGCGCTGCGGCGCTCCGGCCGCCCGCTGCGGGCGGGCGAGATCACCACGATGACGGGGTCGCCGGGCGCGTCGATCACCAAGCGCCTCGACCGGCTGGAGCGGGCCGGGCTGGTGGAGCGTGCCGTGCACGAGCGCGACAAGCGGGGCGTGCTGGTGGCGCTGACCGTGGAGGGGGAGGAGCTCGTCGACGAGCTGTTCCCGCGGCAGATCGAGCACGAGCGCGCGGCCCTGGCGGACCTGTCCGAGACGGAGCGTGCCGAGCTCGGCCGCCTGCTCGCCGTCGTGCTGCGCCGGCTGGACCCGCGCGACTACTGAGCCACCACCCGGTCGTCCGGCGTGACGACGTGCTGTGCGGGGAGGCGCCGCACGTCTCAGGTGGAACCCCCCAGCCCCGCGCCCCGAGGGGCGCCTCCCCGCGTACGCCGACAGTAGCAGGTGAGGTTAGCCTTACCAACCCCGAGTCCAGGTTGCGGGAGGACGACGACGGCGGCAGCCCCGCTCTCCGGGACTGCCGCCGTCGTCGTGCTCGGGTCAGGCCTGCGGGGGCCGCGTCATCGACAGGACGTCGAGGGCCGAGTCGAGCTGGGCCTCCGTGACCTCGCCGCGCTCCACGAAGCCGAGGTCGATCACGGCCTCGCGCACCGTGAGGCCCTGCTTGACCGAGTGCTTCGCGACCTTGGCCGCGGCCTCGTAACCGATCACGCGGTTGAGCGGCGTGACGATCGACGGCGAGGACTCGGCGAACGCGCGGGCCCGGTCCACGTTGGCGGTGATGCCGGAGACCGTCTTGTCGGCGAGCGCGCGCGACGCGTTGGCGAGCAGGCGGATCGACTCCAGCACGCCCTGCGCGATCACCGGGATCTGCACGTTGAGCTCGAACGAGCCGCTCGCGCCCGCCCAGGCGACGGTGGCGTCGTTGCCGATCACGCGGGCCGCCACCATGAGCACGGCCTCCGGGATCACCGGGTTGACCTTGCCCGGCATGATCGACGAGCCCGGCTGGAGGTCGGGGATCGCGATCTCGCCCAGGCCGGTGTTCGGGCCCGAGCCCATCCAGCGCAGGTCGTTGCAGATCTTGGTGACCGACACGGCGATGGTGCGCAGCGCGCCCGAGAGCTCGACGAGACCGTCGCGCGCCGACTGCGCCTCGAAGTGGTCGCGCGCCTCCGTCAGCGGCAGGCCCGTGTCCTCGCGGAGCAGCTCGATGACGCGCTGCGGGAAGCCGGCAGGCGTGTTGATGCCGGTGCCGACCGCGGTGCCGCCCAGCGGGACCTCGGCCGCGCGGGGCAGCGCCGCCTCGACGCGCTCGACGCCGTAGCGGATCGCGGCGGCGTACCCGCCGAACTCCTGGCCGAGCGTGACCGGGGTGGCGTCCATGAGGTGCGTGCGGCCGGACTTCACGACGGTCGCGAACTCGTCGGACTTGGCGGCCAGCGCGTCGGCCAGGTGCTTCAGCGCCGGGACCAGGTCGTGGATCGCGCCGGCGGTGGCGGCGACGTGCACCGACGTCGGGAAGACGTCGTTGGAGGACTGCGAGGCGTTGACGTGGTCGTTCGGGTGCACGTCCTTGCCGAGCGAGCGCGTGGCCAGCGTGGCCAGCACCTCGTTGGTGTTCATGTTCGACGACGTGCCCGAGCCGGTCTGGAAGACGTCGACGGGGAAGTGCGCGTCGTGCGCGCCCGAGGCGACCTCGTCGGCCGCGGCGACGATGGCGTCCGCGACGTCCTGGTCGAGCACGCCCAGCTCCGCGTTCGCCCGCGCGGCGGCCTTCTTGACGCGCGCCAGGGCCTCGATGTGCCCGCGCTCGAGGGGGGTGCCGGAGATCGGGAAGTTCTCCACGGCCCGCTGCGTCTGCGCGCGGTAGAGCGCGTGCGCGGGGACGCGCACCTCGCCCATCGTGTCGTGCTCGATGCGGTACTCGGTCTCGCCCGCGCCGGACGCGCCGGGGACGACGGTGTCGGAAGTCATGCCTCTATCGTGCCGCACCCGCGCGGGCGTTCCGTCGTGAGCCGGATCACTCCGACGCGGTGCGGTCGTCGGTGCGGCGCGGGAGGATCGCGGGGTGACGTTCACCCACGTGGTGCTCTACCGCGCGATGAACCTGGGACACCGCGGCAGCCCGGTGCGCGCCGAGCTGGAGGCCGCGCTGCTGGACGCGGGCGCGCGGTCGGTGCGGTCGTTCCAGACCAACGGCACCGTGCTGCTCGACCCGGGGGAGCCCGACGGGGGCGGCGACCCCTCCGCGGCCGAGCGGGTGGTGCGGGCCGCCGCCCCGCGGCTTGCCGAGCGGTCCGGCTACGCGCACCTCGCGCTGGTGCGCCCGCTCGACGACGTCGCGGCGGCGATCGACGGCGACCCGTTCGCGCTCACCCGCGACGAGCGGACGTACCGGGATACCCTGACCTTCGTGGACGGCGGTGAGCCGCTGACCGTCGACCTGCCCTGGACGGACCCGCGCGACCTGCTCGACCTCGTCGCCGCCCGACCGGGCGTGGTGCTCGCCGTCGTGCGGGGCGGCCCGGGGACGGGCGGCGACCCGAACTCCGTCGTCGAGCGGCTCACCGGCGGGGTCGCCACGACACGCACCCTCGGCACCGTGCGGCGGCTGCTGGCGGCCGCCGCACGGGCCTGAGCGGGCGGGGCCACCCGCTCGTCACGGTCAGGCGGCGGCCGGCTGCTCGCCGACCTCGCCGTCGACCGCCACGAGGCGCGCGCTGCCGTCGTCCAGGTCGTAGACGACGCCGACCACGGCCAGGCGACCCTCGTCGACGGCCGTGCCGATCGCGGCCGAGTAGCCGCGCAGCAGCGCGACGGTGTGCTTGACGTGCTCCGTGCGCAGCACGTCCGGGTCGATCGGCCCGGTGACGCCCTGGCGGCTGGTGAGCTCCGCCACCGACGGGATGACCTTGTCGACCACGGCGCGCACGAACCCCGGGGGCTGCTCGCCGGTCGCGAGGGTGTGCGCCGTCGCCGCGACGGCGCCGCACGAGTCGTGCCCCAGCACCACCACGAGCGGCGTGTGCAGCACCTCCGTGCCGTACTCGATGGAGCCGAGCACGGTCGTGTCCACCACGTGGCCGGCGGTGCGCACGACGAAGACGTCGCCCAGGCCCTGGTCGAAGATGATCTCGGCCGCCACCCGGGAGTCGGAGCACCCGAAGATCACCGTGTGCGGGTGCTGCACCGTGCGCAGCTCGTGGCGGCGGACGGCGTCCTGGTCGGGGTGCTCCGGCTCGTCGCGGACGAAGCGGCCGTTGCCGGCCCGCAGGCGGGTCCAGGCCTCGGTGGGGGTCAGGGTCATGAGTGCTCCTCTGCTCCGTGCTCGTCTGTTCCGCGCTCGTCAGTTCCGTGCTCGCCGACCCGCACGCGGTCCGGCCCGATGAGATCGTGCGGCCACGGCGGGTTCGCGCCGGCCCGGGAGACGGTCACGGCGGCCACGGCCACGGCGCGCACGAGCATCCGTGCCGTCGCCGCGCGGTCGATGGCGCGCAGCGCGTCCCGCCGGGCCGCGCCCAGCAGGTCCGCGCCCCACAGCCAGTCCAGGAGGGCGCCCATGAACGAGTCGCCCGCACCGACGGTGTCGACCACGTCGACCCGCGGGGCCGCGACGGCGACCTCGCCGGCCGCCGTCACCGCCGTCGCACCCTCGCCGCCGAACGTCACCACGACGACCGCCGGCCCGGTGGCCTGCCAGGCGCGCGCGACGTCCAGCGGCTCGCGGCCCGGGTACAGCCACGCCAGGTCCTCGTCGCTGACCTTCACCACGTCCGAGAGCGCGACGATCTCCTCGACCCGCGGCCGCACGACGTCGGCGTCGCCCATGATCGCGGGCCTCGCGTTGGGGTCATAGGTCACTGTCGACGTCGCCCGGGCGACCTCCACCAGCTCCCGCACGTCGGCGTCCCCGGGCGGGAGCATCGCGGCGATGGAGCCGGTGTGCACGGCCAGCGTGTCGTCGCCGGCACCCGCGCCGGCGGGGACCTGCCAGTCGAGGTCGAACTCGTAGGTCGCGGCGCCCGCCTCGTCCAGCGTCGCCTGCGCGACGCTCGTGCGCGACGCGCCGTCGCTGCCGGGGGCCAGGACGACGCGGGACCCTGCGAGCCACGACCGGACGTCGTCGCCGCGCGCGTCCCGACCGAGCCAGGTCGCCAGCCGCACGTCACGGCCGAGGCGGCCGAGGGTGAGGGCGACGTTCGCGAGGCTGCCGCCCGGGTGCTCCTCGCTGGTCCCGTCGGGCCGGTGCACGACGTCGACCAGCGCCTCGCCCACCGCGAGGACGTGCGCGCTCACGCGTCCTCCTCCTCGTCCTCGGTGGTGGCGTCGGCAGCGGACGAGGCCGCCTGCGCCGCCGCGAGCCGCTCGCGGGCGCCGTCGAGCCACTGCTGGCAGCGCGCCGCCAGCGCCTCGCCACGCTCCCAGAGTGCGAGCGACTCCTCGAGGGGCTCGCTGCCGGCCTCCAGCCGGGCGACCACCTGGACGAGCTCGTCGCGGGCGGCTTCGTACGTCAGGGCGGAGACGTCGGCGGGCAGGTCGGGGGCACCGGGGTTCGCATCGGTCACGGGGGACAGTCAACATCACCTCGCCGACAGGCCGCCGACGTCGTCCGCGCTGCGGGCGGCAATGCCTTGCGGGCGGCCCGGCGGTCGGGCAGCGTGCGCGGCATGGGTCATCTGGAGGTGGCGCACGTCGAGCACGTGCTGCCGGACGGGCGCACGCTGCTCGACGACGTCTCGTTCCGCGTCCCCGAGGGCAGCGCCACGGCTCTCGTCGGCCCCAACGGCTCCGGGAAGACCACCCTGCTGCGCCTGCTGTCGGGCGACCTGGTACCGCAGGCGGGCTCCGTCACCGTGACGGGCGGGCTCGGCGTCATGCGGCAGTTCGTCGGCTCCGTGCGGGACGAGACGACGGTGCGCGACCTGCTCGTCTCCGTCGCCCCGCCACGGATCCGCGACACCGCCCGCGCCGTCGACGCGGCCGAGCTGGCGATCATGGAGGTCGACGACGAGCCCGCGCAGCTCGCCTACGCGCAGGCGCTCGCCGACTGGGCCGAGGCGCAGGGCTACGAGGCCGAGACGCTGTGGGACGTGTGCACCGTCGCCGCGCTCGGCGTCCCGTACGAGCAGGCACGGTGGCGCGAGGTGCGCACCCTGTCCGGCGGCGAGCAGAAGCGGCTCGTCCTGGAGGCGCTGCTGCGCGGGCCGGACGAGGTGCTGCTGCTCGACGAGCCCGACAACTACCTCGACGTGCCCGGCAAGCGGTGGCTCGAGGACCAGCTGCGGGCCACCCGCAAGACCGTCCTGTTCGTCTCGCACGACCGCGAGCTGCTGGCGCGCGTCGCCGACCGCATCGTCTCCCTCGAGCCCGCGCCGTCCGGCGCCGACGCCTGGGTGCACGGCGGCGGCTTCGCCACGTTCCACGAGGCGCGGCGCGAGCGGTTCGCGCGGTTCGAGGAGCTGCGCCGGCGCTGGGACGAGAAGCACGCCCAGCTGGTGCGGCTGGTGCGCGAGCTGCGCCAGGCGGCCGCGAACAGCGACGCGATGGCGTCGCGCTACCGCGCCGCGCAGACCCGCCTGAGCAAGTTCGAGGAGGCCGGCCCGCCTCCCGAGCCCCCGCGCGAGCAGGACATCCGGATGCGCCTGCGCGGCGGCCGGACGGGGGTGCGCGCGCTGACCTGCGAGCGGCTCGGGCTCACGGGGCTCATGCAGCCGTTCGACCTGGAGGTCTTCTACGGCGAGCGGGTCGCGGTCCTCGGGTCGAACGGTTCCGGCAAGTCGCACTTCCTGCGGCTGCTCGGGGGCGACGACGTCGCGCACACGGGCGAGTGGCGCCTCGGCGCGCGCGTCGTGCCCGGCGTCTTCGCGCAGACCCACGCCCACCCGGAGCTGTTCGGGCGCACGCTCACCCAGATCCTGTGGGAGGACCACGCCCGCGACCGCGGGGCGGCGATGTCCGTGCTGCGCCGCTACGAGCTGACCGTCGCCGCGGACCGCGCGTTCGACCGCCTGTCGGGCGGGCAGCAGGCGCGGTTCCAGATCCTGCTGCTCGAGCTCGCCGGCTGCACCGCGCTGCTGCTCGACGAGCCGACGGACAACCTCGACCTGGCCAGCGCCGAGGCGCTGCAGGACGGCCTGGAGGCGTTCGACGGCACCGTCCTCGCCGTCACGCACGACCGCTGGTTCGCGCGCTCGTTCGACCGGTTCCTGGTGTTCGGCGCGGACGGCACCGTGCGCGAGACGCCCGAGCCCGTCTGGGACGAGGGGCGGGTCGCCCGCGCACGGTGACGCGCGTCGGAGGTTCGGGCGCCGGTCACGACCGGCCGCTGAAGAAGGCGCGCAGGTCCGCGGCGAGCAGCTCGGGCTCCTCCATCGCGGGGAAGTGCCCGCCCTCGGCGTGCTCCACCCACTGGTCGATCGCGCCCCAGCCGTTGAACACCTTCGCCATGAGCGGGTGCGTGTCGAACACGGACCACGCGGACGGGACGTCGGAGGCGGAGAGCCAGTCGAGCCCGGAGTGCGACGCCTCGTAGTAGAACTGGGCGCTCGACGCCCCGCTGCGGGTGAACCAGTACAGCGACACGTTGGCCAGGAGCTGGTCGCGGTCGACGGACTCCGCAGGCGTGGGGTGCGCGGGGTTGGTCCAGGTCTGGAACTTCTCCGCGACCCAGGCGAGCTGACCGACCGGCGAGTCGGTGAGGGCTGCGCCGATCGTGTCGGGGCGGTGGTTCTGCATCTCGAAGTAGCCGTGCTCGGCGGCGTCGCGCGCGCGGACCGCGTCGATCTGCGCCACCTCGTCGTCGGTCAGCCCGTCGGGAGCGGGATACGCGGTGCCCACCATGCCGAGCGACCGGCCGTCGCTCCCGACGTGGGTGCCGATCACGCGCTGGGGGTACAGGCCCGCCAGGCGGCCGGTGGTGCCGGCCCCGATGTCGGTGCCGTGCACGGCGAACCGGTCGTACCCGAGGCGGGTCATGATCTCGGCGTAGGCCTCGGTGGTGCGCGCCACCTCCCAGCCGGTGCCGGACAGCGGCGTCGAGAAGCCGAACCCGGGCAGGGACGGGACGACGACGTGGAACGTGTCCGTGAGCAGCGGGATCAGGCGCTGGTACTCGACGAACGACCCCGGCCACCCGTGGCACAGGAGCAGCGGGATCGCGTCCGGGTCCGCGGAGCGGGCGTGCACGACGTGGAAGGTCTGGCCGTCGACGACGGTCGTGACCTGCTCGTGCGCGTTCAGGGCGGCCTCCTGCGCGCGCCAGTCGAAGTCGTCGCGCCAGTAGGCGGCCAGCTCGCGCAGGTACGGCAGGGGGATGCCGCGGCCGAAGTCCGTGCGGTCGTCGCGGCCGGGCACGGGCAGGGGCCAGCGGGTGCGGGCCAGCCGGTCGCGCAGGTCGTCGAGGTCCGCCTGCGGGACCTCGACGCGGAAGGGGACGAGGGAGGTGTCTGCGGTGTTCTCGGTCATGGCTCCACGCTCGCAGCAATCGCGGAAGACTTGCTTCCGCGATGGGTGAGATGCTCCGAACATGCTCGAGACCTCGGCCCGGCTCCTCCAGCTCCTGTCCCTGCTGCAGCTGCGGCGCGACTGGACCAGCGGAGACCTCGCCGAGCGGCTCGGGGTGAGCACCCGCACCGTGCGCACCGACGTCGGCAAGCTGCGCTCGCTCGGCTACCCCGTCGAGGCCCGGCCCGGGGTCGCCGGCGGGTACCGGCTCGCCGCCGGGTCGGCGATGCCGCCGCTGGTGCTGGACGACGACGAGGCGGTGGCGGTCGCGATCGGGCTCACCGCGGCCGCGCACGGGCCGCTCGGCGAGGGGGAGACCGCCCTCACCGCGCTCGCGAAGGTCGAGCAGGTGATGCCCGCGCACCTGCGGCGGCGCGTCGAGGCCGTCCGGGAGGCGACGAGCGTCGTGCCGGACGGGGACCCGGCGCCCGACCTGGAGGTGCTCGGTGGTGTCGCCGCCGCGATCCGGGCCGGCGAACGGCTCCGGTTCCGCTACACCACCCACGACGGTTCCGAGTCGTCCCGGCACACGGAACCGCACCGCCTGGTGCGCTGGGGGTCGCGCTGGTACCTGCTGGCCTGGGACCTCGACCGCCTGGACTGGCGCGTCTTCCGTGCCGACCGGATCGCCCTGCGCCCGCCCACCGGGTCGCGGTTCCGGCCGCGCGTCATCCCCGAGGACGTGGTGCTGCGGCACGTCGTGGCGCGGGTGGGCCGGGCGACGTGGCGCTACCGGGCCAGGATCCTCGTGCACGCGTCGGCCGCGGAGGTCGTCGCGAAGGTCGGCTCCCCGCTCGAGGTGGAGGAGACCGGGCCGTCCAGCTGCCGGGTCGAGGTCGGCAGCGACGACCCCGACCGGCTCGCCCTGTGGATCACGCAGCTCGGGATGGACGTCGAGGTGCTCGAGGGGGACGAGCTGGCCGCGGCGTTCGGCCGGCTCGCGGACCGGTTCAGGCGGGCTGCGCGGGTGCGGCCGTCGCGGTGACGGCGGCCTCCAGCGATCCCTCGGCGACGCGCACGTGCACCGCGTCGCCGGTCGCGACGTCGCGGGCCGCGCGCACCACGTGCCCGTCCCCGCGCTGCACGACGGCGTACCCGCGCTCGAGCGTGGCCTGCGGCGAGAGCGCGCGGACCTGGGCCTCGAGCCGCCCGACCTCGCCCGCGGCGCGCAGCAGCGCGGCGTCCAGCCGGTGGCGGGCGTGCCGCACGAGCTGGGCGATCTCGCGCTCGCGGACGTCGACCGTCGTCTGGGGCCGGGCCAGCACCGGCCGCGTCCGCAGCGCGTCGAGGCCGTGCTGCTCCCGCTCCACCCGGGCCGAGACCGCGGCGCGCATCCGCCGGCGCGCCTGGTCGAGGCGCAGCCGCTCTTCGGCGACGTCGGGCACGACCTGCTTCGCGGCGTCCGTCGGGGTCGACGCGCGGTGGTCGGCGACGAGGTCCAGCAGCGGGGTGTCGGTCTCGTGCCCGATGGCGCTGACCAGCGGCGTCGTGCAGGCTGCGGCCGCCCGCACCAGGGCCTCGTTGCTGAACGGCAGCAGGTCCTCCACCGAGCCCCCGCCGCGCGCCACGACGATCACCTCGACCTCCGGCCGGGCGTCGAGATCGGCGATCGCGCCGCTCACCTCGCGCACGGCGTCGACGCCCTGCACCGCGACCTCGCGGATCTCGAACCGGACCTGCGGCCAGCGGGCGCGCGCGTTCACGACGACGTCGTGCTCGGCCTTCGACTCGCGCCCGCAGACGAGGCCCACGACGGCGGGCAGGAACGGCAGCGGGCGTTTGCGGTCGAGGTCGAACAGGCCCTCGGCCGCGAGCACGCGGCGGAGCTGGTCGATGCGGGCGAGCAGCTCGCCGACGCCCACCTGGCGCACCGCCGTCGCGCGCATCGACAGGCGGCCGGTCTTGACCCAGAACTCGGGCTTGGCCTGCACCACGACGTGGTCGCCCACCTCGGGCTTGTGGTGGAGACCCTCGTAGATCCGCGACAGCAGGTGCACGGGCAGCGAGGCCTCGGCGTCGGTGTCGCGCAGCGTGACGAACTGCATCCCCGCCCGGGGGCGGTAGGTGTGCTCCACGACCTGGCCCTCGACCCAGACCGACGACATCCTCGCGACGTAGTCCCGGATCTTCGCGGACAGCAGCCGCACCGGCCACGGGCGCTCCGCGGTCGTGTCGCGGGCGAGCTCGGGCAGGGGCTGCGGCTGGGCTGTTGTCCGGGATTCCGGCTGGGACGTGTCCGACACGCCGTCCAGCATGCCCCACGCCCCCGACGAGCTCCTCGGGCGGCCGTCAGGCGCCCGTCACAGGACGTCCACACCCGCCCACCTAGACTGGCCGCGTGACTGTGACCAGCCCGGCCCCCGCCACCCCGACGACCACCAAGCGCGTGCTCCTCGCCGCGCCCCGCGGCTACTGCGCGGGGGTGGACCGTGCGGTGGTCGCGGTGGAGAAGGCGCTCGAGACGTACGGCGCGCCCGTGTACGTGCGCAAGGAGATCGTGCACAACAAGCACGTGGTCGAGACGCTGCGCGACCGCGGCGCGATCTTCGTCAACGAGACGGACGAGGTGCCCGAGGGCGCGCGGCTCGTCTTCTCCGCGCACGGCGTCTCGCCCGCGGTCCGCGCGTCCGCCGCGGCCCGCAGCCTGGACACCATCGACGCCACCTGCCCGCTGGTGACGAAGGTGCACAAGGAGGCCGTCCGGTTCGCCAAGGACGACTACGACATCCTCCTCATCGGCCACACCGGCCACGAGGAGGTCGAGGGCACCGCCGGCGAGGCGCCCGACCACGTGCAGGTCGTCAACTCCCCGGACGAGGTCGACCAGGTGCAGGTCCGCGACCCGCACAAGGTCGTCTGGATCTCGCAGACCACCCTGTCCGTGGACGAGACGATGGAGACCGTGCGCCGCCTGCGCGACCGGTTCCCCGAGATGCAGGACCCGCCCAGCGACGACATCTGCTACGCCACGCAGAACCGCCAGGTCGCGGTGAAGAAGCTGGCCCCGGAGTGCGACGTCGTCGTCGTCGTGGGCTCCGCGAACTCGTCGAACTCGGTGCGGCTGGTCGAGGTGGCGCTGCAGGCCGGCGCCCGCACCGCGTACCGGGTGGACCGCGCGACCGAGATCGAGGACGCCTGGCTCGACGGCGCGACGACGGTGGGCGTCACGTCCGGCGCGTCGGTGCCCGAGATCCTCGTGCAGGACGTCATCGCGCACCTGGACAGCCACGGCTTCGGCGCGGTCGAGGAGGTCCGCACCGCCACCGAGGACCTGATGTTCTCCCTGCCGCGCGAGCTGGCGCGCGGCCTCAAGGCCGCGGGCCACGAGGAGAAGCGCCCCCGTCGCGGCGCGCGGACCGCGCTGCCCGTCGAGCCGGCCTGACGCCGCCGGTCGCGCGGCTCAGCCGGCGGCCGACTCGCCCTTCTCCTCGGCCCCGGCCGCGCGCTCGAGGTCGCGCTGCGCGGCGTCGACGAGCGACTCGACCGAGTCGTCGCGGTCCCCGTCCGCGGTCAGGGTGCCGAGGTCGACGACCAGGCCCTCCTCGACCGCCAGCAGCTCGGGCTTGGTGACCGCGCGGGTCGTGTCCTCGACCGCCTTGAGCGGCTCGATGGCCTGGCCCGCGTCCACGACCTTGAGCTCGACCATCCGCCGCGCCTGCGGCAGCACGCGGGTCTCGAGCGACCCGACGAACGAGTTGTAGTGCTTGGTCGCGGCGGTCATCGACTGACCGAGCTTGGTGATGCTCTTGGTCATCGTGACGATGCGCGCGTAGAGCTCCTTGCCGGTCTGCAGCACCTTCTGGGCGTCCTCGGCGATGGCGTCCTGCTGCCACGCGTACGCCACGGTGCGCAGCATGGCGACGAGCGTCATCGGGGTGGCGACGAGCACCCGCTTGCGGATCGCCGTCTCGAGCAGGTCGGGCTGGCGCTCGACCGCCGCCGCCAGGATGGGCTCGGCCGGGACGAACAGCACCACGAACTCGGGCGCCGCGTCGAACTGCGCCCAGTAGGCCTTGCCCGCCAGCACGTCCACGTGCTTGGCGAGGTCCTTGGCGTGGGCGTCGAGCTCCTTGTCGCCGTCGGCGGGGCTCTCCGCCTGCTGGGCGCGCAGGTACGCGCTGAGCGGCACCTTCGCGTCGACCACGATGTTCTTGCCGCCCGCCAGGCTGACGACCAGGTCGGGGATCAGGGTGTCGCCCTCGGCCGTCGTGCGGTGGACCTGCGCCTCGAAGTCGACGTGGTCCACCATCCCGGCGGCCTCGACCACGCGCTTCAGCTGGAGCTCGCCCCACACGCCGCGCGTCTGGTTGGACCGCAGCGCCGAGACGAGGTCGCTGGTGCCGACGCGCAGCTGCGAGTTGACCGTCTCGAGCTGGCGCAGCTGCTCCGTGAGGGCCGTGTGCCCCTGGAGGCGCGCCTGCTCGGCGGTGTCGACGCGGGCGTTGACCTTGTCGAGGGTCTTGCTCATCGGGTCGAGCAGCGCGCGGATCGCCTGCTCACGCTGCGCGAGCGTCTCGTCGTTCTTCTGCGTGCTGCGCCGCAGCCGCTCGTCCGCGAGGTCGAGGAACTGCTTCTGGTTCGCCGTGAGGACGTCGTTGGCCAGCGCGCGGAACCGCTGTGCCGCGGCCTCCTGGTCGCCCTTGGCCTCGGCGAGCTGCTCCTCGAGGTGCTCGCGCACCTGGGTGAGCAGCCGGTCGGCCTGCTCGCGCGCCTCCGTCACGCGCCGGTCCGCCTCCTCGCGGGACTGCGCGCGCTGCTCCGCCAGCCGGCGCTCGCTCTCCTGCGCCGCCTGCCCGAGGCGGCTGCGCAGCTCGGCGGCGTCGCGCCGCAGGACCTCGAGCTCGCCGTGCTCCTGGACCCGCTGGAGCTCGTCGGACCGGCCCGCCCTCGCGGCGCGGGTCGCGTGCCCCAGCCACCCCACCAGCACTCCTACGCCCAGGGCGCCGAGGATGAGGATCACTGCGAGGCTCGTCGTCATGCGCCACACGGTGTCATGGGGCACCGACACGTCCCAGCCCCCACGCGGCGCTCCGCGCACTACGGTTGACCCGTGAGCGACCAGACCGGGCCGCCGCCCGCCGCCCCCGCCCCCGTCCCTCCGCCCGACCTCGCCGCCGCCCTGAGCCTGCGCGGCCTGTGGAAGCGGTTCGGCCAGAAGATCGCCGTCGCCGGCGTGGACCTCGACGTCCCGACCGGCTCGTTCTTCGGCCTCGTCGGCCCCAACGGCGCCGGCAAGACGACGTCCCTGTCGATGGCGACCGGCCTGCTGCGGCCCGACTTCGGCACCGTGCACGTCCACGGCACGGACCTGTGGGCCCGGCCCGAGGAGGCGAAGGCCGCGCTCGGCGTGCTGCCGGACGGCGTGCGGCTGTTCGACCGGCTCACCGGCGCGCAGCTCCTCACCTACGCGGGCCTGCTGCGCGGGCTGGACCGGGCCACGGTCGCGGAGCGCACCGAGGACCTGCTGCAGGCGATGGACCTCGTCGGCGACCGCGACACGTTCGTCGTCGACTACTCCGCCGGCATGACGAAGAAGATCGGCCTGGCGTCGGCGATGATCCACGCGCCGCGCGTGCTCGTGCTGGACGAGCCGTTCGAGGCGGTCGACCCCGTCAGCGCCGCGAACATCCGCGACATCCTGCACGGGTACGTGGCCGACGGCGGCACGGTCGTCGTGTCGAGCCACGTCATGGACCTGGTGCAGCGGATGTGCTCGCACGTGGCGGTCATCGCCGGCGGGCACGTGCTCGCGGCCGGCACTGTCGCCGACGTGCGCGGGGAGCAGAGCCTCGAGGACCGCTTCGTCGACCTCGTCGGCGGCCGTCGGGAGTCGGAGGGACTGGCGTGGTTGCGCAGCTCGTCCGCCTCAAGCTGACCCTCCTGGCCAACACGTTCCGCCGGAGCGTGTGGCAGACGATCGGGCTGGTGATCGGGTCCCTGTACGGGCTCGGCGTGCTGGTCCTGGTGGTGGCCGCCGCCGTGGCCGGAGGCACCGCGGACCCGGTCGTGACGGGCCACGTCCTCACCCTGGCGGGCGCGCTCGTGGTCCTCGCGTGGTGGGTCGTGCCCGTCTTCGCGTTCGGGGTCGACGCGACCCTCGACCCGCGGCGCTTCGTCACCTTCGCCATCCCGCGGCGCACGCTGCTGGCCGGGCTCGCGCTGGCGGGGCTCGTGTCGATCCCCGCGGCGGTCACGACGCTCGGCGCGTTGGGCGTCTCCTTCGCCTGGTGGCGGCAGCCGGCCGCGCTCGTCGCGGCGCTGGTCGGCGGCGTCCTCGCCACCGCGCTGTGCGTCGTGGGCTCCCGGGCGGCGACGACCGCCCTCGCGCCGCTGCTCGACTCGCGGCGGTACCGCGAGGTGCTGGCGATCGTCGCCGTGGTGCCGCTCCTGCTGATCGGGCCCGCGGTCGGCTGGCTGGCGGACGGCGTCGAGGTGACCGTGGACGGGGCCGGCGCGGACGCGCTGGGGGCGGCGATCGCGCCGCTGGCCGGCGTCGTCGGCTGGACGCCGCTGGGGGCGCCGTGGGCCCTGGCCTCGGCGGTCCACGACGGCGCGTGGGCCCTCCTCGTGGCCCGGGCCGCGATCTGCCTGGCCACGCTCGCCCTCGCCTGGGTCGTGTGGGACCGGGCGCTCGCCCGCGAGCTCGTGACGCCGCACGGCGGCGGCTCGTCGGCCACGGCGGCCAAGGGTCTCGGCTGGTTCGGCCGGCTGCCCGCCACGCCGCTGGGGGCGGTCGCCGCGCGGACCGCGACCTACTGGGTGCGCGACCCCCGGTACGCCGCGTCGATCGCGATGGTGCCGCTGCTGCCGCTGGTGCTGCTCGCCGTCGGGACGACGAACGGCGCGGGCGGGGTGATCCTGCTCCTCATGGCGCCCCTGGCGGCGTGGCTGCTCGGCTTCGGCATCTCGAACGACGTCGGCTACGACAACACCGCGTTCGCGCTGCACGTCGCGACCGGCGTCCGGGGGAGGACCGACCGGTGGGGCCGCGTGCTGCCCGTGCTGGTGGCGGGGCTGCCCCTGTGCGTCGCGTTCGCCGTGGTCGGGTGCGCCGTCGCCGGCCGCTGGGACGCGCTGCCCGCCATGCTCGGCCTCACGGCCGGCACGCTGGGCGCGTCGCTCGGGATCTCGAGCGCCGTGTCCGCGCGGCTCGTCTACCCCGTGCCGAAGCCGGGGGAGAGCCCGTTCAAGTCGCCGCAGGGCGCCACGATGGCGACGATGCTCGCCCAGATGGCGACGATGGGGATCATCCTCGCGGTGAGCGTGCCCACGCTCGCGCTCGCGCTGCCCGCGATCCTGCTGCCCCAGGCGGCCCTCGGCTGGGCGGCGCTCGGCGTCGGGCTCGTCACCGGCGTGCTCGTGCTGCTGCTGGGCGTGCGCTGGGGCGCCCGGACCTACGACCGCCGCCTCCCCGAGCTGCTGCAGCAGGTGATGGCCTTCGGGTGACGTCCCGGCGGGCTCGCGCGGGACTTCGTGACGAGGCGGTCATGGGGAGCTCAAGGGACCCTTTGCGACAATGGGACGCGTGACCTCCGAGAACCTCGAGCACCTGCCCCTGCCTGACGGCTGGACGACGTCGGCCCCCGACCTGGCCGACCTGCCTCGCCTCGGCGAGCTGCGCGGGGCCGTCGCCGCCCCGTTCACGGGCTCGTCGGTCGTGAACCAGGACGCTCTCGCCGCGGAGGTGGCGGGCCCGGTGTCGTGGACGCGCCGCCAGGTCGTGGCGCGCGACCCCGAGGGCGTGGTCCAGGGCTGGGCGTGGGCGCACGACCGTGCCGCGGGCCGCGTCGTCGTGGGGGTCGACGTCGACCGCGCGGCCCCGGCCGCCGACGACCTGGCGGCCGCGGGCTACGCCTGGGCGGCGCGACAGGGGAGGGAGCTCGCGGCGCAGCGCGGGGTGCACCGCACCCAGCTCGACGCCGGCGCGTTCGCGGGCGACACGACCCAGCAGGGCTGGCTCGCCGCCGCCGGGTACGCCAAGGCCCGCTCGTGGCTGCAGATGTCCCGGCCCGTCGTGGCGGAGGAGGCGCACCGGGGCGTGCTGCCGGACCCGCGCCCGGGCGTGACGGTGCGGCGCGTCGCGACGCACGACGACGGCATGCCCGTCGCCGAGGACCTGCAGACCGTGCACCGGGTGCTCGAGAGCGCGTTCGAGGATCACTTCAACTCCTACCGGGAGAGCTTCGGCGAGTTCCTGGTGCGGCTGCGCTCGGACCCCGGGCACCGGTGGGACCACTGGTGGCTGGCGTTCGTCTCCGACCCCCAGCGGCCCGACGCGCCGCCCGAGCCGATGGGCGCCCTCGTGGGCGCCGTCCTGCCGTCGGGCCCGTCGGGCAAGGAGGGCAGCTACATCGAGTACCTGGGCGCCGACCGGCGAGCCCGTGGGCGTGGCGTGGCGACGGCGCTGCTGTTCGCCGTCGTCCGTGACGCGGCGGCGCGGGGCCGCGACCGCGTGGGGCTCGAGGTCGACGCCGACAGCCCGACCGGCGCCGCGTCGCTGTACGAGAGCTGGGGCTGGCGCACGTCCTACGTCACCGAGTCCTGGCACCAGGACGTCGACGTCTGAGTGTCGGTGCCCGGACCTACGGTCGTCGCATGGTCAGCGCTGAGGCACGGTTCGGGCCGGACGACGAGCTCCGGGGAGCCCGGTTCGTCGAGGCCGACATGACGGGCTCGACGTTCCGCCTCGTGCAGCTCGACGGCGTGCGGTTCGACCAGAGCTTCATGCCCGGAGCCGTCATGCGCGGCGTCGACCTCACGGACGCCGACCTCGACGGCGAGATCACCGGGCTGCGGGTCAACGGTGTCGACGTCGCGCCCCTGATCGAGGCGGAGCTGAACCGGCGGTACCCGGGGCGCGAGCAGGCCCGGTCGGCGGACCCCGCCGAGCAGCGCGCGTCGCTGGACGCGGCGTTGCGCGCCTGGGACGCGCACCTCGCGCGGGCGGCGGCGCTGGCGCCCGGCGCGGTCGACGAGCCGGTCGACGGCGAGTGGTCGACGGCGCAGACGCTGCGGCACCTCGTGTTCGCCATGGACGGCTGGATCCGGTACGGGCTGCGGGGGATCGACGACCCGTTCTGGTACGCCGGTCTGCCGTTCACCGAGTACGAGCCGGAGGTGGCGGCCCTCGGGGTGGACCTGGCCGCGGCGCCGTCGCTGGAGGAGACCCTGGCGGCGCACGCCGACCGTATCGCCGAGGTGTACGCGAGCTACGACGACCTCGCCGGCACGGACGTCACGGTCGACGCCCCGCGGCTCCCGCCGTGGGCGCCGGAGGGGCTCACACGCGCGGTGCACCAGAGCCTCGGCGTCGTCGCCCGGGAGCACTGGGCACACCTGCAGTTCGTCGAGCGTGACCTCACGACCCTCGAGGAGCGTGCCCGGGCGGCCCGCTGACCCCCGCCACGTAGACTCTCCCGACGTGGCACTCACCATCGGCATCGTCGGCCTGCCCAACGTCGGCAAGTCCACGCTCTTCAACGCCCTGACCCGCAACCAGGTGCTCGCGGCGAACTACCCGTTCGCGACGATCGAGCCCAACGTCGGCGTGGTCCCGCTCCCGGACCCGCGGCTGGACAAGCTCGCGGAGATCTTCGGCAGTGAGCGGATCCTGCCCGCGACGGTGTCGTTCGTCGACATCGCGGGCATCGTCAAGGGCGCCTCGGAGGGCGAGGGGCTGGGCAACAAGTTCCTCGCGAACATCCGCGAGGCGGACGCGATCTGCCAGGTCACGCGCGTGTTCGACGACGGCGACGTCGTCCGCGTCGAGGGCTCGGTGGACGCCGAGGGCGACATCGAGACCATCTCCACCGAGCTGATCCTCGCCGACCTCCAGACGCTGGAGAAGGCGCTTCCGCGGATGGAGAAGGAGGTCAAGATCAAGCGGGGCGATGCCGCGCTGTTCGCCGCCGCCACCACCGCGCAGAAGATCCTCGAGTCCGGCACGACGCTCTTCCAGGGCGCGAAGGCCGAGGGGCTCGACCTCGCCGACGTCGCGTCGCTGCAGCTGCTCACGGCCAAGCCGTTCATCTACGTGTTCAACACCGACGAGGCCGGTCTCGCCGACAAGGGCATGCAGCAGCGCCTGCGCGACCTCGTCGCCCCCGCGGACGCCGTCTTCCTCGACGCGAAGTTCGAGTCCGAGCTCGTCGAGCTCGAGGAGGACGACGCCAAGGAGATGCTCGCCGACTCCGGCCAGGAGGAGGCGGGGCTCGACCAGCTCGCGCGCGTCGGTTTCCACACGCTCGGCCTGCAGACCTACCTCACCGCCGGCCCCAAGGAGTCGCGCGCCTGGACGATTCGCAAGGGCTGGACCGCCCCGCAGGCCGCCGGCGTCATCCACACCGACTTCGAGCGCGGCTTCATCAAGGCCGAGGTCATCTCCTTCGACGACCTCGTCGAGGCGGGCTCCGTGCAGGCCGCCCGCTCCGCCGGCAAGGCGCGCGTCGAGGGCAAGGACTACGTCATGCAGGACGGCGACGTCGTGGAGTTCCGCTTCAACGTGTAGCTCGCGTCCGAGCCGCGGGGGTCGCCGCGAGCCGCGGCCGGGGGTGCCGGGTCAGACGACCCGGCGGACCTCCTGCGGCCATCCGCACGCCTCGGCGACCCGGCCGGCCCATTCCCTGGCGGTGTCGTCGTCCGCGACGTCGATGATCGTCAGGCCGCCGATGCGCTGCTCCGTCGGGGCGTACGGCCCTGCGGTGATCACGGGCGTGCCGCTGGTGGCGTCGGCGGTGGCGGCGGCGTCGTCGTCCTCGTCCACGCCGGCCGCGAACACGAGGACGCCGGCGTCCCTCATGTCGTTCACGACGGCGTTGGCGAGCGGCCCGCGCTCGGCGAACCACTCGGGGTCGTGGTCGCCCACCCACTGCTGGTTGAAGTAGATGAGGTAGTGGCTCATCGTCGCTCGTCCCGTCGCCGTCGTCGGACACCTGGGCAGGACGCTACTCCGACCGCCCTCGTCCGGCGACAGGTCCCGCGGCCCGCTCGTCGGTCGTCTCCGGTGACGGCGGGAGGCGCGGGTAGCCCGCGACCGGGTAGACGCCGACGGCGAACCCGTGCACCACGTCGCCGCGGCGGGGGAGGGCGTCGAACTCCTCCACGAGCGCCGCCATGCGCTGCCAGAACTCCTGCTTCTGCGCCTCGTCGATCCGCGCGTGCCGCAGGAAGCCCCACAGCTGTCCTTCGAGGTACGCGGGCTCGGACTCGTGCGCGGCGACCTCGAGGTCGTTGAAGTCCAGCGGTCGGTCGCCGTCGTCGCGGGCCCCCTCGGCGGTGCTCCCGAGAGCGACGTGGAACAGCCGGGCGGTCCGGCCGTAGAAGGCCTCCTCGACGGCGCGGACCCGGCGCGTCCGGACCACCCGCAGCAGGCCGGCGTCGACGAGCACCTTCACGTGGTGGGCGACCGTGCTCTTGGGGCGGCCGACGGCGCCGGCGAGCTCGGTGACGCTCGCCGCGCGTTCGTGGAGCAGGCCGAGGATCGTGGTGCGGAGCGGGTTGCCGAGCGCCCGGACCTGGTCGGGGCCGGTCAGGGCGATCCGGTCCTCGAGCTCGTAGTCGGGGGTCTTGCCGTCCATGGTCGACGATACTAACGTTCTGGAACGTTCGAAGTTTCTGGATCGTGCCTGCCGGATCCTCGAGGAGGGGCCATGGCCGAGATCGTCCTGTTCCACCATTCCCAGGGGCTGACGCCGGGAGTCCGGGCGTTCGCCGACGAGCTCGCGGCTGCGGGTCACGTCGTGCACGTGCCCGACCTCTTCGACGGCCGGACCTTCGACGACGTCGAGACGGGCGTCGCCCACGCCCAGGAGCTCGGGTTCGACACGGTGATGGCCCGAGGCGTCGCCGCCGCGGAGGCGCTCCCCGCGGAGCTCGTGTACGCGGGCTTCTCGATGGGAGTCATGCCGGCGCAGCGGCTCGCCCAGACGCGGCCGGGCGCCGTCGGCGCGCTCTTCGTCGACGCGTGCCTCCCGGTCGAGGAGTTCGGGGCCTGGCCGGAAGGCGTACCGGTCCAGGTGCACGGCGGCGTGGACGACGAGTGGTTCGCGGAGGACCTGGAGTCCGCCCGCGCGCTGGCGAGCTCCGTGCCGACGGCCGAGCTCTTCCTCTACTCGGGCACGGCGCACCTGTTCGCCGACTCCTCGACGAGGGGGCACGACCCCGCGGCGGCCGCGCTGCTGCGCGAGCGCGCCCTGGCGTTCCTCGGCTCGCTGGTCTGAGGCGTCGACCGCCGGCTCAGTCGTCGCCGACGGCGACCTGCCGGTCCGCCGCCCGCTCGAGGACGAAGTAGTAGAGCGCGCCGTCGTCGGCGGCGTCGCGTCCCGTCATCACGCCGAGGACGGCGTCGTCCGACAGGCGGGTGAAGTGGTCGATCACGGGCTGCCCGTCGTAGACCATCGACGCCGTGACGACGCCGTCGTGCTCCACCGTGCGCAGCGTGGCGCCGCCACGGGCGAGGCGCGCCTCGGCGACGAGGGTGCCGTCCGGCGTCTCGCAGACGAGGGGGGACACGTCGTCGTCGGCGCGGAAGAGCTTCCCGTACCAGCCGGTGCGGGTCAGCAGGCGCTGGGTGCGGTGCTCCGTGCTCACCCCGAAGCCGTGCCACAGCCCGCGCAGCTCGTGGGTCCGCACGGGCGGCAGCGAGCGCCACAGCGCGGGGAGGTCGGCCGCCGGGACCCGCCCGTCCCGGAGCAGGTCCACCAGGGTGACCGGGACGGCCGGGGCGGCCGGTGCGGGGGAGGTCGCCGCGTCGTCGTCCATCAGCAGCACCGGCTTGATCGTGCGCCCCGCGCGGAGGTCGTCGATCGCCGACCCGACCCGGTCGAACGGGTAGCCACGCACGAGCCGCTCGACCGGCAGGCGCCCGGCGCGCCACAGCGCGACGAGCAGCGGGACGTCCCGGGCCACGACCGCGTCCCCCTCGATGACGCCGGTGAGCGTGCGCCCCCACAACACCTGCGTCTGCGACACCGTGACCCGGTTCGCCCCGGCGTGCAGCGCCACGGTGGCGCACACCCCGCGCGGGGCGAGCGCGGCGAGCGCGAGGTCGATGGTCTCCTGCCGCCCGACCGTGTCGAGCACGTGCGTGGCCGCGAGCCTGCGGGCCGGCACGTCCTCCGGGGCGAAGGCGTCGCTCGCGCCGAGCTCGAGCGCCAGGGCGCGCCGGTCGGGGTCGGGGTCGCTGACCACGACGCGCCCCGCGCCGCGGTGCCGCGCCGCCATGACGCCGGCGAGCCCGGTCGTGCCGGCGCCGACGACGAGGAGCGTGTCGTCCGGGCCGGGGGCCAGCACGCGCAGGACCGTCCCTGCTCCGGTGAGGATCCCGCAGCCGAGCGGGGCCGCGACCGCCCAGGGCACGTCGTCGTCGATGCGCACCGCGTTGCTGGCGCGCGCCAGCGCGTGCGTCGCCCAGGAGGACTGGGCCATCCACCCGGTCGTCGCCGCGGCGCCGTCGGCCCGGGCGCGCGACCGCGAGCGGTAGTTGAGGTCGGCGAAGTCGTCGCAGTAGGCGGGGTGGCCGTCGACGCAGGTCGGGCACCGTCCGCACGCGTCGAAGCTGAGCACGACGTGGTCGCCCGGCCGGAGCGACCCGACGCCCGGCCCGACGGACTCGACGACCCCCGCGCCCTCGTGCCCGAAGATCGCGGGGAACCGGTCGCCGGCGCCGCCCGCCATGCCGAAGAGGTCCGTGGGGCAGACGCCGGACGCGTGGACGCGGACCAGGACCTCGCCGTCGCCCGGAGCGTCCAGCGTGACGTCCGCGAGCGTCGCGGGCCCGCCGGCCTCGCGGACGAGGGCCGCCCTCGCTGCTGTCGTCGCCACCGTGCCGGGCAGGTCGGCCAGTGCGGGCAGGTCGGGCATCAGGGGCTCCCTCACGTCGTCGTCTCGTCCGTCGTCGTGCCCGAGTGTGGCAGCGCGCCCGCCGGAAGTCACGGATCTTGTGAATGGTGATTCACACGTCGCGGCGGTCCCGCGGCGTGGATACTGGGGCGATGACCCTGTACGACGACGTCGGGGGCTTCGACGTCCTGCTGGCGGTGTGCCGCCGCTGGAACGCGCTGTGCCTGGCCGACCCCGTGGCGGCGCACCCCTTCTCGCACGGCACGCTGCACCCGCAGCACGACGAGCGCCTCGCCGCGTACCTGGCCGAGACGCTCGGCGGTCCGCGCCTGTACACCGGCGGCTACGGGGACGAGTCGACGGTGCAGCGCATGCACGCGGGCAACGGGGAGCACGCGGAGCTCGACGAGGTGTGCGTCGGGCTGTTCCGCCGGGCGCTGGACGACGTCGGCGTCGCGGCGCCCGCAGCCGCGAGGCTGGGCGACTTCTTCGAGCGGCAGACCGTCGCGATGCGCGCCTACGGAGGCAGCCGAGACGACGTGCCGGCGGGACTGCCCCTCCCGCGGGCGTGACCGCTCCCGGCTGCGGCGGGCCTACGATCGCCGGGTGCCGACGATCGTGCTGACCACCGAGATCCCGGCGTCCCCGGAGGCGTGCTTCGCGGCGAGCCTGTCGGTGGACGCGCACACGGCGTCGATGCGCCGCTCGGGGGAGCGGGCGGTGGCGGGCGTGACGTCGGGCGTGATGGGACCCGGCGACACGGTGACATGGCGGGCGCGCCACTTCGGCGTCCTGTTCCGCATGACGTCGCGCATCAGCGCCCACGACGCGCCGCACTGGTTCGTCGACGAGCAGGTGGCCGGGCCGTTCCGCCGCTGGTGGCACGAGCACCGGTTCGAGGCGGCGCCCGGCGGTACCCGGATGACGGACACGGTGGAGTTCGCCGCTCCGGCGGGGCCGTTGGGGAGGCTGGTGGAGCGGCTGGTGCTCACCTGGTACATGACGCGCCTGCTGCGCACCCGCAACGCGTGGCTCGTGTCGGCGCTCGCGCCACGCGCCTGACCAGGGCGGACGGAGAGCGTGCGGCACACCACACGCGCTCGACCAGGTGATGTCCAGCCGGGCTGCTTACCCTGTGCGCGATGTTGCCCCAGGCTCCCACCGCGCCCGCGCGCGCCCTCGACGCCTCGCGCGCCGGTACCCGGGCGGTGCGCGACCGGCGGTCGGAGGAGCCGCTCGGCGGCCTGACGTCGGCTCCCGCCCTCCTCGCGGGGCTGGTCGTGGTGACGCTCCTGGCGGCCGGCCCGTTCCGGGGGGTCGACGAGGACGCGCACGGGTACTGGGCCAGGGCGCTGACGCCGGGGCTGCAGCCCTTCATCCAGCACGTGCTCGACCCGATCGCCGGGCAGGCGGTGTGCCTGCCGGTGCTGCTGGCCGTCGCGGTCACCCTCTCGTGGCGGCACCGCACGTGGCGTCCGCTGTGGTGCGCGGCCATGGCCGAGCTGGCGTTCTACGGGGGAGTGGGGCTGCTCAAGGTGGTGCTCGCGCGTCCGGCGCCCACGACGGACGACGCCGACCTGTTCGAGGGCGGGCTGCGTCAGCTCGGCTGGAGCGGCATCAGCTTCCCGTCGGGCCACGCCGCCGAGGCGGTGCTGATCTACGGCACCGCCGTCTACCTCGTCGGGCGCTGGACGACCGTGTCGTCGCGCACGATGACGACGCTGCGGCTCGGCGTCGGGCTGGTCGCGCTCAACGCGGTCGCCGTGTCCTACTACCTCGGCTGGCACTGGATCAGCGACCTGGTGGGCGGGCTGCTCGTCGGCGGCCTGCTGCTGCGCCTGCTGGTCGACGCGGACCGGCGTGGCTGGTGGCTGCGCCCCCGGCGCGCCGTCGTCCCCCGGCACCTCTGAGCGCCGCTCCTGCGTCCGCCCGCGACGGTCAGACCACGACCGCGGCGCCGGCCAGCGCCAGGTAGATCCCGCCGGCGGCGCGGCCCAGCCGGCGCCGGGCGCGCTCCGACGCGCGCAGCCGCCACGACATCCGGTCGGCGAGCAGGGCGTACGTGGAGTCCACCAGGGCGGCGAGGCCGACGAAGTGCCCTCCGAGGAGCGCCAGCTGCGGCGCGACGGCGCCGCGCGCCGGGTCGGCGAACTGCGGGAGGAAGGCCAGGAAGAACAGGGCGGTCTTGGGGTTGAGGACGTCCACGAGGACGCCGTCCGCGAAGAGCCGCCAGCGGCGCGGCGACGCCGGTGCGGCGTCCTCGCCGGTGTCGTCTCCCGGGGACGTGGCGCGCGCCCGGGCCGCGCGCAGCTCGCGGACCCCGAGCCACACCAGGTAGGCGGCGCCGGTCCACCGCACCGCGTCGAACAGCGCGGGCGACCGCGCCAGCAGGGCCGCCAGCCCCGCCGCGGTGGCCGCCACGTGCAGCGCTGCGCCGGTCTCCAGGCCCGCCATCGACCACAGCCCGGCGCGTCGTCCGTGGGCGGTGGTGCGCGCCACGACGTACACGACGGACGGGCCGGGGACGGCGAGCATCGCGAGGGAGGCGGCGAGGAAGCCGAGCAGCGCGGATCCGCTCGGCAGCAGGGTGCCCGCCGCTTCGGCGGCCAGCATCGTCGGCGTCGGTCCCGGAGTCATGGCGGGTAGGGAAGGGCGCAATGGTTGCCGCGTGACACTTTCGACGTGGGTGCAATGTGGAGCCCGGCCCGGCTCGCCCCCGGCCCTGCGCGGCACGACGATGGTGGGCATGACGCGTTGGACGGTCGTCCAGGTCACCGACCCCGCGGAGCTCGTCGCGGCGTCGCACCTGTTCGACGGCCCGGTCTCGCTCGCGGGCGCGACGGACACGCTGCGGCGCCCCGGCCACGTCGTGCTGCTGGCGCGCGCGGCCGACGGGCGCGACGTCGGGTTCGTGTCGGGGGTGGAGATGCGGCACCCCGACAAGGACGCGGAGCTGTTCCTGTACGAGCTGGGCGTCGACGCGGCGTGGCGCCGGCAGGGGGTGGCGACCGCGCTGCTCGCGGCGTTGCGGGACGCGGCCCTCGCCCGCGGCTGCCGGGCCATGTGGACCGGCACCGAGGCGGACAACGACGCGGCGCTCGCCGCCTACCGCGGGGCGGGCGCGGAGATCGACGACGGGTCCGTCTTCGTGGTCTGGGACGACCTGGCCGCGGAGTGAGGCCCGGGCGACGGCCGGGCAGCGCTCCGACGGCGAACCGTCGCGCCGCCGACCCCGGGCCCGGCGCGGCAACGGCGTGACCGGTCGGTACGGCACGATGAAAACCGTTGCCCCGCCGTGCTGCGCTCTGGAAGGGTGTCCGCCGTGAACGCACCAGCCGCCGACCTCGACGTCGCGCGCCTCCTCGCCGCCTACGACGACCAGCTGCGAACCGACGCCGAGACGCCGAGCGCCGTCGCCGTGACCCGCCTCGGTCCGCTGCGCCTCGTCACGTTCGCGGGTGGCCGCGGCTTCGTCACCTACCGCGACCTGGGCGGCGCCGACGCCGCGACCGTCCGCGGGTTCGTGGCCGCCGCCCTCGCCCACTTCCGCGACGACGCCACGGTCACGAACGCCGAGTGGAAGACCCGCGGCCACGACGTCGCACCGGGCCTGCACGAGGCGCTGGTCGACCACGGCTTCGTGCCCCAGGAACCGGAGTCGATCATGATCGGCGACGCGCGGCTCCTCGTCGCGGACGTCCCGCTGCCGGCCGGCGTCTCCCTGCGCCGCGTCACCGCCGAGGCGGACGTGCGCGCGATGTCCGCGATGGCGGACGAGGTCTTCGGCGACGACCCGGCCACGTCGGGGCACGCCGAGCAGATCCTGCGGCGGCAGGAGCGCGACCCCGAGATGGAGCTGTGGGTGGCCGAGGCGGACGGGCGGGTGATCAGCGCCGGCCGCCTCGAGCCGGTGCCCGGGACCGCGTTCGCCGGCCTGTGGGGCGGCTCGACCCGACCCGAGTGGCGGGGCCGCGGCATCTACCGCGCGCTGACCGCGGCGCGCGCCCGGTCCGCCGTCGAGCGCGGCAAGACGTACCTGCACAGCGACTCGACAGAGTTCTCCCGGCCCATCCTGGAGCGCTCCGGCCTGGTCAAGGTGTCCACCACCACGCCCTACGAGTGGCGTCGCTGAGGGGGACCCCGTGGGCCTCGAGGACGACCCGTTCGACCACCGGGTCACCAAGGACGGCAAGGTCCTGGTGAGCCGCGGCGGCCGCCCGGTCGTCACGGTCGCGGGGGCGCGCGCCGCCCGCCTGGCCGCGCTGCTCGGCCGCGACCCCGAGACCGACCAGGAGCTGCTGGCCCGCGCGACGGGCAACTACCGGCGCGGCAACGAGAAGCGCGGGCACCGCCCGTGACCGCGTCCCGCGTACCGGACGCCGTGGGGGCGGGTCGGTGAGCCGCGCCCGGCTGCTGGTGCGCCGCACGGGCGCGCGACGCGGGCTGCTGGTCCTCGTCGCGCTGCTGGTCGCCACCGTCGCGGCGGCGCTCGGCACCGCCGTCGGAGCGGTCCGCGCCGCCGAGGTGGACGTCGTCCACGACGGGCTGACCCGGGGCGGCGTCCCGGCGGAGGTGCAGGTGACCACCCGCCTCGCCCCGGAGGCCGACGCGGCGGCGCAGGACGCGGCGCTGCGCGGCGACGTCGACGCGCTCTTCGCGCCCGCGCCGTACGACCTGGTCCGCGAGGAGGTGCCCGACGACGACTCCGACGACCCGTTCGTGCGCTGGACGCTCACGCCGGACGTGGCCGCCACCGCCACCGCCGACCTCGCGGTCCTCGCCGCCGGGTCCGAGGCGCTCCTCGACACGGTCCTCGGCGACGACGCCGTCGCCGTGCGCGGCGCGACGGTGACCGGGGACCTGGGGGAGCGGGCGGCCGCCGCGTCGGTCGCTGCCGCCGCGGCGTCGGCCGTGGCCCTCGTCCCGATGCTCGTGCTCACGCTCGCCGGCACGGTCGCCGTCGCGCAGGTGGCGCGCCTGCTCGCGGGCACGCGGGCGGCGGAGGTGCACCTCCTGGTCTCGCGCGGGGCGTCGGCGGCCCAGCTGACGGCCGCGGCGGCGGCCGAGGCGGCGCTCGTCGTCGTGGGTGGGGCGGCCGCGGGTGCCGGAGCGGCGGCGGCCGTGCTGGCGGCCCAGGGCACGCCCGGGGGGTCCCTCGCGGGGACGCTGGCGCCCGCGGCCCTGGCGACGGCGGCGGGGGCGCTGCTCCTCCTGGTGACGGTCGGCGGCCTGCAGGCCCGTGCCGCCGCGGCGCTGCGGGTGACCGACCGGTCGGGTCGCACGCGACGGGCCGCCACGTGGGGGAGCGTCGTGCTGGTCGTCGTGGCCGCCGGGCTCACCACGTGGCTGCTGCGGCGGTACGGCTCGCCCCTGGTCCCCACGCCCGACGGCGGCCAGACCGACCCCGCCGCCGCCGCGGCGCCCGCGCTCGTGCTCGCGGCTGCGGCCGTCGTGGCGGTGGCGCTGCTCGGTCCGCTGTCGGGGGCCTGGGCGGCGTTCACCGCGCGCCGCCCGGGCACCCGGGTGCTCGCGGCGCGGCAGGTGGCGCGGCGGCTCGCGGTCACGGCGGTGCCCGTCGTCCTGGTGGTGGTGGCCGCGGGGAGCGTGGTGCTCGCGTCCGCGTACGCCGGGACCGGTCAGCACCTGCGGGAGGCGGCCGCCGGCGTCGCCGCGGGCAGCGACGTGCGCGTCGTCGCGACGGAGGGGACGCCCGGGCCCGCCGCGACGTACGCGGCGCTGCCGGGCGCGACGGACGCCGCCCCCGTGCGGGTGTCCGAGGCGGTCGTGGACGGCGTCCCCCTGTCCACCACTGCCGTCCCGCCCGACCGGGTCGCGTTGGTGGCACGCGGGCCGCACGGGCAGAGCGGCATCGACGAGATCGCGGCGGCGCTGGAGGGTTCGGGCCCCTACGCGGACAACCCGGAGCTCCCGGCCGGCTCCACCGGGCTGGTGCTGCACGTCACCGGGCAGTACTACGTCGTGGACGAAGCGGCCACGGCAGAGGCGGCCACGGGCGCGGCGGGCGGCGAGCCGGCCACCTGGGCGTCCCTCGAGGAGGCGACCGCGTCGGCGCCGTCCGAGCGGGGGCGGCTCCTCGTGCTCGAGGACTCGACGATCGCCCTCCGGCTCTGGCTCGCCGACGCGGACGGACAGGTCGTCGGCGTCGACGTTGAGGAGCTGGACGTGGACCTCGACGGCGACCCCGGCGGCGGGTGGGCCGACACCCGCCCGATCGGCCCCGCCGAGAGCACGGTCGAGCTCCGGGCCGACGTGCCGCCGGCCCCTGCCGCCGCCGACGGCGCGCCGGGGACGTGGACCGTCGTCGCGCTCGACACCCGGCTGCCGGGCTCGCCGAGCGCGCTCACCACGCTACGGCTCTCCGTGGACGGGCTGGACGCCAGCACCGACGAGGGCGCGACGACGGAGGTCGACGTCGCCGGCGCCGACTGGGCGCCCGCCCGCGACGACCCGGCGGCGAAGGTCGCCTTCGGCGCCCGACCGGGCACGGGCCTGAGCTTCGCGGCCCAGGCCGACCACGAGGCGACGCCCTCGCCGTTCCGCGCCATGGTGGCGGGCTCGGGGAGCGAGCCGGCCCCCGCCGTCCTGTCCCAGGACCTGGCCGGCCTGCTCGACCTCACCGCGGGGGACACGACGGAGGTCCCGCTGGGCGAGGGCGGGCGGCTGTCCGTGCGGGTGGTCGACGTCGTGGACGTCGTGCCGGGCTCCCTGCACCAGGGTGCGGCGATGGTGGGTCTCGCCGACCTCCAGGCCGCGTCCCTGCGCCTCGCCACGGTGGTCCCCGAGGCCGCCGAGACGTGGATCCGTGCGGCACCCGGCGCCGACGTCGACCGGCTGGCGGCGGCCGCCCGGGACGCCGCCGGGACGGCACCGGTCCAGGTCACGACGTCGACCGGGTCGGAGGGGTCCGACGCCGCGGGGCCGGTGCGCCAGGCGTTCGCGGTCGCCGCGCTCGCGGCCGTGGCGCTCGCCCTCGTCGGCGTGGGCGCGGTGAGCGTCGCCGGTGTGCGGGAGCGGCGCGGCGAGGTCGCGGTGCTCCGCGCGGTCGGCCTGCCGCCCCGGGCGCAGGGGGCGAGCCGCGCCACGGAGCTCGCCGTCGTCGCGGCCGCCGCGCTGGCCGCGGGGCTCCTCGCCGGGTGGGCGCTCGCGGTCGCCACCGTGCCCGGCCTGGCCGCGGCCACGCTCACCGGGTTCGCCGTCGTGCCGACGCCGGACACCGCGTTCGCGCCCACGGCCGCGCTCGTGCCCGGGGTCCTGCTGGTCGCGGGCCTGGCCGCCGTCGCGCTGGCCGTGCGGGCCGCGGTCACCGCCCAGGCGCGCGACGGCGGCTACCGGGAGGAGGTGCGCTGATGCTGTGGCTGCTGCTGCGCCGCCACCTGCGCTCGGCGTGGGGGACGGCGCTCGTCCTCGCCCTGGTGACCGTCCTCGCGGCCGGCGCCGCCACCGCCGCCACCCGTGCGATCGCCGAGATGCGCTCGGAGCAGGTCACCTACGCCACCGAGCAGCTCTCGCCCCAGCGCCGGGACGTCAGCTCCCGGGCGTCGGTGGTGCCCGGCGGGGGCGTGTCCGCCGACATGGTGATGACCGAGCCCGAGACCGCGCCGGCCGTCCCGCCGGAGCCCACGTGGGACGAGTTCCTCGCGGGCATGGTCCGGCTGCGGGACGGCCTGCCGCAGCCGCTGCGCGACGTGCTCGGCGAGCCGTCGTTCGCCGTCTCCTCGCGGGAGACGCGGACCGAGCAGGTGCCCGGCTCGGGGATCGAGGTCCCGCAGGTCGTCATGCGGGCGTCGGCGCGGATGTCGGAGGACCTGCGGCTGGTCGAGGGCGAGTGGCCCGTCGCGACGCCGGTGCGCACCACGTTCAACGGCCCCGAGGGCGACGAGCCCGTGCAGGTGGTCCTGTCACGCCCGGCCGCCCGGACCCTCGGATGGGAGCTCGGCGGCACCTACGCCGTCGACGTGTGGAAGTTCCCGCCGCTGCGCGTCGTCGGGCTCACCGAGCCCGTGGACCCCGACGCGAGCACCTGGTACCACCAGCCGTTCGGGCGCGACGCCCAGCTGAGCGTCACACCGAACGGGGCCACCATCGCGACGGCCGCCGTGTACGTCGACCCGGCGATGATCGGCTCCCTCGCCTTCCGGGAGGTGCAGACCGAGCTCTGGTACCCCGTCGCCGTCGAGGGCATCAGGTCGGACGACGTCGCCGCGCTCGCGGCCCAGGTGCGCGGGCTCACCCACGAGACGCTCGAGGTGCTCCCGGACGACCCGGTGACGCTCCAGGCGCGCACCGCCCTCTCCGACGTGCTCGACGCGCTGATGAGCGAGCGCGTGACGACCGACGCCCTTCTCGCCGTGCTGGTCGTGGGCCCGCTCGGGGCGCTCGGCGCGGTCGTGGTGCTGGCGGCGCGGCTCGTCGTCGAGCGACGCCGGCCGGCGCTCGCGGTGCTGCTCGCACGCGGCGCGACCGGCACCCGGCTGCGGCTGCTCACGGCGACCGAGGGCCTCGCCGTCAGCCTGCCGGCCGCGGTCGTCGGCGTCCTGCTCGGCCTCCTGGTCCGGCCGGGGGCCGTGACCGGGACCCAGCTGCTGTGGGCCGCAGCGGCAGCGCTGGCGCCGGCCGTGGCGGCCGCCGCCGTGACGGTGCCGCGCACGCTGCGCGCCGAGCGGCGCGACCTCGCCGCGGGCACGGGCGGACCCTGGCGCCGGACCGCGGAGCTCGCGGTGATCGGCGTGGCGGCGCTCGCGGCGGTGCTCCTGGCTCGCCGCGGTGTCGTCGGGGGTGCGGGCGACGGCGGCGTCGACCCGCTGGTGGCGGCGACCCCGCTGCTCGTGGCGGCCGCGGCCGCCCTGGTCGCCGTGCGCGTGATCCCGCTGCTGGCGCGTGGCCTCGAGCGGCTCCTGTCCCGGCGGCGCGACCTCGTGCCGTTCCTGAGGGCGGCGCGCGCCACCCGTGCCCCGGCCGGCGGTGTCGTGCCCGCGCTCGCGCTGGTGCTCGCGGTCTCCGTCGGGGCGTCGTCGGCCGTGCTGCTGTCGACCGTGGACGCCGGCGTGGCGCGCCAGGCGCACGTCGAGCTGGGGGCCGACCTGCGGGTCTCGGGACCCGCGCTGGGCGAGGAGGACGTGGCGACGCTGCGGGAGACGGACGGCGTCGCGGCGGTGGCGACGGCGGCCCGCGTGCCCGAGACCGCCCACCTGAGGTCGGCCGACGGGAAGACCCGCTCGGTGCAGGTGGTCGCCGTGGACGCGGCGGACCTCGCCGCGGTGCAGGCCGGGGTGCCGGACGCCCCGCCGGCCGTCGCGGAGCTGGCGCGGCCCACCGCCGACGGCGCCCTACCGGTCCTCGCGCTGCGGGTGCCGGACGTCGCGGCCGGCACCACGGGACTCGTCCTCGACCTGCAGGACGAGAGCGCCGACGTCGTGGTGGCGGGTGCGTCGGACCAGGTGCCCGGCGTGATCGACGCGCCGTCGACCCTCGTGCTCGACGCGGGCGTCCTCGCCGGCCCGCTCGACTACGCGACCGAGCCGCGCACGGCCCTGGTGGCGCTCGACGACGGCGCGGAACCGGCACGGGTCGCCGCGGCGCTGCGCGACGCGGTCCCGGGGGCCGCCGTCGACGACCGCACGACGGTCGCCGCGGAGCTGCTGGAGTCGCCGGCCGCCCAGGGGATCGCGACCGGCGCGCGGGTCTCCGTCGCCCTGGCAGGGGTGCTGGTCGCGCTCACCGTGGCCCTCACGCTGGTGCTGGCCGCCCCCGACCGGGAGCGCCTGCTCGCGGTGCTGCGCTCGATGGGGGCGCGGCGCTCGGAGTCGCGCGGGCTCGTCGCGTGGGAGGTGGCGCCGTGGGCCCTGGGCGCGCTCGTCGTGGGGGCGCTGGTCGGCGTCGTGGTGCCCGCCCTGCTGCGCGCCCGCGTGGACCTCACGGCGCTCACCGGGGGCGGGCCGCAGCCCGCGCTCACGGTCGACCCGGTGCTCGCGGTGGGGGGAGTGGTCGGCTTCGTGGCCACGGTGGTGGTCGGAGCCGTGCTCGCGACGGTCGCGGGGCGCCGCGGCGCGACGCCGGAGCGGTTGCGGGAGGCGGCGGAATGAGGGAGGACGGCGGGATGGGCGTCGACGGTGACGACGGTGACCACGGTGACGACGGTGACGACAGGGCTGTGACGGGACGGTGGTGACGAGATGGTGGTGACGCAGGAGGAGGCCAGGTGGCCGCGGGCCGAGGCCGCCCGCGGCGAGCCCGACGAGATCCGCTGCCGCGGGCTGGTGCGCATCTTCGCCACGGACGGCATCGAGGTGCAGGCGCTGCAGGGGCTGGACCTCGCCGTCGACCGCGGGGGCCTGGTGGCCCTGGTCGGGGCGTCGGGCTCGGGCAAGTCGACGCTGCTCAACATCCTGTCGGGCATGGACCTGCCGACGGCGGGCTCCGCGGTGGTCGCGGGCACGGACCTGCTGGCGATGACGCGGCGCGACCGCGTGCGCTACCAGCGCTCCACCGTCGGGTTCGTCTGGCAGCAGACCGGGCGGAACCTGCTGCCGTACCTCACGGCGGCCGAGAACGTCCGGGTGCCGCTCGAGATCGCCCGCACCGGCTCCCGGGCCGCGCGGACGGCGCGCGTGGCCGAGCTGCTCGAGCTGCTCGACGTCGGGCACGTGGCCGACCGGCTGCCGGGCCAGATGTCGGGCGGGCAGCAGCAGCGGGTCGCGATCGCCGTCGCGGTGGCGGGCGCGCCGCGCGTGCTGCTGGCGGACGAGCCGACCGGGGAGCTGGACGAGGCGACGAGCGTCGAGGTGCTCGAGGCGCTGCGCGGGGTGAACGCCGCCACCGGCGTCACCACGCTGATCGTCACGCACGACCCGACCGTCTCCGAGCACGTCGCGCGGACGGTGCAGATCCGCGACGGGCGCACGTCCACCGAGGTGCTGCGCCGCACGGAGGTGGACGAGGACGGCGCGCAGCGGCACGTCGCGGAGGAGTTCGCCGTGCTGGACCGCGTCGGGCGCCTGCAGCTTCCGCAGGACTTCGTCAGCGCCCTGGACCTGCGGGACAGGGTGCGCCTCGCGCTGGAGACCGACCATGTGGAGGTCCGGCCGGACGGACGGCACGACCGGCAGCAACGGCACCAACGGCACGGACGGTCGGAGGAGGGGCGATGAGCGTCACGACGACCGTGCTGCGCGCGGAGGGTGTCTCGCGCGTCTACGGCAGCGGCGCGGGCGAGGTGCGGGCGCTGGAGGACGTGTCCGTCGAGGTGGGGGCCGGCGAGCTCGTCGTGGTGGTGGGGCCGTCCGGCTCGGGCAAGTCCACGCTGCTGCACCTGCTGGGCGGGCTCGACCGGCCGACGACGGGCACGGTGCACCTCGGCGCCGACCCCGCGGCGCAGGGCCCGGGTGCCGTGGAGCGCGAGCTGGGCGGCCTGGGCGAGGACGAGCTGCACGCGGTGCGCCGCACCGAGATCGGCTTCGTGTTCCAGTCGTTCGGGCTGATCCCGGTGCTGTCGGCCGCGGAGAACGTGGAGGTCCCCCTGCGTCTGGCGCGGGTCGACGCCGCCGAACGGGCGACGCGGGTCGCCGAGGCGCTCGAGGCGGTCGGCCTCGCGGACCACGCCGAGCAGCGTCCGTACGAGCTCTCGGGCGGGCAGCAGCAGCGGGTCGGCGTGGCGCGGGCGCTGGTCGCCCGACCGCGGGTGCTGCTCGCCGACGAGCCGACGGGCCAGCTGGACTCGACGACGGCCGCGCGCGTCATGGCGCTGCTGCGCGACCTGGTGCACTCGCGCGGGGTGGCCGCCGTCGTGGCGACCCACGACCCGGAGCTGGTGGCCATGGCGGACCGGGTGCTCGTGGTCCGCGAGGGCCGGTTGGCGACGGTATGACGGTTTCCGGGGCCGGCCGCCGGTCGTGTCCCGGAGGTTGCGCCCAGATACCGGATTGGTCACGGTTCCGGGTGCAAAGGGGGCGAAGGGTATGTGCGGGCGCCGAACGGTGACTAGAGTCACCCGCGCACAGTGCAGTGCGCGGGCACACGCGCCTGCACCTCACCGAGGGGTGATCCCCGCCGGTGAGCGACTCAACTCAGGAGGACACGTGACACCTCGACGACGACTTGCAGGCATCGGGGCCTTCACCCTCGCCTCGGCCCTGCTCCTGTCTGCGTGCGGCGGCGGTTCGGGCGACGACCCGGAGGCCGGCGAGGGCGGCTCGGACGCCGGAATCATCTCCGTGCAGAACGGCGAGCCGCAGAACCCGCTCATCCCCACGATGACGAACGAGACCAACGGCTCGATGGCCATCTCGAACATCTTCGCGGGCCTGGTGTACTACGACGCCGAGGGCGAGACGCAGTTCGACATGGCGGAGTCCATCGACTCCAAGGACAACCAGACGTGGACCATCACGATCAAGGACGGCTGGACGTTCACCGACGGTTCGAAGGTGACGGCGCAGAGCTTCGTCGACGCCTGGAACTACGGCGCGTACGGGCCGAACGCCCAGAACCTCAGCTACTTCTTCGAGCCCATCGAGGGCTTCGCGGACGTGAACTTCGCCGAGGACCAGCTGAACGAGGACGGCAGCCCCAAGGAGGGTGAGAAGCCCGCCTCGGAGACGATGAGCGGCCTCAAGGTCGTCAGCGACACCGAGTTCACGGTCAAGCTCACCCAGCCCGAGTCGGACTTCTCCCTCCGTCTGGGCTACTCGGCCTTCATGCCGCTCCCCGAGGCGTTCTTCGACAACCCGGACGCCTTCGCCGACAAGCCGATCGGCAACGGCCCGTACCAGGTCGAGAACTGGGTGCACAACGAGGTCATCGAGCTGCGCCCGAACGCCGACTACCAGGGCGAGCGCAAGGCGCAGAACGGCGGCGCCGACCTGGTCGCGTACACCGAGGAGGACACGGCGTACAACGACCTCCTCGGCGGTCAGCTCGACATCGTGAAGAACGTGCCGTCGTCGTCGTTCGCGACGTTCGAGGACGAGCTGGGCGACCGCGCGGTCAACCAGGCCGCGGCCGTCATCCAGGTCATCAACGTCCCGGAGTACGTCAAGGAGTTCGAGGGCGACGCGGGCGTGCTGCGCCGCCAGGCCATCTCCATGGCGATCGACCGTGACCAGATCACCGAGACGATCTACAACGGCACCCGCACCCCGGCGAAGGACTTCACGTCGCCGGTCATCAACGGCTGGTCCGACACCGTGCCGGGCAACGAGGTCCTCGAGTACAACCCCGACGAGGCCAAGAAGCTGTGGGCCGAGGCCGAGGGTGAGGACCCGGTCGGCGCCGACTTCACGCTGCAGATCGCCTCGAACGCCGACTCCGACCACCAGACCTGGGTGGACGCCGTCTGCAACAACATCCGCAGCACGCTCGGCATCGGGTGCGAGTTCGACCCGTACGCCACCTTCGACGAGTTCCTCGACGCGCGTGACAACGAGCAGATCAAGGGCCTCTTCCGTGGCGGCTGGCAGGCCGACTACCCGGCGCTGAGCAACTTCCTCGGGCCGATCTACGGCACGGGCGCGGGCTCGAACGACATGGGCTACTCGAACAAGGAGTTCGACGCCAAGCTCAAGGAGGGCAACGGCGCGACCGACGAGGCCGCGGCGATCAAGGCCTACCAGGAGGCGCAGACCATCCTGTTCGGTGACATGCCTGGTATCCCGCTGTGGTACCAGAACGCCACCGGCGGCTTCGGCGAGGACGTCGAGAACGTCGTCTTCGGCTGGGACAGCGACCCGATCCTGTACCAGGTCACGAAGCAGGGCTGACGCCCGATTCGGTGCCGGCCGGCCGCGTCCGGTAGGTTCGCGGCCGGCCCGCCGATGTTCGGAGGGCAGGGTGTGCCGACGACGCACACCCTGCCCCCTATCCTTGTCCTGGCCACACCCGTCGTGGCCATCGTCCTGGCAACGAGGCCCGAAACTTGAACCCGTGGCCCTGGGAATCCCGGGGCGAACGAGGAGACAACACACATGCTCTGGTATCTCGGACGCAGGCTCCTACAGGTGATCCCTGTGTTCCTGGGGGCGACGCTCCTGCTCTACGCACTCGTGTTCCTGCGGCCCGGAGACCCCGTGGCCGGCCTGGGCGGGGAGCGCGGTCTCCCCGAGGCCGTGCAAGCCCAGATTCGCGAGCAGTACAACCTGAACGAACCGTTCATCGTGCAGTACCTGCTGTTCCTCAAGGGTGTCTTCACGCTCGACTTCGGCGTCGACTTCCGTGGTCAGGACATCATGGACGTCATCGGCGCGGCGCTTCCGGTCACGTTCCAGCTCGCGATCATGGCGCTCGTCATCGAGGGCGTCTTCGGCGTCCTCTTCGGGCTCTTCGCCGGGATGCGCAAGGGCGGCTGGTTCGACGGCACCGTCCTCGTGATCAGCCTGCTGGTCATCTCCGTGCCGACCTTCGTCATCGGCTTCGTGCTGCAGTTCGTCATGGGCGTGAAGCTCGGCTGGTTCCCCGTCACGGTCGGCAGGGACCCGAACTTCTACAGCCTCCTGCTACCGGCGATCGTGCTGGCAGCGACGTCGTTCGCCTACGTGATCCGCCTGACGCGCACGTCGGTCGCGGAGAACCTCAGCGCCGACTACGTCCGCACCGCGCGGGCCAAGGGTCTCCGTCGCTCGCAGGTCACCGGCCGCCACGTGCTGCGCAACTCGCTCATCCCCGTCGTCACGTTCCTGGGCGCCGACCTCGGCAACCTCATGGGTGGCGCGATCGTGACGGAGGGCATCTTCAACATCAACGGCGTCGGGGGGACGCTCTACCAGGCGATCATCCGAGGCGAGAACATCACCGTCGTCTCGCTCACGACCGTGCTGGTCATCGTCTACATCCTGGCGAACCTGCTCGTCGACCTCCTCTACGCCGCCCTCGACCCGAGGATCCGTTATGCCTGAGAACCGTTACGAGACCGTGCCCGGCGGGCGGCGACCGCGCCCCGGGCAGGAGCACTTCGCCGCCGAGGTCGACGAGGGCGGCCTGGGTGCCGTCGACGCGGTCAAGACGGACGAGGCCCCCTCCAGCCTGTGGCGCGACGCGTGGCGCGAGATGCGCCGGCGCCCGATGTTCTGGGTCGCCGCCGCGATCATCCTGCTCGTCATCACGGTGGCCGCCTTCCCGGGCTGGTTCACGTCCGTCCACCCGCGTTTCGACTGCGAGCTGGCCAAGTCGCTGGACGGCCCCGAGCCCGGGCACCCGTTCGGCTTCGACAAGCAGGGCTGCGACATCTACGCGCGCACCATCTACGGCGCCCGTGCGTCCGTGCTCGTGGGCGTCATGTCCACGGCGATGGTCGTGATCCTCGGCACCATCATGGGCGCCGTCGCCGGCTACTTCGCCGGCTGGTTCGACGTCATCCTGTCGCGCATCACCGACATCTTCTTCGCGATCCCGCTGGTGCTGGCCGCCATCGTCATCATGTCGATCACCACCAACCGGACCAGCTTCACCGTGGCCCTGGTGCTCGCGTCGTTCGGGTGGACGTCCATCGCCCGCATCACGCGCGGCACCGTGATGTCCGTGAAGAACAACGAGTTCGTCACCGCCGCCCGCTCGCTCGGCATGGGGCGCGGCAAGATCCTGCTGAGGCACGTGCTGCCCAACTCGGCGGCACCGATCATCGTGTACGCGACGGTCGCGCTGGGCACGTTCATCGTCGCCGAGGCCACGCTGAGCTTCCTCGGCATCGGTCTGCCGCCCAGCACCGTCTCGTGGGGCGGGGACATCTCGCAGGCCCAGCGGGCGATCCGCCAGGCGCCGGAGATCCTCTTCTACCCGGCCGCAGGCCTGGCGATCACGGTGCTCGGCTTCATCATGATGGGCGACGTCGTGCGCGACGCCCTCGACCCGAAGGCACGGAAGCGATGACGACACAGTTCCCAGTGACGAACGGCAACCAGCCCGTCGGTGAGGGAGACGGCCGCAGCTACGAGGCGGGGACCGACAAGCCCCTGCTCGAGATCCGCGACCTCCAGGTGTCGTTCACCACCTCCGAGGGCGTGGTGCACGCCGTCCGCGGCGCCGACATCACCGTGTATCCCGGACAGTCCGTCGCGATCGTCGGCGAGTCCGGGTCGGGCAAGTCGACCACCGCGCACGCCGTGATCGACCTGCTGCCCGGCACCGGCAAGGTGACCGGCGGCAGCATCAAGTTCGACGGTCGCGAGATCGTGGGCCTGCCCCGCACGGAGATCGAGGCGATGCGTGGCCGGGACATCGGCCTCGTCCCGCAGGACCCGATGTCCAACCTCAACCCCGTGTGGCGCATCGGCACCCAGATCGAGGAGGCCCTCAAGGCCAACGGCTTCGAGGGCGGCAAGCGGGAGCGCAAGGAGCGCGTCGCCGGCCTGCTCCAGGAGGCCGGCCTGCCCGACGCCGAGCGGCGGGCGCGCCAGTTCCCGCACGAGTTCTCGGGCGGCATGCGCCAGCGCTCGCTCATCGCGATCGGGCTGGCCTCGCGGCCGAAGCTCCTCATCGCGGACGAGCCGACGTCGGCCCTCGACGTCACGGTGCAGCGGCAGATCCTCGACCACCTCGAGGTGCTCACGCAGGAGCTCGGCACCGCCGTCCTGTTCATCACCCACGACCTGGGGCTGGCCGCCGAGCGCGCCGAGCACCTCGTGGTGATGTTCAAGGGCCGCGTCGTCGAGTCGGGCCCGGCCCGGCAGATCCTCGCGAACCCGCAGCACCCGTACACCCAGAGGCTGGTCGCCTCCGCGCCGTCGCTCGCGTCCCGCCGCATCCAGGTGGCGCACGAGCAGGGCGAGGAGTCGGAGGAGCTGCTGGCGCCGGACCTCGACGCGACCGTCCCGCTCCCGGCGGCGGGCAAGGCCGCGGATCGGGACCTCGTCGTGGCGAAGAACCTCACGAAGGTCTTCACCATCCGCGGCGGCCGCCCCGGGGCGTCGACGGACTTCAAGGCCGTCGACGACGTGAGCTTCACGCTCAAGCGGGGCCACACGCTCGCGCTGGTGGGCGAGTCGGGCTCGGGCAAGTCCACGGCGGCGAACATGGTGCTGGGTCTGCTCGACCCGACCTCGGGTGTCGTCGAGTTCGACGGCGCGGACGTCGCGAAGTACTCGCCCAAGGAGGCCTTCGCGTTCCGCCGGCGCATCCAGCCGGTGTTCCAGAACCCGTACGGCTCGCTCGACCCGACGTTCTCCATCTTCCGGTCGATCGAGGAGCCCCTGGCCCTGCACAGGGTCGGCGGCAAGAAGGAGCGCGAGAAGCGGGTGCGGGAGCTGCTCGACATGGTGGCGCTGCCGCAGTCGGCGATGCGCCGCTTCCCGAACGAGCTCTCCGGCGGCCAGCGCCAGCGCATCGCCATCGCTCGGGCGCTCGCCCTGCGCCCCGAGGTCATCGTGCTCGACGAGGCCGTGTCGGCCCTCGACGTGCTCGTCCAGGCGCAGATCCTGGAGCTCCTCGGGAACCTGCAGGAGGAGCTGGGGCTGTCGTACCTGTTCATCACGCACGACCTCGCGGTCGTGCGGCAGATCGCCGACTCGGTGGTCGTGATGCAGAACGGCAAGGTCGTGGAACAGGCGACCACCGACGAGGTGTTCGACAACCCGCGCCAGCAGTACACGCGCGACCTGCTCGCCGCCATCCCCGGTGCGGGGCTGGAGGGCGCGGCGATCGCGGGCTGACGTCCCGACGCGGCCAGACGGGGGGGGGCGGCCCCCCCCAGGGGGGGGGGGGGCCCCCCCCCGGAACCCAAAAAAAGGTGAGTTGGAAAGCCCAAAGGGGGGGGGGGGGGGGGGGGGGGCGCCCCCCCCCCGGGGGCCCCGGGGGGCCCCCCCCCCGCCCGGGGGGGGCCCCCCCCCCCCGTCCTGTCTCCGTTTGCCGATGGTCAGGCACGGCGTCAGGGTGAAGGGCATGGCAGGGGCACCGACGTTGGCCCGCGGGGTCTTCTATCCGGCAGCAGGCATCATCTTGGTGTTCGTGCTGGTCGCGGTGCTCTTCACCGACGCCACGGACGCCGTGCTGAGCACCCTGCAGGGCGAGGTGATCGGCGCGTTCGGCTGGTACTACGTGCTCCTGGTGGCCGCGTTCGTCATCTTCGCGATCTGGATGGGCCTCAGCCGCTTCGGGGACATCGTGCTGGGCCCGGACGACGAGTCGCCGGACTTCAAGCTTCCCGTGTGGTTCTCCATGCTGTTCGCCACGGGGATGGGGATCGGGCTCGTCTACTACGGGGTGTCCGAGCCGCTGTCCCACTTCGTCAGCCCCAAGCCGGGCGTCACCGGCGACGACGCCACGCTCGCGCAGGCGGCGATCTCCCAGACCTACGTGCACTGGGGCTTCCACGCGTGGGCGATCTACGTGGTGGCCGGGCTCGCGCTGGCGTACGCGATCCACCGCAAGGGTCGGCCGGTGTCCATCCGCTGGGCGCTCGAGCCCCTCCTGGGCGACCGCGTGAAGGGCTGGGCGGGCAACGTCATCGACGTCGTGGCGATCATCGGCACGGTGTTCGGGGTCGCCACGTCCCTGGGCCTGGGCGTGCTGCAGGTGGCCCACGGGCTGGGGTACCTCGACGTGGTGGAGCCGAGCACCGCCCTCGAGATCGGCCTGATCGCGGTGATCACGGCGATCGCGGCGATGTCGGTCGCGTCGGGGCTGTCCAAGGGCATCAAGTGGCTGTCGAACGGGAACATGGTCCTCGCGGGCATCGTGCTGGCCGTCGTGCTGGTGCTGGGCCCCACGCTGTTCATCCTGCGCAGCTGGGTGCAGTCGTTCGGGTACTACTTCGCGAACGTCATCCAGATGACCTTCGACACGCTGGCGTTCCGGGGGGACGAGGGGCTGGCCTGGGAGTCGAGCTGGACGATCTTCTACTGGGGCTGGTGGATCTCCTGGGCGCCCTTCGTGGGTGTCTTCATCGCACGCATCTCGCGCGGACGCACCGTGCGCGAGTTCGTCCTCGGCACGCTCGCCGTCCCGATGGCCGTCGCGACGATCTGGTTCAGCGTCTTCGGGGGAGCGGGGCTCCACCAGGAGATGACGGAGCCCGGCAGCATGCTGGACCCCGCGACCGGCGGGGTGAACACCGACACCGCGATGTTCCAGCTCTTCGACACCCTGCCCGGGGCCGGGACGTGGCTCGCCGTCGCGGGCATCGTGCTGGTGGTGATCTTCTTCGTCACGTCGTCCGACTCCGGGTCGTTCGTCGTCGACATGCTCGCCCATGGCGGCAACCCCAACCCCCCGCTGTGGAGCCGCCTGTTCTGGGCGGGGCTGCAGGGGCTCGTCGCGATCGCCCTCCTGCTCGCGGGCGGGCTTAAGGCGCTGCAGACGGCGTCCATCCTCATCGCCCTGCCGTTCTCGCTGGTGCTCATCGGCATGGCGGTGTCGATCGTCAAGGAGCTCAGCGCGGAGCACCGGGAGATCGTGCGTGCCGAGCGGCGCGCCGCCCGTGCGGCCCTGACCGAGCACGTCACGGAACGGGTCGCCACCACGCTCGCGGGACGGTGGGAGAACGTGCTGCCCTCCGCGCCCGGCGCGCTGCGGCTGCGTGCGCCGCGCCGTCGGGACGTCAAGGGCCCGCCCGGCGCCGCGCCCGAGAAGCCGCCGGAGACGGGCGGGGACGAGCAGCCTGGACCGGGCGGGTAAGATAGCGGCGGCCCGATTGACGGGTCGCCTCCCCACCCCAGGAAATGAGACCCGTAGATGTCTGTGCGCTCCGACCTGCGCAACGTGGCGATCGTCGCCCACGTCGACCACGGCAAGACGACCCTCGTGGACGCCATGCTGCGCCAGGCAGGCGCCTTCTCCGCCCACCAGCACGTGGACGACCGCGTCATGGACTCCGGTGACCTGGAGCGCGAGAAGGGCATCACCATCCTCGCGAAGAACACCGCGGTCCGGTACGCCGGTCCGTCGGCGGCCGAGGCGGGCGAGCCCGGTGGCATCACGATCAACGTGATCGACACCCCGGGGCACGCCGACTTCGGCGGCGAGGTCGAGCGCGGCCTGTCGATGGTGGACGGCGTCGTGCTGCTGGTCGACGCGTCCGAGGGCCCGCTGCCCCAGACCCGTTTCGTGCTGCGCAAGGCGCTCGCCGCGAAGCTGCCCGTGATCGTCGTCGTGAACAAGGTCGACCGTCCCGACGCGCGCATCACCGAGGTCGTGGGGGAGACCACGGACCTGCTGCTCGGCCTCGCGAGCGACCTGTCCGACGAGGTCCCCGACCTCGACCTGGACGCCATCCTCGACGTGCCCGTCGTGTACGCGTCGGCCAAGGCCGGCCGCGCGTCGATCGACCAGCCCGCCGACGGCGCGCTGCCGGCGAACGAGGACCTCGAGCCGCTGTTCGGCACGATCCTCGAGAAGATCCCGGCGCCGACCTTCGAGGCGGACATGCCGCTCCAGGCGCACGTCACCAACCTCGACGCGTCGCCGTTCCTCGGCCGCCTCGCGCTGCTGCGCATCTTCAACGGCACCCTGCGCAAGGGCCAGACGGTCGCGTGGGCCCGCCACGACGGCACCCTGTCGAGCGTGCGGATCACCGAGCTGCTCGAGACGAAGGCGCTCGACCGCGTGCCCACCGAGTCCGCCGGCCCCGGCGAGATCGTGGCCGTGGCGGGTATCGCCGACATCATGATCGGCGAGACCCTCACGGACGTCGACGACCCGCGCCCGCTGCCGCTCATCACGGTGGACGACCCGGCGATCTCGATGACCGTCGGCATCAACACCTCGCCGCTGGCCGGCAAGGGCGGCAAGGGCCACAAGGTCACCGCGCGCCAGGTCAAGGACCGCCTCGACTCCGAGCTCATCGGCAACGTGTCGCTCAAGGTGCTCCCCACCGAGCGCCCGGACGCGTGGGAGGTGCAGGGCCGCGGCGAGCTCGCCCTGGCGATCCTCGTCGAGCAGATGCGGCGCGAGGGCTTCGAGCTCACGGTCGGCAAGCCGCAGGTCGTCACGAAGCAGATCGACGGCAAGCGCCACGAGCCGATGGAGCGCATGACCATCGACGTGCCGGAGGAGTACCTCGGCGCCGTCACCCAGCTCCTCGCGCAGCGCAAGGGCCGCATGGAGACGATGAGCAACCACGGCACCGGCTGGGTGCGCATGGAGTTCATGGTCCCGGCGCGCGGCCTCATCGGCTTCCGCACGCAGTTCCTCACGGAGACGCGCGGCACCGGCATCGCCGCGTCGATCTCCGAGGGCTTCGAGCCGTGGCACGGCCCGATCGAGTCGCGCAACACCGGCTCGCTCGTGGCCGACCGGGCCGGCAAGGTGACGCCGTTCGCCATGATCAACCTGCAGGAGCGCGGCTCGTTCTTCGTCGACCCCACGCAGGAGGTCTACGAGGGCATGATCGTCGGCGAGAACTCCCGCAACGAGGACATGGACGTCAACATCACCAAGGAGAAGAAGCTGACGAACATGCGGTCCTCGACCGCCGACAACTTCGAGAACCTCATCCCGCCGCGCCACCTCACGCTCGAGGAGTCCCTCGAGTTCGCGCGCGAGGACGAGTGCGTCGAGGTGACGCCGGAGGTCGTGCGGATCCGCAAGGTCGAGCTCGACGCGACGGCGCGCGCCCGGGCGACGGCGCGGGCCAAGCGCGCCTGACCCTCCTCCGGGTGACCGGTCCCGCCGTGTCCGCCGCGCAGCCCGCCCCCGCCGTACCCGTGCGGGACGGCGGGCTGCTCGCGGTCCACGCGCACCCCGACGACGAGACGCTCGCGACCGGCGCGCTCCTCGCGTCGTGGGCCGCCGCGGGCCGGCCGGTCGCCGTGGTCACCTGCACGCGCGGCGAGCGCGGCGAGGTCATCGACACGCCGGCGCACCGCACGGGGCTGGCGCGCCTCGAGGGTGACGGCCCCGCCCTCGCCGCGCACCGGGAGACGGAGCTGGCCGCGGCCCTGGCCGCGCTCGGCGGCGCGTCGGGCGTCGTCGGGCACACGTTCCTCGACGCCGTCGACCTGTCCGACGCCCGGCCCACCGGGGTGCGTCGGGCGTCCACCGACCGGTTCGAGGACTCCGGCATGGCCTGGGTCGCGCCGGGCGTGGCCGGGCCGGCGGACGACGCGCCCGCGACGGCGTTCGCGCGCGTGCCGCTCGACGACGCCGCCGCGCGGCTGGCGGCGGTCGTGCGCGCCCGCCGCCCCGTCGTCGTCGCGACGTACGAGGAGCAGGGCGGCTACGGGCACCCGGACCACGTGCGCACGCACCACGTCGCGGTGCGGGCGCTCGCGCTCGCGGCCGACCCGGGCGCCCCCGTGCCCGGCGAGCCGTGGGCCGCCGAGCTGTGGCGCGCGGTGACGCCGTCCGCCGCGCTGCGGGCGGGCCGCCGGGCGCTGGCCGCCGCCCCCGCGGCGCGGGACCTCGCCGCCCGCACCGGGCTGACCTTCCCGGACCCCGACGAGCCCCTGCCCCCGCTCGCGCGCCACGACGCGGAGCTGCGCGACGCCGGGCCGCACGACGTCGCACAGGTCGACGTCGCCGCGGTGCTCGACCGTGTGCTCGCCGCGATGCGCGCCCACGCCACCCAGGTGCAGCACGTCACCCCGGCACCGGCGGCGGAGGACCCCGGCGCCGGCCTGCTCGGCTGGTACGCCCTGAGCAACGACGTCCTCGCCCCGGTGCTGGCGCACGAGCTCTACCTCGTGTCTCCGCATCTGTCTCCGCATCTGTCTCCAGAGGCGTCGCGCGAGGCGCCCCGTGCTCCCGGTCGGACGTCGCGGCGCGCCGGTCGCCGGTAGGCTCGCGCCGATGACCACCCCCGAGCACGCGACGCCCACCTCGCCCCCCGCCCCGGCGGGCGCCGGCCGGTGGTGGCGGTCCGCCGCGCGCGCGGTCCTCGCCCTCGTGCTGGGCGCCGCCGTCGGGGTGCTCGGCACGGTCGCGCATCGCACCCAGTGGCACGACCTGCCCGTCGGCATCGTGCTGGCCCTCGCGATCACGCTGTCCACGGCGGTCCTGTGCCGCGCGTGGGCCGGGTGGGGACCGCTGCTCGCGGCCGGCGCGGGCTGGGTCGTCGCGGTGCAGGTGCTCGCCGTCGCGGGCCCGGGTGGGGACGTGCTGGTGCCGGCGCAGCCCGTCGGTCTGGTGTGGACCTACGGAGGCCTCGCGATGTTCCTCGTGGCGGCCTTCCTGCCCGGGTCGTGGTTCTCCGACCGGCGAGGCTGACGCACGGTCCCCGTGACCGTCTGTGAGCGTCCGGTGCGCGCCGCCCGGCCGGGCGTGACGAACCTGTGCGAACCGGCGTCCGATTTGGCACTTTCACCCGGACTTGCACCGGGCCGGGCTGCGGCGCCCGAGTAGGATCCCCCAGGCGGGTCCGCCCCGCGTCACCTGTCCCCCCGGGGCGTCGCCCCGCACCCCACCCTGACGGAGCATGCATGGGTCACCCGACCGAGCGCGAGCCGGACCCCGCCGGGTCCGCACCCGCCGAGCCTGCGCGCCCCGAGTCCGAGCCTCAGGTCGAGCCTCAGGTCGAGCCCGGGGCTGGTGCGCCCACGGCGCCGGGCGGGTCCGAGCCGCCGCAGGCCCCGGGGCAGCCCGTCGCCGCGCCGGCTGCCGGGCCGACCGCCGAGGCGCCTGCTCCCGAGCCGCCGGACGCGGACGAGCCGGACACCCCGTACCAGCCGCGGGTGCGGCTGTACGAGCAGCGGGTCATCGCCACGGTGCCCGCGCCGTCGTCGGGACCGCCCACCCAGGCGCTGCCGGCGGTGGCGGCGTCCGCCCCGCCCGCCCCCCAGGGAGCGCCGTCCGGTGATCCGGCTGCCGCGGCCCTCGGCGGTGTCCCCGCCGGGCCGGCGACGCCGCCGCCGGCGGACCCCGGCTCACCGCTCGACGGCCTGGCCGGAGACGGCGCGCCGAGCCGCGCGCCGAAGGTCGCGCTGTGGGCCGGCGTCGGGCTCGTGGTCCTCGCGGGCCTCTACGCGGGCGCGCAGTGGGCCGTCGCGGGGACGGTGCCGAAGGGCACCAGCGTGGCCGGGGTCGAGATCGGCGGGATGGACGCCGGGCCCGCGGTCGCCGCGCTCGACGACGGCCTCGGCGAGCGTGCCGAGGAGCCGATCGACGTCCGGGCGGGCGAGGCGTCGAGCACGATCGACCCGGCCGCCGCCGGCCTGGCGTTCGACGCGCAGGCGACCGTCGACGGTCTCACGGGCTTCTCCCTCAGCCCCGCGCACCTGTGGGAGCACCTCGTCGGCGGCGACGCCGTACCGCCCGTCGTCGACGTCTCCCGACCCACCCTCACCGAGGCGGTCTCCGGCCTGGAGGAGTCCCTGAAGGTCGAGCCCGTGGACGGCACGGTCGGCTTCAAGGGCGCCAAGGCCACCGCCACGGACGCGGTCGAGGGGTCGAGCGTGCTGGTCGACGACGCCGTGGACGCCGTCGCGGACGCCTGGCTCGTCACGTCGGGCCCGGTCGACCTCCCGACCGAGGTCGTCGAGCCCGCGGTGACGCAGGCGGAGACGGACGCCGCCCTGGAGCAGGCGCAGCAGGTGGTGAGCGGCCCCGTCACGGTCGACGTCGGGGAGCAGTCCGCGGAGCTGGCGCCGAAGGCGCTCGCCGGCGCGACGTCGTTCAAGAACACCGACGGCGAGCTGAAGGCCCGGTTCGACGGCAAGAAGCTGGTCTCCGACGTCGTGGACGACACGGACGACCTGCTCACCGAGCCGGACGACGCGCACTTCGTGTTCTCCGGCGGCAAGCCGGTCGTCGAGGGCGGGGAGCAGGGCACGACGCTCGACCCGGACGACACCGCGTCCGCGGTCGGCAAGGCCGCCCTCTCGGACGACCGGAAGACCCAGCTGAAGCTGGTCGAGCGGGAGCCGGAGCGCACCAAGGAGGCCCTCGAGGACATGGGGGTCGAGGAGGTCGTCTCGTCGTTCTCGACCCCGCTGACGAGCGAGCCGATCCGCACGCGCAACCTCGAGCGTGGTGCCCAGATCATCACCGGCACCCTCGTGGCGCCGGGCGAGACGTTCTCGCTGCTCGACACCCTGTCGCCCATCGACGAGTCGAACGGCTTCGTCGCGGCGGGCGTCGTGAGCAACGGCGTGCACACCGACGCCGTGGGCGGTGGGCTGTCCCAGATGGCCACGACCACGTACAACGCCGGGTTCCTCGCCGGCTACGACGACGCGGGCCACCAGCCGCACAGCTACTGGTTCAGCCGGTACCCGGCCGGGCGCGAGGCGACCATCTACGTGGGCGCCATCGACATGAAGTTCACCAACGACACCCCGTACGGCGCCGTCATGCAGTCGTGGGTCTCGGGCGGCGAGCTGCACGTGCAGATCTGGTCGACCAAGTACTACGAGGTGAAGAAGCAGGCGGGCGACAAGCGCAACGTGGTCCCGGCCACCGCGGTGCACAAGTCGGGCGCGGGCTGCGAGCCCTACCCGGGCGGCAACGACGGGTTCACGATCACGAACTACCGGCAGGTGTTCCACGACGGCAAGCAGGTCAAGGACGAGTCGAAGACCTGGACCTACAAGCCGGACAACCCCGTCGTGTGCGACCAGCCGAAGGCCGACCGCGACGACGACCGCCAGCCCAAGCACGACGGCAAGGACGACGCCGGCGACGACGGGAAGGCCAAGGAGGACTGATGCTCGGACGCTCGGAACGCGAGTCCCCGGCGCACGCCGCACAGGCGGCGCACGACGCGGGCTGGTCGGGGGTCGCCCCCGGGTCGGCGGTGGCCACGGCCGTGCCGGACGAGTCGATCGAGCTGCTGGACCTCGGCACGACGTCGGACACGCTGGCCACGGTGGCCACGATCGACGACCTGGCGGCGGTCGTGCACCTGGGGCACCCGGAGCAACCGTCGCCGGGGCTGGAGGAGGCGCTGCTCGCCGGTGAGCCGTCGCTCATCGTCACGGCGGCCGTCGCCGTGGCGCCGCAGTGGGTGTGGGTGGCCCCGGCAGGCGCGACGGGAGGCCAGGTGGTCATCGACGAGGCGGGGATGCGCGACTGCCAGGACCTGCTGCGCGGCATGGGCGTGAGCCCGCGGCTGGTGCCGACCCGCACGTCGGTGGACGAGCGGGTCGCGCTGGCGGGGCCCGCCGGGTCGCTCGTCGTGGAGCGGCCCCGGGTGCCCGCGGGCTGGGTCGAGGTGCCCGGCAGCGAGCGGCTCGCCGGCCGGATGCCGGTCTGGTACGGGCTCCTGGAGGCGCGGGCGCAGTGGCCGCGGTTCGACGTCCCCGCCCAGGTGTGGCTCGCCGTCGGGCCGTCGGACGACCACCGGGGGTCCCTGCAGGACACGCTGGCCGTCCTGTCGGCGGCGGGCGTCGACCTCCAGCACCTGCGCAGCCACCCGTCGGCCCACGGGCCGCACGTCTTCTTCACGTCGTTCCGCTGCGCGAGCGTCGACGTGCTCGACGGGCTCGTCGCCGAGCTCGACGCTCGTGGCGTCGCCCACCGCACGCTGGCCGTGCTGCCGGGCGAGGGCTTCGTGCCCGGCCCCGTGCCGCTGGCGCCGCGGTGGGCCGCGGGCGCCCGGGCCGCGGAGTGAGGAGCGGCGGACGATGATCGCGTACCTCGGGCCGGAGGGCACGTTCACCCACGAGGCGGTCCGGCGCTGGGTCGGTGCACGGGCGGGTGGCGGCGACGCCGCGCAGCAGCCGCTGGCCACCGTCCGGGAGGTGCACGACGCCGTCGCGTCGGGCGCCGCGGACCGGGGGGTGGTGGCGATCGAGAGCTCCGTCGAGGGGTACGTCGTGCCGTCCCTGGACGCGCTGGTGGGCAGCCCCGACGTGGTCGCGGTGGACGAGGTCGTGCTGGACGTCTCCTTCGACGCGTTCGTGCGACCCGGGCATGCCGACCCGTCGGGCCTGCGCGAGGCGACGGCGCACCCGCACGGCCTGGCGCAGTGCACGCGGTTCGTCGCGGAGCGGGGCCTGCTGCCCGTGCCGGCGTCGTCGAACGCGGCGGCGTGCCGGGACCTCGCCGACCACCAGGTCGCGTTCGGCCCCCGGCTGTGCGGCGAGCTCTACGGGCTGGAGACCCTCGCGACGGGGGTGGAGGACTTCGCCGGCGCGCGCACGCGGTTCGTCGTGCTGTGCCGCCGGGACGACGCGACGGCCGCCTGGGCGCCGGCCCGCGGGGCGGGGCACGGCTCCGCCCCCGAGGCCTGGCGCACCATGGTCGCCGTGACCCCGGTGGTCACCGGACCGGGCGTGCTGGCGCGCGTCACGGCGGAGTTCGCGGAGCGCGGCGTGAACATGTCGAGCCTGGTGGAGCGGCCGCTGAAGGTCCGCGAGCGCCAGTACGTGTTCGTCGTGACGCTCGACGGCGCCCCCTGGGAACCGCAGGTCCGCGACCTCTTCGCCGCCCTGCTCGGCGCGGGCGACTCGCTCAAGGTGCTCGGCGCGTTCCCCGTGGCGCCCGGCGGACCGGGGCTCGACGGCGTGCTGCCCGACCACGTGCCGACGGGCAGCGTGCTGCGCGCGGACGACGACGCCACGGTCGCGAGGGGCCTGCTGTGGTGACCGGCGAGGGAGCCGGCCGGATCGGGGTCGTCGGCCTCGGTCTGGTCGGCGGGTCGCTCGCGCGGCTGCTCGCCGCGCGCGGCGCGGACGTCGTCGCGACCGACGTCGACGCCGGCACGCGCGCCGACGCGCGCGCCGTCGGGCTGCGCGTCGCCGACGACCTGGCGGGCCTGTGCGCCGCGGACCCGGAGGTCGTCGTGCTCGCCGTCCCGCTGCGGGCCGTGCGCGCCACGGCCGCGGAGCTCGCGCCGCTGCTCGCCGGCGGCGACGCGACGGTGACCGACGTCGGCTCGGTCAAGGGTCCGGTGCGTGCGGCGGTCGTGGCCGCGGGGCTGGGCGACCGGTACGTCGGGGCCCACCCGATGGCCGGCACCGAGCACAGCGGCTTCGGCGCGTCCGACGCCGCCCTGCTCGACGCGGCCCCCTGGGCCGTGACCGTGGCCGAGCCGGGGGCCGCCGCGCCCGACGAGCCCCGGCGCCTCGCGCAGGTGCTGCGCCTGGTGACGGGCCCGCTGGCCGGCACCGCCGCGGTGGTGACCGACGACCGGCACGACGAGGCGGCCGCGCTGGTGAGCCATGTGCCGCACGTGCTGGCCACCCAGCTCCTCAACGCCGTGGCGGGCGCGCCCGTGCGCGACCTCGCGCTGGGCCTCGCCGCCGGCAGCTTCCGCGACGGCACCCGGGTGGCGCTCACCGACCCGACCCGCACGGAGGCGATGGTCACGGAGAACGCCGCGTGGGTGGCGCCCGCGCTGCGCAAGGTGGTGCGCGACCTCGAGGTCGTGATCGGCGCGCTGGAGACCAACGGCGCCCTGCACGAGGTCTTCCACGCCGCCGACGACGTCCGTGAGCTCCGCGCGGGGGGCCGTCCCCGCCCGGCCGGGCCGGAGGAGGGGCTGCCGGTCGGCGACGGGTGGACGGCCGGCGTGGTCGACGCCCTGGTGGCGCGCTGCACGGCGGGTGCCGTCGTCGTGGGGGTCGACGACGGCACGGTCCGGGTGCGCGCGCCGCGCTGAGCGGCGCCGGGCCGTGGTCTCAGGCTTCGGCGGGCCGCCCGCGCCCCGGCCGTCGCGGCGGGACCGGCTTCACGGCCTCGACGTCGGCGGCGGCGACGGCGACCTCCGGCAGGCCGGGGGAGCGGTCGGGCCGCACGCGCAGGCCGGCGGGCCCGGCCGCCGTGAGAATCCCCACGACGTCCGCCCACCGGGCCCCGCTCTCGGCGGCCTCCGCGGGCGTCAGCCGGCGCCGCACGACGACGCGGGTCCCCGCGGGCAGCTCGCGCCACGCGGGCAGCGGCTCGGGGGACGGGACAGCAGGTGGGACGGCTGACGGCGAAGGCACCACGTCAGCGATACTAGAGTTGGCTGCGCGGGCGCTGCGCCCGCGCCCGGTCAGCACCGGAGAAGCACCAACGACGAATCATCGAGACCCGCAGCCCGCCCGCCGGACCGCGCCCTCGTCACCTGGAAGGTAGCCCGCAGTGACCTACGTGATCGCTCAGCCGTGCGTCGACGTCAAGGACAAGGCGTGCATCGAGGAGTGTCCCGTGGACTGCATCTACGAGGGCTCGCGCTCCCTGTACATCCACCCGGACGAGTGCGTGGACTGCGGCGCCTGCGAGCCGGTGTGCCCGGTGGAGGCCATCTACTACGAGGACGACGTCCCCGAGCAGTGGAAGGACTACTACCGGGCCAACGTCGAGTTCTTCGACGACCTCGGCTCGCCGGGCGGCGCCGCGAAGATGGGGCTCATCGAGAAGGACGACCCCATGATCGCCGGCCTGCCGCCCCAGGCCTGATGGGGTTCGCCGACCTCGGCGGACTGCCCTACCCCTGGGACACGCTCGACGACGTGCGGGCGACCGCCCGTGCCCACCCCGGCGGCGTCGTGGACCTGTCGATCGGCACGCCCGTCGACCCGACGCCGCAGGTCGTCCGTGACGCGCTCGCCGCGGCGTCGGACGCCCACGGCTACCCGCTGACGCACGGCACGCCCGCGCTCCGGGAGGCCGTGACGGGCTGGTTCGCCCGCCGCCGCGGCGTGCCGGGGCTCGATCCGGCGGCCGTGCTGCCCACGGTCGGCTCCAAGGAGCTCGTCGGCCTGCTGCCCTCGCTGCTGCACCTGGGCCCGGGCGACGTCGTCGTGCACCCGGCGGTCGCGTACCCGACCTACGACGTCGGGGCGCGGCTGGCGGGAGCGACGCCGCTGGCCACGGACGACGTCGACGCCTGGGCGGGGCGCAGCGACGTGCGCCTGGTGTGGGTGAACTCGCCCGGCAACCCGACCGGCGAGGTCGCCGACGTCGCGCACCTGCGCCGCGTCGTCGAGGCGGCGCGGGAGATCGGCGCCGTCGTCGTGGGCGACGAGTGCTACGCCGAGCTGCCGTGGGCCGACGCCTGGGTCGGCGACGACGGGGTCTCGCGGGTGCCGAGCCTGCTCGACCCCCGCGTGACCGGGGGCAGCCCCGAGGGGCTGCTCGTCGCCTACTCGCTGTCGAAGCAGTCCAACGTGGCCGGGTACCGCGCCGCGTTCGTGGCCGGCGACCCCGCCCTGGTGTCCGGCCTCCTGGCCACCCGCAAGCACCTCGGCATGATCGTGCCCGCACCGGTCCAGGCGGCGATGACCGCCGCGCTCGGCGACGACGCGCACGTCGCGGCCCAGCGCGAGGTCTACCGCCGACGCCGCGACGTGCTGCTCGGCGCGCTCGGGGCGGCGGGCTTCGTCGTGGACGGCTCGGAGGCGGGTCTCTACCTGTGGGCCCGCCCGGCCGAGGGGACGCCGCTCGCAGGTGCCACGTCGCGCGACCTCGCGGCGTGGTTCGCCGACCGGGGCATCCTGGTCGGGCCGGGGGAGTTCTACGGCGACGCGGGGCGGCGGCACGTCCGCGTCGCGCTCACGGCGCCGGACGGCTCCGTGGCCGAGGCTGTGGCGCGCATCACAGATCTGTGACCCGGTGGATGGCTGCGGCTGGGTGAGGGATTGGAACACCTTGGTGTTGGGGGGTAGGTTCGACCGCAGGCCGAGGTAGCCCTGGAGGATGCCACGGCCGGCGTGCCCCGGGCCGCCCCCGTCCCTGAGTCACGAGTCACGCGCCCACCGGTCCCGTCGTCGGGAGTCGGCAGGCCCGTCACGGAAGGAAGACATGACGTCCACCACGCCTGCCGCAGGCACCACGGGCGACTCCGCCTCGGTCGAGCTCGTCGTCGACGGTACCGCTCGACAGCTGCCCGTCGTCCCTGCCACGGAGGGCAACGACGGCATCGTCGTGTCGTCCCTGCTGAAGGACACCGGGCTCGTCACGGTCGACCCCGGGTTCACGAACACCGCGTCGTGCCAGTCGGAGATCACGTACATCGACGGCGACCAGGGCATCCTGCGCTACCGCGGGTACCCCATCGAGCAGCTCGCCGACTCGTCCACCTTCCTCGAGGTGGCCTACCTGCTGATCCACGGCGCGCTGCCCTCGCCGGCCGAGCTGTCGGCGTTCGAGGAGCGGGTCAACCGGCACACCCTGGTGCCCGAGGGCTTCCGCGCCTTCCTGTCGTCGTTCCCGCGCGGCGGCCACCCGATGTCGATCCTGGCGTCGGCGGTCAACGCGCTCGCGACGTACTACCCCGAGTCGCTGGACCCGCACGACCCGGAGGCGGTCGAGCTCGCCACCGTGCTGATCCTCGCCAAGATCCGCACCATCACCTCGTACCTGCACCGCGCCACGCGCGACGAGCCGCTGATGTACCCGGACTACGCCCGCGGCTACGTCGACGACTTCCTGCGCATGACGTTCTCGCGCCCCTACGAGCAGTGGGAGTCCGACCCGGTGCTCGTGTCCGCCATGGACAAGCTCCTCATCCTGCACGCGGACCACGAGCAGAACTGCTCCACGTCCACCGTGCGCATCGTCGGCTCGTCGAACGCGACGCTGTACGCGTCGGTCGCCGCCGGGATCAACGCGCTGTCCGGCCCGTCGCACGGCGGCGCCAACGAGGCCGTCCTCACGATGCTCGAGAGCATCCGCAGCGGCGACGACTCCGTCGAGACCTTTATGAAGAAGGTCAAGAACAAGGAGGCCGGCGTCCGGCTCATGGGCTTCGGCCACCGCGTCTACAAGAGCTACGACCCGCGCGCCGCGATCGTGAAGAAGCACGCGGACGCCGTGCTCGGCCAGCTCGGCGCCAAGGACGAGCTCCTCGACATCGCCCGGGGGCTCGAGGAGATCGCGCTGTCCGACGACTACTTCGTCCAGCGCAAGCTCTACCCGAACGTCGACTTCTACACCGGGCTGATCTACAAGGCCATGGGCTTCTCCCCGGCCATGTTCACGCCGCTGTTCGCGCTGGGCCGCATGCCCGGCTGGATCGCCCAGTGGCGCGAGATGATGAACGACCCGCAGACCAAGATCGGCCGTCCGCGGCAGGTCTACACCGGTCCCACCGAGCGCGACTACGTGCCGCTCGAGCAGCGCTGAGGCTCCGCGCCCCAGCACCGCACCGCCGGCCGTCGGCCCGCGACCAGGACGATCACGACAGGACGATCGTCACCTGGCCGTCGGGCCGGCGGCCGGCGTCGTCGTCCACGACGGACCACTCGCCGTCCTCGCGGGCCCATGCCCGTGCGCCGGCCCGCACCTCCTGCGCCCCGGAGACGGCGGCCGTCGCGACCGCCCAGTGGGCGACGGCCCAGGTGGCGAGCTCGCCGTCGAGCGGAACGGCGGCGGCGTCCACGACGACGGCGTTCACGTCTTCGTCGGACGTGTCGGCCCGCAGCGCGTCGGCGGGCAGCCCGAGGTCGCGCGCCGCCCGCTCGGCGAGCACCTCCCTGGCGGCGGCGCCGGACGGGGCGTCGTCCTCCTCGGTGGGCGGCAGGTCGCACGTGATCGCCCCGGGGGAGTGGCCGGTGAGTGCGGACGCCCAGGCCCGTGACCGGGTCTCGTGCTGCGCGTACGCCTCGGGGAACGCGGAGCGCTGCACCGCCTGGGCGGCGACGGTGACCTCCAGGTCCTCGTAGCCGTCGACCTCGACCAGGCCGTCGTAGAACCTCCCCGTCGAGTAGACCGGGTCCATGATCTCGTCGACGGTGCCCCACCCCTGCGAGGGGCGCTGCTGGAAGAGGCCCACCGAGTCGCGGTCGCCGTAGTCGATGTTGACCAGCCGGGACTCCTGGAGCGCCGTCGCGAGCCCGATCGTGGCCGCCCGGCCGGGCAGCCCGCGCTGCACGGACGTGCCCACGATCAGGGCGGCGTTGTCGGCCTGGACCGGCGTGAGGTACCACGACGTGCCGTCCAGCTCGGCCGCGCACCGCTGCACCGAGGGCGCGTCGACCCGGTTGAGGATCCACACGACGCCGGCGGTCGCGCCGGCGCCGACGACGAGGACCGCGGCGAGGGCCGCCCCGGTCGCCCGTCGCCGGCCCCTCCGCCGGCCCGGCCTCCCGGACACCTCAGTTGGCGTGCAGCGCGGCGTTGAGCTCGATGCCCACGCCGCCCCGCTCCAGGACCTCGACCGCGCCGGTGCGCGAGTTGCGGCGGAACAGGAGGTTGTCGCGGCCGGCGAGGTCGCGGGCCTTGACCACCAGGGGGTCGCCGTCGGCGCCCATCTCGCCGAGCACGGTGACCTTGGTGCCCGCGGTGAGGTAGAGGCCGGCCTCGACGACGCAGTCGTCGCCGAGCGGGATGCCGAGGCCCGCGTTCGCGCCGAGCAGCGAACGCTCGCCCACGCGGATGACCTCCTTGCCGCCGCCGGAGAGGGTGCCCATGATCGACGCGCCGCCGCCGACGTCGGACCCGTCGCCCACGACGACCCCGGCAGAGATGCGGCCCTCGACCATGGAGGCGCCGAGCGTGCCGGCGTTGAAGTTCACGAAGCCCTCGTGCATCACCGTGGTGCCCGCCGCGAGGTGTGCGCCGAGGCGCACGCGGTCGGCGTCGGCGACCCGCACGCCCGCGGGCACGACGTAGTCGACCATGCGGGGGAACTTGTCGATCCCGTACACCGTGACGGCGCGGCCGGTGTCGGCGCGCAGGCGCAGGCGGGTGGCCTCGAAGCCCTCGACGGCGCACGGGCCGTGCGACGTCCACACCACGTTGGTCAGGACGCCGAAGAGGCCGTCCAGGTTGAGGCCGTGGGGCTGGACCAGCCGGTGGGAGAGCAGGTGCAGGCGCAGGTACGCGTCCCGGGTGTCCTGCGGTGCGGCGTCGAGGTCGATCACGGTGCGCACGACGACGACGTCCACGCGCCGCGCGTCGTCCCGCTCGGTGAGGGCGTCGAGCTCGGCCGGGATGTCGACGTCGGTCTCCGGCGGCGCACCCAGCACGGGCGCGGGGTACCAGACGTCGAGGGTCGTGCCGTCGTCGGCGACCGTGGCGAGACCGAGGCCCCAGGCGGGGCGGGAGGTGGCAGGCGTCGTCATGCGGACCAGCGTAGTCGGGGTGTCTGCCACGATGGTGCGCGTGACCACGGACCGCACAGCCCCTTCTCCCGACCCCCACCTGGACCTTCACGTCGCCTCCCGGCTCGACGCGCTGCTGGACACCCTGCTGGACCCGGCGACGGTGGCCTCGTCGGACCTCGTGGACCTGCTGGCCGCGATCTGCGACGTCCCGTCGGTATCGGGGGACGAGGCAGCGCTCGCGGACGCCGTCGAGCGGGTGCTGCGCGCCCAGCCGCACCTCGACGTGCTGCGCGACGGCGACGCCCTGGTCGCCCGGACCCGCCTGGGCCGTCCGCGGCGCGTGGTGCTCGCCGGACACCTGGACACGGTGCCGCTGACCGACCCGCCGAACCTCCCGACGCGCCTCGAGACGGCGGCGGACGGCACCGTGGAGCTGTGGGGCCGCGGCACCGTGGACATGAAGGGCGGCGTGGCGATCATGCTCGCGCTCGCCGTCGAACTGGGTCGGCCGGGCCGCGAGCCCGCCCACGACCTCACGTACGTCTTCTACGACCACGAGGAGGTCGAGGCGTCGCTCAGCGGGCTGGGCCGGCTGGTGCGCCACCACCCGGAGGCGCTCGCGGGGGATGTCGCGATCCTGGGCGAGTCGAGCAACAACGGCATCGAGGGCGGCTGCAACGGGACGCTCCGCGTCGAGGTCCGCACCCACGGGGTCGCCGCGCACTCGGCGCGCGCCTGGGCGGGCGTGAACGCGATCCACGCGGCGGCGCCGGTGCTCGACCGCCTGGCGGCCTACGAGGCGCGCGAGGTCGAGGTGGACGGCCTGGTGTACCGCGAGAGCCTGGGCGCCGTCGGCATCCGGGGCGGCATCGCGGGCAACGTGGTGCCGGACGCCTGCACCGTCACGGTGAACTACCGCTTCGCGCCGTCGCAGGGCGTGGCCGAGGCGGAGGCGCACGTGCGCGAGCTCTTCGAGGGCTTCGAGGTGGTCGTCACGGACGCCGCGCCCGGAGCCCGCCCCGGCCTGGACGACCCGCTGGTGGCGGACTTCGCCGCGGCGGTGCGGGCCGCGACCGGCACCGCGCCGACGCCGAAGTACGGCTGGACCGACGTCGCGCGGTTCGCCGAGCTCGGCGTCCCCGCCGTGAACTTCGGCCCGGGGGACCCGGTCCTGGCGCACAAGGACGACGAGCGCCTTCCCGTGGCCCGGCTCGCGGTGGGTCGTGACGCCCTGCGCGGCTGGCTGCTCGGCGCGCCCGCGGGTGGCGTGGATAGTCTCGAGGCATGACGCGAGCGACGACCTCCCCCACCGGCCACGGACCCGAGCGCGGCGACGACGGGGTGCCCGAGAAGGGCCGGGGCTACCGCAAGGGGCCGGTGCTCCTGCGGGGCAAGGAGATCCCGGCCCAGACCACCGACCAGCGGCTCCTCTCCGGCGGCGGCGACTCCGACTGGGTGCACTCCGACCCCTGGCGCGTGATGCGGATCCAGTCGGAGTTCGTCGAGGGCTTCGGCGCCCTCGCCGAGGTGGGGCCCGCCGTGTCGGTGTTCGGGTCCGCCCGGACGTCCCCCGACCACCCCGACCACGCCCTCGCCGTCGAGGTCGGGCGGCTGCTCGCCGAGGCCGGCTACGCGGTGATGACCGGCGGCGGCCCGGGGATCATGGCGGCGGCCAACGAGGGCGCGCACCACGCGGGCGGCACGTCCATCGGGCTCGGGATCGAGCTGCCCTTCGAGCAGGGCATGAACGAGCACGTGAACCTCGGCGTGAACTTCCGCTACTTCTTCGCCCGCAAGACGATGTTCGTCAAGTACGCCCAGGGCTTCATCGTGCTGCCGGGCGGCTTCGGCACCTTCGACGAGCTGTTCGAGGCCCTCACCCTCGTGCAGACCCACAAGGTGACCGAGTTCCCGATCGTCCTGGTCGGCTCCGACTACTGGGGCGGGCTGCTGGAGTGGTTGCGCACCGCCGTCGCGGACCGCGGCATGATCGGCCGCGCGGACCTCGACCTGCTGCACCTCACCGACTCGCCGTCCGAGGCGGTGCAGTACGTCATCGAGCGGGGGCGTGCCCTGGCGGCCTCGGAGCGCGAGGCGCTGGACGACCTCGTCGAGGACCAGGAGGCGGCGGGCGACGCGGCCGACGCCTCGTGACGGCCGCCAGCCCGTGCCCGTCCGGCGTACCGGCGGCGGGGACGTCGCTGGTGCTGCGGGGGCGCGAGGTCGGCCGCGGCGGCGACGGGGTGTTGCGGCCCGTGGTGATGGCGATCGTCAACCGCACCACGGACTCCTTCTACGCCCCGGCCCGCCGGCCCGACGACGGCGCCGCGCTCGACGCGGCGCACCAGGCGTGGGCGGACGGCGCGCAGATCCTCGACGTCGGCGGGGTGCGTGCCGGCGTCGGGCCGGAGGTCGACGAGGCGGAGGAGATCGGCCGCGTGGCGCCGTTCGTCGCGCGGCTGCGCGAGGAGCTGCCCGACCTGCTCGTGTCGGTCGACACCTGGCGCTCCGGCGTCGCCCGCGAGGTCGTGGCGGCCGGGGCGGACCTCGTCAACGACACCTGGGCGGGTCACGACCCCGCGCTCGTCGAGGTGGCCGGCGAGGCGGGGGTCGGGGTCGTGTGCTCGCACACGGGCGGGGCGGTGCCGCGCACCGACCCGTACCGGGTCGAGTACCCGCCCGGCACCGGTGCCGGGCGGGGCGCGGACCCGCGCGACGGCGTCCTGGACGACGTCGTCGCGACGCTGCGCGCGGCCGCCGCGCGGGCCGTCGCCTGCGGCGTCCCGCCGCGGTCGGTGCTCGTGGACCCCACGCACGACTTCGGCAAGAACACCTGGCAGTCGCTGCACCTCCTGCGCCGCACCGCCGCGCTCGCGGGGCTCGGGTACCCGCTCCTCATGGCGCTGAGCCGCAAGGACTTCGTCGGGGAGACGCTGGGGCTGGCCCCGGACGAGCGGCTCGAGGGCACCCTCGCCGCCACCGCGCTCGCCGCCTGGCAGGGCGCGACCGTCTTCCGTGCCCATGACGTCGTCGCCACCCGGCGGGTGCTCGACCTGGTCGCGGTCGTCCGCGACGAGGCCCCGCCGCACGCGGCGGCGCGCGGCCTCGCCTGACGCCCCCTGACCTGGCCGGGTCTCGCCGGGTCTCGCCTGTCGACCTCTGACGTCCGGGGTGTGGAAGTCAGGGGTGGGTTCTGACCTAGAATGGTGGGGCGCGCCTCGTCTCGCCCCCGCCGACCGGCGGGCCGCGGGCAGGGGGCAGGCCGAGGAACCGGACAACGGAATGGAGAGCCACAGATGGCTGCGATGAAGCCGCGGACGGGCGACGGGCCGCTGGAGGTCACCAAGGAAGGACGCGGCATCGTCATGCGGGTCCCGCTCGAGGGTGGCGGCCGTCTGGTCGTGGAGCTGAACGCCACCGAGGCGACCGAGCTGGGTGAGGCACTCCAGGCTGTCGTCGCCTGACGGCGGAGGACGACGGACACGCGACGAGCGCGGGGCGGACGCCCCGCGCTCGTCGCGTCTCAGGACGACCGGCTCATCGCCGGACCGCGAGGAGCAGGCCGTCGCCGGACGGTGCCAGGGCGGACAGCACCCGGTCGTCGGAGCGCAGCGTGCGCCCGACGTCGCGCACCACCGTGGTCACCTCGTCGCGTCGCGCGGGGTCGGGCACGCGGCCGCCGTGCAGGGCGCCGTCGACGGCGAGGACCCCGCCGGGGCGCAGCAGCCGCAGGCCGGCCTCGACGTACTCGGGGTAGGAGTGCGGCTCCGCCCCGACGAGCACGAGGTCGTACGCGCCGTCCGTGAGCCGGGGCAGGACGTCGGCCGGCCGGCCGGGGATGGTCCGGGTGCGGGCCGGCGCGATCCCCGCCTCGGCGAAGGCCCGCTTCGCGGCCCGCTGGTGCTCGAGCTCGGCGTCGATGGTCGTGAGCACGCCGTCGGCGGGCATGCCGCGCAGGAGCCAGAGGGCGGCCACCCCGGTGCCCGTCCCGATCTCGACGGCGGCGCGCGCGCCGAGCGCCGCGGCCACGACCTGCAGCAGCGCCCCCGTGCCGGGGGAGACGGCGCCGCAGCCGAGCTCCGCCGCGCGCTCGCGGGCGCGCAGCAGCACCTCGTCCTCGGGGACGAAGGACTCGCTGTAGGCCCAGGCTGCGGTGCGACCGCTGCGGGCGTCGACGTCGGTGGTGATGGCGGTCCTCCACGGCGGGGTCGCCGGCGGGCGGCCGGCGCGGGTGATGCTGCCGTGATCGTACGCGGGAACGTCGCGGCGTGCCCGGACGTTGCCGTGGGACGATGGTGATGATGACGACCGACCCCGCTCCCGTGCAGGACGTGCCCGAGGCCCCCGCCGAGGCGGCCTTCCGCGCGCCCGAGGATGCCGCGCCCGAGACGGCATGGACGCCCCCGACGTGGGACGAGATCGTGCGCGAGCACTCGGCGCGCGTGTACCGGCTCGCCTACCGGCTCAGCGGCAACCGGCAGGACGCCGAGGACCTCACCCAGGAGACGTTCCTGCGGGTGTTCCGGTCGCTCTCCAGCTACACCCCGGGCACGTTCGAGGGGTGGCTGCACCGCATCACGACCAACCTGTTCCTCGACCAGGTGCGGCGCAAGAAGCGCATCCGCATGGAGGCGATGGGCGACGACGCCGCCCGCGTGGCGGCGCCCGAGGACCACGGGCGCCCCGAGCGCGGCTTCGAGCACGCCAACCTGGACCACGACGTGCAGGCCGCGCTCGACGCGCTGCGCCCCGAGTACCGCGCGGCGGTCGTCCTGTGCGACATCGAGGGGCTCAGCTACGAGGAGATCGCCGTCACGCTGGGCATCAAGCTCGGCACGGTCCGCTCCCGCATCCACCGTGCCCGTGCGCAGCTCCGGGACGCGCTGGAGCACCGGCGCGCGGAGGTGACCGCGCGGGACGCGAGCGGCGGGGCGGCGTCGTGACGGGGTACGCCGGGTCCGGGCACCTCGGGGCCTGGGTGAGCGACCTGGCCGACGGCCAGCTCGACGCCGCGGCGACGGAGCGGGCGCTCGCGCACGTGGCGGGCTGCCCTCGGTGCGCCACCGAGCTCGACGCGGCGCGGGCCGCGCACCGCGCGCTCGCGGCGGCCTGCGACGTCGCGCCCGACCCGGAGCTCACGAACCGCCTGCTCGCGCTGTCGGCCTCCATCCCGTCGACGAGCGGCGACCCGCTGCGCGACCGCGGCCGGTCCGCGGACTGGGAGCGGCCCCGGGCGTGGGAGCCGTCCCTGTCGGGCGACCTGGGCTCCCGCCGGCGGACCCGGAACCGGCGGCTGGTCGCCGCGGGGGCGGGTGGCGTCGGTGTGCTCGGCGTCGCGCTGTTCGTGCTGGGGCAGGCGCCCGTGGTGAGCCCGGACCCGTCGCGGGTGGCGGCGCTCACGCTGCTGGCGGACGCCGAGCCGGGCGGGCACGACGCCGCCGCCGGCCGCGCGGCCACCGCCGACGCCCTCGCCTGGCTGTCCGACCACGGCTGGTCCGCGCCCGCCGCGCTGCCCGACGGGTACGCCGTGACCGCGGTGCGCACGGACGGCTGCGCCGGCACGGGCGGCACCGGCGGCACCGGCGGCACGGGCGCGGCCGTCGAGCTGGACCTGTCCGGGCCGGACGGGACCGCGGTCGCCTGCCTGCGACAGGGCCGGCTCGCGGACCTGGGCACGGCCGTCGCCGGGTCCGTCGACGGCTCCGCGGGCGGGCTCGCCGTCCGCGGCCACGACGTGCGGGTGCTCTCCGCCGACCCGTGGCACGTGGCCTGGCAGTCGGGGGACACCGTCGTCGACGTGGCGACCGACGTCGACGCGGAGGCGCTCGCCGAGCTGGTGGCGGCGTTCCCCGGCTCCTCCGAGGGCGACGACGCGGGCGTGCTGCGCGAGATCTCCCGCGGCTGGACCGTCATGACCGGTGCGATGACCGGAGCGATGTCCGACGTGATGACCGGAGCGATGACAGGAGCCCTCTGGCGCCGATGACCGAACCGTCACGCCCTGCCGACGACCTGTTCGCGCCGCCCGAGCCGCCGGCGCGGGCGGCGGAGCCCGACCCGTACCTGCCGCCGCCGGCAGCCGCGCTGTTCCCCGCCACGGTGTCCGCGCCACCGGAGCACCGGGCGGCACCGGGGGCGCCCGCGGACGCGCCGGCCGACGGGGGCACGACTCCGCCGACCACGGCACCGCTCACCGCGGCACCGCCCACCGCGGCGCCGCCCACCGCGACACCCCGCACGACGAACCCGGCGCGCCGACGCCGTCCGGGGGCGGCGTCGGTCGTGGCGCTGGCCCTCGTCGCGGGCGTCGTCGGCGGCTTCGCCGGGGACCGCGTGTCGGACGCCGTGGACGGCGGGAGGCCCGCGGACGCGGCGCTGCCGACGTCGGGCGGGCAGGACGCCGACCGGGGCACGGCCGCCGGGGCGTCCGCCGGGGCGGAACGTCCGGACGGCTCGGTCGCGGCGCTCGCCGCGGACGTGCTGCCGAGCGTGGTCTCGATCCAGGTGCAGGGCGCGAACGGTGCGTCCAGCGGCTCGGGCTTCGTGTTGCGTGAGGACGGCTACATCCTCACGAACAACCACGTGGTCGCCCCCGCGGCAGCGTCGGGTGGCTCGGCGGTCGTGGTCTTCGCCGACGGCCGCAAGCGCGACGCCGAGGTGGTGGGCCGTACCGCGGACTACGACCTGGCCGTGGTGAAGGTTGACGCCGACGGCCTGGAGCCGTTGGTCCTCGGAGACTCCGACGCCGTGGTGGTCGGTGACCCGGTGCTCGCCGTCGGGGCCCCGCTCGGCCTGGACTCCACGGTGACGACCGGCATAGTCAGCGCCCTGCACCGGCCGGTGCAGGCGGGGGACGAGACCGGGGGAGGCGCCGCGACGGCGTTCATCGACGCGATCCAGACCGACGCCGCGATCAACCCGGGGAACTCCGGCGGCCCGCTGATCGATGCCGACGGCGAGGTGGTCGGGATCAACTCGGCCATCGCGCAGCCGCCGGGCGCGATCTCCGCCACCGGCAGCATCGGCCTGGGCTTCGCGATCCCCGCGTCGCAGGCGCGCCACACCGCCGAGCAGCTCATCGAGTCGGGGCACGCGACCTACCCCGTGATCGGGGCGCTGCTCGACACGACCTACACGGGCGAGGGGGTCCAGGTCTCCGCCGCGCCCCAGCAGGGCCAGCCGGCGGTCACCCCCGACGGCCCGGCGGACCGGGCCGGCATCCGCCCCGGCGACGTCATCCTGGAGATCGACGGCCGCCCCGTGACCGTGAGCGACGCCCTCATCGTGGCGATCCGCGCCCGCCAGCCCGGGGACGCGGTGACGCTCCGCGTGCGGACCGACGGCGAGGAGCGGGACGTGCGGGTGGTGCTCCAGGGGCGCGAGAGCGAATAGGCTGTCCGCGTGTTCGACATCAACGGCGGTGAGCTCCTCATCATCGTGGTGCTCGCCGTCCTGCTCATCGGGCCCGAGCGCCTTCCCGGGTATGCCGCCCAGCTGGCCTCGCTCGTGAAGCGCGGCAAGCGCCTGCTGCAGGACACCAAGGCGCGCGTGGACACCGAGCTGGGGCCGGAGTTCAAGGACGTCGACTGGTCCAAGCTCGACCCGCGCCAGTACGACCCGCGCCGCATCGTGCGCGACGCGCTGATGGACGACGACGACGGTCCGGCCCCCGCGCCCCGCGCCGCCGCCGCGGCGGGCGGCACCGCGACGGCTGCCGCCACCAGCGCTTCCGACGAGCGCCGCGCCGCGGTGCCCGCCCCGTTCGACGACGAGGCCACCTAGGCCCGTCCGGGAGCCCTCGCGCCAGCCCGTGGGGCCGGGGCGGACGGGTTTCCGAGCGGTCCCGTCGACCTGCCACAATGGACGCCATGCCCGACGTCGCCACCTCACCGTCCCTCCAGCGCGGAGCGTCCGCGCCGGGACTGCCCCGCATCTTCTCCGGCATGCAGCCGACCGACGGGTCGCTGCACCTCGGGAACTACCTGGGCGCGCTGGCCCAGTGGGTGGCGCTCCAGGACGGCCACGAGGCGCTGTACTGCGTCGTCGACCTCCACGCCCTGACGGTGAACCCGGACCCGGCGGCGCTGCGCGAGCGCACCCGCCGCACCGCCGCCCAGTACCTGGCCGGCGGCATCGACCCGGAGCGCTCCATCCTCTTCGTCCAGTCGCACGTGGCGGAGCACGCCGAGCTGGCGTGGCTGCTCAGCTGCCAGACCGGCTTCGGCGAGGCCGGCCGCATGACGCAGTTCAAGGACAAGTCCGCCAAGCAGGGCTCCGAGGGCACCACCGTCGGCCTGTTCACCTACCCCGTGCTCATGGCCGCGGACATCCTGCTCTACGACACGGCGCTCGTCCCGGTCGGCGAGGACCAGCGTCAGCACCTCGAGCTGACGCGCGACCTCGCGGAGCGGCTGAACGCCCGCTTCGGCGAGGGCACGGCCGTCGTCCCCGAGGCGCACATCGTCAAGGCCGTGGCGAAGATCCAGGACCTCCAGGAGCCGACGGCGAAGATGAGCAAGTCCAACGCCGGCGGCAAGGGCGTCGTCTGGCTGCTCGAGGACCCCAAGAAGGCGGTCAAGGCGATCAAGTCGGCGGTGACCGACGCCGACGAGACGTACGGGGTGCGCTACGACCCCGCCGCCAAGCCGGGCATCTCCAACCTCCTGACGATCTTCTCGGCCGTCACCGGCCGGGGCGTCGACGAGATCGCCGCCGAGTACGACGGCCGCGGCTACGGCTACCTCAAGGTGGACCTGGCCGACGCCGTCGTCGCCTTCCTCGAGCCGTTCCAGTCGCGGGCGCAGACCTACCTCTCGGACCCGGCCCAGCTCGACAAGGTGCTCGCCGACGGCGCCGAGCGCGCGCGGGACATCGCGCGACCCGTGCTCGACCGCGTCTACGACCGGTTCGGCCTGCTGCCCCGAGGCGCACGGTGAACCTCCCCGACCGTGGCCCGGCCCAGGTGCGGATCGGCGTCGCCATCGCGGTGCCCGAGCCGTTCGGCTCGCAGCTTCAGGAGGCCCGTGCCGCGCTGGGCGACCCGCTGGCCCACGCCATCCCGCCGCACATCACGGTGATCGGCCCCACGGTCGTCGACGAGTCCGTGCTGGACGCGGTGGTCGAGCACCTCGAGAAGGTCGCCTCCGAGACCGCGCCGTTCCGGGTGCACCTGCGCGGGGCCGGCACGTTCCGCCCGATCTCGCCGGTGGTGTTCGTGTCCCTCGCCGAGGGCATCGCGGAGTGCGAGCAGCTCGAGACCGCCGCCCGCTCCGGCGTGCTGGCCCAGGACCTGCGGTTCAACTACCACCCGCACGTGACCGTGGCGCACGAGGTCTCCGAGGCCGACCTGGACCGCGCCTTCGTCGAGATGGCGGACTTCGACGGCGTCTTCGAGGTCGATCGGCTGTGGCAGTACGAGCACGGCGACGACGGCGTGTGGCGACCGCAACGCTCGTTCCGGCTCGCGGGGGAGCAGAGCGCTCCCTAGGGTCGCGTCTGTGAACGACCGACTCGAACAGGCCAAGAGCCGGTCCGTCGTCGCGTACCAGTGGTTCAAGAGCCTGCGCCCCGTGCGGTCGTGGTACTGGTACGTCGACCGCCGCGGCGCCCTCCTGTGCGGCGGCATCGCCTACACCGCGATCTTCTCGCTCTTCGCGGCGCTGACCATCGGCTTCACCGTGTTCTCGCGGGTGCTGACGGGGCGGCAGGAGCTGCAGGAGGAGGTCTTCGAGCAGATCAACGACTGGCTCCCGGGCCTCATCAAGACCGACGCCAACCCGGACGGCGTTCTCGCGCCCAGTCAGCTGGTGCTGAGCTCCGCGCTGACGTGGACCAGCGTGATCGCCGCCGTCGTCTTCCTCTGGACCGCGATCGGCTTCATGCGGGCGCTGCGCATCTCCGTGCGGTCGATGTTCGACCAGCCCGTCGTGGGCGTCAGCCCGGTGCTGTCGAAGATCTGGGAGCTGCTCGGCTTCGTCATCCTCGGCGCGATGATCGTGGCCTCGGCCGCCGCGAGCATCCTCGCGCAGACCTTCAGCCGCCAGGTGCAGGACTGGTTCGGTAGCTCGTTCCTGGTCGCCCAGCTCACCGCGCTCGGCACCGCCGCGGTGGGCGTCGCGCTCGACGCGCTGCTCGTCTACCTCATCGTCCGCGTCGTGGCCCGGGTCCGGCCCCGGCGTCGCCGGGACTTCGTCCTCGGGTGCCTCGCGGCCGGCGTCGTCGCCGGGGTGCTGCGCTGGCTCGGCACGTCCGTCGTGGCGGCGGGCGCGGAGCGCAACGCGCTGCTCGCGGCGTTCGCCGGACTTGTGACGGTGCTGGTGCTGGTGAACTTCGTCGCCCGGGTGCTGCTGCTGATGTGCGCGTGGATCTACGACCCGCCCCGGTTGGACGAGATCGCCCACGCGGAGGCGGAGGTCGCCGCGATGCGCGACGCGGCGGAGATCGAGCGGGTGGTGCGCCGCGGCCAGGGCTCCGGAAAGCCGTGGAGCCCCGTCGTCCGTGGGGTACGACGGGGCTCCTGGGCGCTGCGGGAGTCGAGCGTCCGCGGGGTGCGCCAGCGAGGCAGAGCGGCGGTCAGAACGCGCGCGTGATCATCGCGCGCTTGACCTCCTGGATGGCCTTGGTGACCTCGATGCCGCGCGGGCAGGCCTCGGTGCAGTTGAAGGTCGTGCGGCAGCGCCACACGCCCTCCTTGTCGTTGAGGATCTCCAGGCGCTGCGTGGCGCCCTCGTCACGGCTGTCGAAGATGAACCGGTGCGCGTTGACGATCGCGGCCGGGCCGAAGTACTGGCCGTCGGTCCAGAACACGGGGCACGACGACGTGCACGCGGCGCACAGGATGCACTTGGTGGTGTCGTCGAACCGCTCGCGGTCCTCGGCGGACTGCAGGCGCTCGCGCGTCGGCTCGTTCCCCGAGGTGATGAGGAACGGCATGATCTCGCGGTAGGAGGCGAAGAACGGCTCCATGTCGACCACGAGGTCCTTGACGACGGGCAGGCCCTTGATGGGCTCGACCGTGATCGGCTTGTCCGGGTTGACGTCCTTGAGGAGCGTCTTGCAGGCGAGCCGGTTGCGGCCGTTGATACGCATCGCGTCGGAGCCGCAGACCCCGTGGGCGCACGAGCGGCGGAAGGTCAGCGACCCGTCCTGCTCCCACTTGATCATGTGCAGCGCGTCGAGGACGCGGTCGGTGCCGTGCACCTGGACCGTGAAGTCGTCCCAGGTCGACTCCTCGCCGTGCTCCGACTCGGGGTTGTACCGCCGGATGCGGAGCGTGACCTCGAAGCTGGGGATGGCACCGGCCTTCGGCTCGGAGGCCGGGGCCGCAGGGTTCTCGAGAACAGCAGTCATCAGTACTTCCGCTCCATGGGCTCGTACCGGGTCTGGATGACGGGCTTGGACCCCAGGACGACCTTGTAGTCCCCGAAGTCCTCGACGTGGTCGAAGTAGCCCGGGACGTGGCCGTCGCCGGCGTCGGGGGCCGACGTCGGACGGCGGTACGCCATCGTGTGCAGCATGTAGTTCGCGTCGTCGCGGTCCGGGAAGTCCTCCCGGTAGTGCCCGCCGCGCGACTCCTTGCGGTTGAGGGCGGCGACGACGGTCACCTCGGCGATGTCCAGCAGGAAGCCGAGCTCGATCGCCTCGAGCAGGTCCGTGTTGAACAGCTTGCCCTTGTCCTGGACGGAGACGTTCCGGTACCGCTTCTGCAGCTCCCGGATCTCGGCCAGCGCCTCGTTGAGGGAGTCGCCGGTGCGGAACACCTGGGCGTTGGCGTCCATGGTCTCCTGGAGCGCCTTGCGGACGTCCGCGACGCGCTCGCCGTCGGGACGGTCGCGCATCTCGGCGAGCTGGGCCTCGACCCGGGCGGTCGGGTTCTCCGGGAGCTCCCGGTGCGGCCCCGCCGTCTTCGCGTACGCGGCGGCCGAGCGGCCGGCCCGCTTGCCGAAGACGTTGATGTCGAGCAGCGAGTTGGTGCCGAGGCGGTTGGAGCCGTGCACGGACACGCACGCGACCTCCCCGGCCGCGTACAGACCCTTGACGACGTTGTGGCTGTCGCGCAGCACCTCGCCCTGGATGTTCGTCGGCACGCCGCCCATCGCGTAGTGCGCCGTCGGGTAGACGGGCACGGGCTCGGTGTAGGGCTCGATGCCGAGGTAGGTGCGGGCGAACTCGGTGATGTCGGGGAGCTTCGCGTCGATGTGCGCGGGCTCCAGGTGCGTGAGGTCGAGCAGCACGTAGTCCTTGTTCGGGCCGGCGCCGCGGCCCTCGCGCACCTCGTTGGCCATCGAGCGGGCGACGATGTCGCGCGGCGCGAGGTCCTTGATGGTGGGGGCGTAGCGCTCCATGAAGCGCTCGCCGTCCGAGTTGCGCAGGATGCCGCCCTCGCCGCGCGCCGCCTCCGACAGGAGGATGCCGAGGCCCGCGAGGCCCGTCGGGTGGAACTGGAAGAACTCCATGTCCTCCAGCGGCAGGCCGCGGCGGTACGCCAGCGCCATGCCGTCACCCGTGAGGGTGTGCGCGTTCGACGTCGTCTTGAAGATCTTGCCCGCGCCGCCGGTGGCGAAGATGATCGCCTTCGCCTGGAACACGTGGATCTCGCCGCTCGCCAGGTCGTAGGCGACGACGCCGGTCGCGTTGACCTCGGCCCCGTCCTCGATCTGCTCGGTGGTGAGGTCGTGGTCCGTGAGCAGGTCCAGCACGTAGAACTCGTTGTAGAACTCGACGTTCTGCTTCACGCAGTTCTGGTAGAGCGTCTGCAGGATCATGTGGCCGGTGCGGTCCGCGGCGTAGCAGGCGCGGCGCACGGCGGCCTGGCCGTGCTCGCGGGTGTGGCCGCCGAACCGGCGCTGGTCGATGCGGCCCTCGGGCGTGCGGTTGAACGGCAGGCCCATCTTCTCCAGGTCGAGGACCGAGTCGATGGCCTCCTTCGCGAGGATCTCCGCCGCGTCCTGGTCGACCAGGTAGTCACCGCCCTTGACGGTGTCGAACGTGTGCCACTCCCAGTTGTCCTCCTCGACGTTCGCGAGGGCCGCCGCCATGCCGCCCTGGGCGGCACCGGTGTGGGAGCGGGTGGGGTAGAGCTTCGAGATCACCGCGGTGCGGGCCTCGCCGGAGGCCTCGAGCGCCGCGCGCATGCCGGCGCCGCCTGCGCCGACGATGACGACGTCGTACTGATGTGTCTGCATCGGGGGGTGCCTGTCCTTAGTTCGAGAAGCAGATCGACGGCAGGAGCTCGGCCGGGGCGCCCGGCGGGCAGGGGTTGAACGTGAAGATCACGAGGGTGCCGAGCACGACCACGATCGCGAACGCCAGGAACAGCAGCGCCTTGAGCACGCCGCGCGTGGAGTCCTTCTGCGCGTAGTCGTTGATGACCGTGCGCACGCCGTTGGTCCCGTGGATCATCGCGAGCCACAGCATCAGCAGGTCCCAGACCTGCCAGAAGGGGCTGGACCACTTGCCGCCGACGAAGGCGAAGTCGATCGCGTGCACGCCCTCGCCCACCATGAGGTTGACGAAGAGGTGGCCGAAGATCAGGACGATCAGCACCACGCCGGACGCGCGCATGAACACCCAGCTGTACAGCTCGTAGTTGCCGCGGGTGGTCTTGCGGCGGGCGTAGGGGGACCGCGGGGCCGCGAGCGCGGACGGGGTCTGGGTCGAGGCCATCAGTGCCCACCTCCGAAGACGTTCATCAGGTGCCGCGGCAGGAAGCCGGCCATGGTCACGACGAACAGGCCGACGACGACCCAGAGCATCGTCCTCTGGTACTTCGGGCCCTTGGCCCAGAAGTCGACGAGGATCACGCGGACGCCGTTGAACGCGTGGAAGACGATCGCGGCGACGAGGCCGGCCTCCCCGAGTCCCATGATCGGCGTCTGGTACGTCCCGATGACGGCGTTGTAGGCCTCGGGCGACACCCGGACGAGAGCCGTGTCCAGGATGTGCACGAGGAGGAAGAAGAAGATGAGCACGCCGGTCACGCGATGCGCGACCCAGGACCACATGCCTTCACGGCCGCGGTAGAGCGTGCCAGCAGGTGCTTTAGGCACGGGGGGAGCCTCCGTTGGCGGATTCTGTGTGGATTCCGTTCACGGTCACTGTAGTGACATCCGGTCGGCTCATGGCACACGAGGTCCGGCAAACCGGGACGGGCCGGGGTGTTTCGTGACCTATTCCACAGGGTTGACGTCGCCGACGGCCCGCCCGTCAGCACGCTTATGCTGCGGGGATGAGCACCGCGGCGCCCCCCTCCGTCCCCCCGGTCCCCGGGTTCTACGCCGTGGTCCCCGCCGGGGGCGCCGGCACCCGGTTGTGGCCGCTGTCCCGCGCCGGCGCGCCCAAGTTCCTGCACGACCTCACGGGCGCGGGCCGCACCCTGCTGCAGGGCACGGTCGACCGGCTGCGGCCGCTGGCCGGCGGCGGGGTCGTGCTCGTCACCGGCGAGCCGCACGTCGCGGCCGCGCGCGAGCAGCTGCCCGAGCTGGCCGAGGACGCCGTGCTCGCCGAGCCGTCGCCGCGCGACTCGATGGCGGCCATCGGGCTGGCCGCCGCCGTGCTCGAGCACCGGCACGGGGACGTCGTCGTGGGCTCCTTCGCCGCCGACCAGGTGGTGTCCGGCGCGGCGTCGTTCGACGCCGCGGTGCGGGAGGCGGTCGCGGCCGCGCGCGCCGGCTACGTCGCGACGATCGGCATCGCCGCCTCGCGCCCGTCGGTGGCCTTCGGCTACGTGCGCAGCGGCGACCCGCTGGGCGTCGAGGGCGCGCCGAGCGCGCTGCACGTGCGCGGCTTCACGGAGAAGCCCGACGCCGCGACGGCCCGCGAGTACGTCGCGTCGGGCGAGTACCGCTGGAACGCCGGCATCTTCGTGGCCCGCAGCTCCGTGCTCCTGGGGCACCTCGCGACGCACCGCCCCGCCCTGCACGACGGGCTGCGGGAGATCGCGGCCGCGTGGGACACGCCCGACCGTGCGGCCGTGGTCGCCCGCGTGTGGCCCGGCCTGGAGAAGATCGCGATCGACCACGCCGTCGCGGAGCCCGTCGCCGCCGAGGGCGGCGTCGCCGTCGTGCCCGGCACGTTCGGGTGGGACGACGTCGGCGACTTCAACTCGCTCGCCGCGCTCCTGCCGTCGGACGACGACGGCGGCTCCAAGGTGCTGGGCGACCCGGCCGACGTCGTGCGGGTGCAGTCGGCCGGCTCGGTCGTCGTGCCCGGCGGCGACCGGGTGGTCGCGCTGCTCGGCATCGACGACGTCGTCGTGGTCGACACGCCCGACGCGCTCCTGGTCACCACCCGCGCCCGTGCGCAGCAGGTCAAGGACATGGTCGACGCGATGCGCGCCCACGGCCGCGAGGACGTGCTGTGAGCGCCCGCGAGGCCGTCGTCGGGGCGCGGCTGGACGAGATCGTCGCGGGCCTCGAGGCCGAGCTGGTCGAGATCCGCCGCGACGTGCACGCGCACCCCGAGCTGGGCCGGCAGGAGGTCCGCACCACCGCTCTCGTGGCCGAGCGGCTGCGCGCCGCCGGCCTCGAACCCCGGCTGCTCGAGGGCACCGGCCTGGTCTGCGACGTCGGCCCCGACCGGTCGCCCGACGGCCTGGGCCGCGTGGCCCTGCGCGCGGACATCGACGCGCTGCCCCTCGACGACTCGTGCGGCCTGCCGTTCCGCTCGGTGGTGCCGGGCGTGGCGCACGCCTGCGGGCACGACGTGCACACCACCGTGGTGCTCGGCGCGGGCCTGGCCCTCGCCGCGCTGCACGACGAGGGCCTGCTCGACCGCGGCGCGCGGCTGATCTTCCAGCCCGCCGAGGAGGTGATGCCCGGCGGCGCGCTCGACGTCATCGCGCAGGGCGTGCTCGACGGCGTGGACCGCATCGCCGCGGTGCACTGCGAGCCCAAGCTGGACGTGGGGCAGATCGGCACCCGCATCGGCCCGATCACCTCCGCGTCGGACACGGTCACGGTGACCCTGTCGTCGTCGGGCGGGCACACCTCGCGGCCGCACCTGACCGGCGACGTGGTGTACGCCCTGGGGCAGGTCATCACGCAGGTGCCCGCGGTGCTCGGCCGCCGGCTCGACCCGCGCTCGGGCGTCAACCTCACCTGGGGCGCGGTGCACGCGGGCAACGCCCACAACGCGATCCCCGCCACGGGCACCGTCGGCGGCACGCTGCGCTGCCTCGACGTGCGGGCGTGGGAGCGTGCCGGGCAGGTGCTGCACGACGCGGTGGAGCAGGTCGTCGCGCCGTACGAGGTGGACGTCACCGTGCGGCACGCGCGCGGAGTCCCGCCGGTGGACAACGACGCCGCCGTGAACGGCGCGCTCGAGGCGGCGGGGACCGCCGTGCTCGGCCCCGAGGGTGTCGTGCTCACCGAGCAGTCGCTCGGCGGCGAGGACTTCGCCTGGTACCTCACCAAGGTGCCGGGCGCGATGGCCCGCCTCGGCACCGGGACCCCGGGGGAGCGGCGCTACGACATCCACCAGGGGGACCTCGTCGTGGACGAGCGGTCGATCGCCGTCGGTGCCCGGTTGCTGGGACGTTTCGCGCTCCAACCGTGAGACGCCGGAAAGTGTCCGGCGTGTTGCCGTGGTCGGCCGTCGATACCGCTTCGGTAACGACTCCTGCGGGTTCGTCGCCTGCGGTTCTCGGCCGGGGCGCCGGTGGCTAGGCTTCCGTCGGTGACGGGCCGGACGACCCCGGCCCGACGAACGATCGACAGGAGCGACAGGTGAAGAGAGCGATCCAGCTCACCGCCCTCGCCGGCGTCGCCGCGCTCGCGCTGGCGGCCTGTGCGGAGGCACCCGAGGAGTCCGGTGGCGACAGCAGCGCCGCCGCAGCGGTGGAGGGCTTCAAGCCGTGCATCGTCTCGGACCAGGGTGGGTTCGACGACAAGAGCTTCAACCAGCTCAGCTTCGAGGGGGCGCAGAAGGCCGCGGACGAGTTCGGCGTCGAGCTCACCGCCGTCCAGTCGCAGACCGAGACGGACTATCAGCCCAACATGGAGTCGCTGGTCGGGCAGAGCTGCTCGCCGATCGTCTCGGTGGGCTTCAACCTGGCCGCCGCGACGACCGAGGCCGCCGAGGCGAACCCGGACACCGAGTTCATCCTCGTCGACGAGACGGTCGACGCCGAGAACGTGAAGCCGCTGCTGTACGACACGGCGCAGGCCGCGTTCCTCGCGGGCTACCTGTCGGCCGGATACTCCGAGGCCGGCAAGGTCGGGACCTTCGGCGGCGCCCCGATCGCGACCGTGACCATCTTCATGGACGGCTTCAAGCAGGGCGTCGAGTACTACAACGAGGTCAAGGGCACCGAGGTCGAGGTCGTGGGCTTCGAGGGCGGCGAGAAGGGCTCGTTCACCGGCAAGTTCGAGGCCAACGAGACCGCGAAGACCACCGCGCAGAACATCCTCGACCAGGGCGTCGACGTGATCCTGCCGGTCGGCGGCCCGATCTACCAGTCCGCGATCGCGGCGATCCAGGACTCGGGCAAGGACGTCGCCCTCATCGGCGCCGACGCCGACCTGTTCGAGACCGACCCGTCCACCCAGGACTACGTGCTGACGTCGATCCTCAAGGGGATGGACATCTCCACCTACGAGTCCGTCAGCTCCGCCGCCAAGGGCGAGTTCGACGCGACGCCGTACATCGGGACCCTCGAGAACAAGGGCGTGGGCATCGCCCCGCTGCACAACTTCGAGGACAAGGTCGACCCCGCCCTCATGGAGGAGGTCACCGCGCTCCAGGAGCAGATCGTCGCGGGCGACGTCACGGTCGACTCGTACCTCGACGACCAGGAGTGACATCGGTCCGGTGACGGCACACGTCCCGGACCACGGACGGTGGCGCGACCCCCGGGGTCGCGCCACCGTCCGCACTCTGTGCGCCGTCCCGCGGCGCGGACGGCGACGAGGCCGCCCCGGTGAGAGGCTGGCCGCGGTGCGAGCTCCACGACATCCCGACGACCCGCGACCGATGGAAGGCAGAGCATGAGGCTCGAGCTGCGCGGCATCACCAAACGCTTCGGCGCCCTCGTGGCGAACGACCACATCGACCTCGTGGTGGAGCCGGGCGAGATCCACTGCCTGCTGGGCGAGAACGGCGCCGGCAAGTCCACCCTGATGAACGTGCTCTACGGCCTGTACCAGGCCGACGAGGGCGAGATCCTCCTGGACGACGAGGTCCAGGCCTTCGAGGGGCCCGGCGACGCGATGGCCGCCGGGATCGGCATGGTGCACCAGCACTTCATGCTCGTGCCGGTGTTCTCGGTCGCGGAGAACGTCATGCTCGGGCACGAGACCACCGGTGCCGCGGGGGTGCTGGACCTGGCCAGCGCGCGCTCCCGGGTCACGGAGATCGCGGACCGGTTCGGCTTCCAGGTCGACCCGGACGCCCTGGTCGAGGACCTGCCGGTGGGCGTGCAGCAGCGGGTCGAGATCATCAAGGCGCTCTCGCGCGACGCCGACGTGCTGGTCTTCGACGAGCCCACGGCCGTGCTGACCCCCCAGGAGACCGACGAGCTCATGGGGATCATGCGGCAGCTGCGGGACGAGGGCGCGGCGATCGTCTTCATCACGCACAAGCTGCGCGAGGTGCGCGCCGTCGCCGACCGCATCACGGTCGTGCGGCACGGCAAGGTCGTCGGCGAGGCGAGCCCCGGCGCGACCGACGCCGAGCTCGCGTCGCTCATGGTGGGCCGCGCCGTCGAGCTGACGGTGCGCAAGGACGCGGCCCGCACGACCGACAACGAGCTCGCCGTCACGGACCTCCGCGTCACGGGGCCCGAGGGCCAGGTGCTCGTGGACGACGTGAGCTTCACGGTGCGCGGCGGCGAGGTGCTCGTCGTCGCCGGCGTCCAGGGCAACGGCCAGACGGAGCTGACCGAGGCCCTCGTGGGCCTCCAGGAGCAGGTCGCGGGGAGCGTGCGGCTCGACGGCAAGGAGCTGGTGGGCCGCTCGGTGCGCCGGATCCTGCAGGCGGGGGTCGGCTTCGTGCCCGAGGACCGCAACGAGGACGGCCTCGTCGGCGAGTTCACGATCGCCGAGAACCTCGTGCTCGACCGCACGGACGGCCCGCCGTTCGTGCGCCGCGGCGCCCTGCAGCTCGCGCTGCGCGACGACTTCGCGCGGGAGAAGGTCGCGGAGTACGACGTCCGCACGCAGGGCATCGAGACGCGCGTCGGCCGCCTGTCGGGCGGCAACCAGCAGAAGGTCGTCCTCGCGCGCGAGCTGTCCCGCGAGCTGCGCCTGCTCGTGGCGGCGCAGCCGACGCGCGGCGTCGACGTCGGCTCGATCGAGTTCATCCACAAGCGGATCGTCGAGACGCGCGACTCGGGCATCCCGGTCGTGGTGGTGTCGACGGAGCTGGACGAGGCCGTCGCCCTCGCCGACCGGATCATGGTGATGTACCGGGGCCGCGTCGTCGGCATCGTCCCGGCGGACACCCCGCGCGACGTGCTCGGCCTGATGATGGCCGGCGTCGCGCCCGAGAGCGGCCCCGATCGAGAAGGAGACGCGGCGTGAGCGGCGAGACGCCCCAGGACCGGGCGCAGGACCGGGCCCCGGAACCGGCACAGGAGCAGGGGCCCGACGTCGACCCCGACTCGCGGCTCGGCGAGGCGCTCGAGCAGGTCGACGCGACGGCCGAGCCCGGGCTCGCGGAGGAGCTGGAGCAGGAGGCGGCGCGCGAGCAGGCGGCCGTCGTCGAGGAGTCCGGCCAACGGTGGCGCGACGCGTTGCGCCGCGCGACCTCCGGCGGCTGGGCCGTCGCCCTCGGCGCGATCGTGCTGGCGGTGCTGGCGGGGTCGATCCTCATCGTCGTCACCGACGAGAAGGTCCAGGCGGCGGCGCCGTACTTCTTCGCGCGGCCGGCCGACACGCTCGCCGCGGTCGGCCAGGCGGTGGGTGGCGCGTACTCCGCCCTGTTCCAGGGCGCGGTCTACAACTTCGGCGCGGACACGTTCGCGCAGGGGATCAAGCCGCTGACGCAGACGCTCGCCAACGCCACGCCGCTCATCGCGGCCGGCCTGGGCGTCGCCCTGGCGTTCCGCGCGGGGCTGTTCAACATCGGTGGCCAGGGCCAGATGCTCATGGCGGCCACCGCCGCCGGGTGGATCGGCTTCGGCGTCACCGGGCTCCCGTTCCCGCTGCACCTGCTGATCGCCCTCGTGGCCGGCGTCGCCGCCGGCGCGCTGTGGGCGGGCATCGCCGGCCTGTTGAAGGCCCGCACCGGCGCCCACGAGGTGATCGTCACGATCATGCTCAACTACGTCGCGTTCTACCTGCTGTCCTACCTGCTCTCCACGCCGGGGCTCATGCAGGCGCCCGGCTCCGCGTACCCGAAGACGCCGCCGATGCAGGACTCGGCCGTGCTGCCGTCGCTGCTCGGCAGCGAGTACAACCTCGACTGGGGCTTCGTGCTCGCGCTGCTCGCCGTCGTCGGGGTGTGGTGGCTGCTCAACCGCTCGAGCACGGGCTTCGCCTTCCGTGCCGTCGGCGAGAACCCCAAGGCCGCACGGGTGGCCGGCATCGACGTGCCACGCACCACGGTGCTCGTCATGCTCGTGGCCGGTGGCCTGGTGGGTCTCGCCGGGGCGCAGCAGGTGCTGGGCACGGTGACCTCCGGCTTCAGCACCGACATCGACGCCGGCATCGGCTTCGACGCGATCACCGTGGCGCTGCTCGGCGGGTCGTCGCCGTGGGGCGTGCTCGGCGCCGGCATCCTGTTCGGCGGCTTCAAGGCCGGCGGCTCCGCGATGCAGGCCGCCGAGGGCATCCCGATCGAGATCGTGCTCGTCGTGCAGTCGCTGATCGTGCTGTTCATCGCGGCGCCGCCGCTCGTGCGGGCGGTGTTCCGCCTGCCGCAGCCGGAGCGGACGCCGCGCCGACGGGAGAGCCGACGCGACCGCCGTCGGGCGGCAGGCGCGCAGGGCGCCGGGGAGGGACAGGCATGACCGCCACGACCGTCGACCAGCCCGGGGCCGCGGCCCCGGCCCCCGCGTCGCGCGCCACGGCCCCGGTGACGTGGAAGGCCGTCGTCGGCCTCGGCGTGGTCCTGGTCCTGTACGCGCTGCTGCTGCTCCTGGCGCCCCACGAGGGTTCCGCGCGGTTCGCGCTGTCGACCAGCACCGACTTCGTCGTCCTGTCGACGCTCGTCGTGCCCGCGATGGCCACGGCCTGGGTGTGCGCCGTCGTCGGGCTCGCCGTGCTGGCGTTCGCCGTCGTGCGCACCCGGGCCGGGCGACGCGTACCCGTGTGGGCCGTGGCCGTCTTCGCGGCCGCGCTGCTCGTCGGGTTCCTCGCCTGGGCGGGCGCGGGCAGCCCGCGCGACATCTCGGTGGTCGGGCTCCTCGGTGGTGCCATCGGCCTGTCCGTGCCGCTCGTCTACGGCGCGCTCGGCGGCGTCATCGGCGAGCGCGCGGGCGTCGTCAACATCGCCATCGAGGGCCAGCTGCTGGCGGGCGCGTTCGTCGCCGCGATCGTCGCGTCGCTCACCAAGAACCCGTGGGCCGGGCTGGTGGCGGCCGTGCTGGCGAGCGCCCTCGTGGCCCTGGTGCTGGCGCTGTTCACCATCACCTACCGGGTCAACCAGGTGATCGTCGGCGTGGTGCTCAACGTGCTGGTCATCGGCCTGACGAGCTTCTTCTACTCCGAGGTGCTGGTCCCGAACGCCGAGACGCTCAACTCGACCGTCCGGTTCCCGCGCCTGCCGATCCCCGGGCTCGAGAGCATCCCCGTGATCGGGCCGGTGCTGTTCAACCAGACCATCGTCGTCTACCTCATGTACCTCGCCGTGCCGGCGGTCTCGTACGCCCTGTTCCGCACGAAGTGGGGCCTGCGGGTGCGTGCCGTGGGCGAGCACCCCAAGGCGGCCGACACGGTCGGCATCGACGTGCTGCGCACCCGCTACCGGGCCGTCCTGGTGGGCGGCGCCGTGGTCGGGCTCGGCGGCGCGTTCTACACCGTGGTGTCGATCAACCAGTTCGGCCGCGAGATGACGGCCGGCGCGGGCTTCATCGCCCTGGCCGCGGTCATCTTCGGCAAGTGGGACCCGCTCCGGGCGGCCCTGGCCGGTCTGCTGTTCGGCTTCGCGACGAACCTGCAGAACGTGCTGTCGGTCGTGGGCTCGCCCGTCCCGAGCCAGTTCATGCTCATGCTCCCGTACGTGGTGACGCTGCTGGCGGTGGCCGGGCTGGTCGGCAGGTCCCGCGCGCCCGCCGCGTCGGGGACGCCCTACACCAAGGAGTAGCGATGGCGAGCACGAGTGGTCCGACCGTCGACTGGGAGGCGCTGCGCGCCGCGGCACGGGACGTCGTCGAGCGGGCGTACGTGCCGTACTCCGGCTTCCCGGTGGGTGCCGCGGCGCTCGTGGACGACGGCCGCGTGGTGGTGGGCTGCAACGTGGAGAACGCCGCCTACGGGGTGACGCTCTGCGCGGAGTGCTCGCTCGTGTCCGCCCTGGTCACGGGCGGGGGCGGCCGGCTCGTCGCGTTCACGTGCGTGGACGGCGCGGGGCGGACCCTCATGCCGTGCGGACGGTGCCGCCAGCTCCTGTGGGAGCACGGCGGCCCCGACCTGCTGGTGGAGTCCGTCCGGGGCGTCGTGCCCATGACCGAGGTGCTGCCGGACGCGTTCGGCGCACCGGACCTGGACCGATATCGCGAGGGGAGCGAGGCATGACCACGACGGGCAGCACGACGGGCAGCACGACGGGCAGCACGCCGGCCCACGAGGCGTTCGACGCCGTCGACGTCATCCGGACCAAGCGCGACGGGCACCCGCTCGAGGCGGAGCAGATCGACTGGGTGGTGGACGCCTACACGCGCGGCGCGGTCGCCGAGGAGCAGATGTCGGCCCTCGCGATGGCGATCCTGCTGCGGGGGATGACCCGCCCGGAGGTCGCGCGCTGGACCGGCGCGATGATCGCGTCCGGCGAGCGGATGGACTTCTCCGGCCTGTCGCGCCCCACCGCGGACAAGCACTCGACCGGCGGGGTGGGGGACAAGATCACGCTGCCGCTCGCGCCGCTCGTCGCGTCGTTCGGGGTGGCCGTGCCGCAGCTCTCGGGCCGCGGCCTCGGGCACACGGGCGGCACGCTGGACAAGCTCGAGGCGATCCCGGGCTGGCGGGCGGCGCTGAGCAACGCCGAGCTGATGGGCCAGCTCGAGGACGTCGGCGCGGTGGTCTGCGCGGCCGGGGCGGGGCTGGCCCCCGCCGACAAGAAGCTCTACGCCCTGCGGGACGTGACGGGCACGGTCGAGTCGGTGCCGCTCATCGCGAGCTCGATCATGAGCAAGAAGATCGCGGAGGGCACCGGCGCGCTGGTCCTCGACGTCAAGGTGGGCTCCGGCGCGTTCATGAAGGACCTCGACGCGGCCCGCGAGCTCGCCCGCACGATGGTCGACCTCGGCACGGACGCGGGCGTGCGCACGGTCGCGCTGCTCACGGACATGGCCGTCCCGCTCGGCCGCACCGCGGGCAACGCGCTCGAGGTGCGCGAGTCCGTCGAGGTCCTCGACGGCGGCGGGCCGGCCGACGTCGTCGACCTCACCGTCGCGCTGGCCGTGGAGATGCTCGCGGGCGCAGGGAAGCCCGTGCCCGAGCCCGAGGTGCGCGCGGCGCTGGCCGACGGCCGCGCCAAGGACGTCTGGCGCAGGATGATCGCGGCGCAGGGCGGCGACCCGGACGCGGAGCTGCCCCGGGCACGGGAGCGGCAGGACGTGGTCGCGGACCGGTCCGGCGTCCTCACCCGGCTGGACGCCTACGCCGTCGGCATCGCGGCCTGGCGGCTGGGCGCGGGGCGCTCGCGCCGCGAGGACCCGGTGCAGGCCGGGGCCGGCGTCGAGCTGCACGCGAAGCCGGGGGACGAGGTCTCCGCGGGTCAGCCGCTGCTCACCCTGCACACGGACACCCCGGAGCGGTTCGACCGCGCCCGGGCGGCGCTCGAGGGGCAGTGGGCGGTCGACGACGCCGTGGGCGGCGACGCGGCCCGACCGCTCCTGCTCGACCGGATCGGCTGAGCGGCACGGGCTGGTCGGGACGGTCGGGGCGATGGCGGCGCGGACGGTGCGCGTGACGGACGTCCTCGCGCTCGTGGGCGCGTTCGCCGGGCCGGCGTCGGTGCCGCCGCCCGTCGGACGGTTCGGCCGCCCGGAGGTGCCCGGCGACCTCGTCCCGGCGCTCGACGCGCTCGCCCCCGCGGTGCGGGCACGGGTGCTCGACCCGCTCGGCCGGGAGGACCCACCGCCGGTCCCGGGGCGCCCGCGGACGCTCGTGCTCCCCGCGTCCGACGGCGTCGTCGCCCCCGCGCGCCAGGTCGACGAGCGGACGTGCGGCGCGGCGGTGCTGGCCCTCCTGGCGCTCGCGGGCGACCCCCGGCTCGCGCTCGGGCTGAGCCGCGGGCCGCACGGGGTCGGCGCCGCGTTCGCCGCCGCCCAGCGGGTGCTGCACGCGCGCGCGACCCGGGGACCGGGCGGCCTCCCGCTGTGGCCTGCCGCCCTGGGCACCCCGCCGTGGGGCGCGGCCCGCGTCGCCCGGTACGGCCGCGTGCGGTACGGCCACCGGGTGGTCGGCGGCCGCACGGCCCGCACGGTGCTGGGCGCCGCCGTGGAGGCGGCGGGCGCCGGCGTGCCCGTCCCGCTGTACACGGGGGGCGACCTCGCCGGCGGCGTGTCGACGGCGGTGCCCCGGCACGTCGTCCTCCTTACGACCGTGCGGGGCGGTGTCGCGACGGTCTACGAGCCGTCGGCCGGCCGGCTGCACGCGGTGCCGGTCGCCGGGCTCGTCGCGGGCGCCCGCGGGCGTCGGGACGACCGGCTGCTCGCCCCCGCGCTCGGCGGCTGGCCGCACGTGGTGTGGGCGCTGCTGCCCCGGGACGCCCGCGGCTGACCGGCTCCTCTGGCGCGTCGCGGGTGCCGGGTCCACGATGGGAGCGTACCGCCGTCGAGCGAAGGGACAGCCCCATGAGCACCGCCCCGGACGACGCCTGGCGGGACGCCGGGCTGGAGAGCCCCGACGACACCACGAGCCTGGTCGAGGACGCCCTGACGGACGACGCGCAGGGTGGCGAGGACGCTGCGGCCGGCGGTCGCGCGGAGGAGTACAAGCCGCGGCACGCCCGGCCCGACCTGGACGGCGAGGCCGCGGAGGCCGACGTCGTCGAGCAGAGCCAGGAGGTCCCCGGGCTCGACGATCCCGAGGCCTCCGGAGACGCGTGATCGCCGGTAGGTTGGCCCCATGACGCAAGCCCTCGTCGACCTGATCCCCGCCCTGCCCAAGGTGCTGCTGCACGACCATCTCGACGGGGGCCTGCGACCGCAGACCGTCCTCGAGCTCGCCGCCGAGGTGGGCCACGAGCTCCCGGCGTCGGACGCCGAGTCGCTCGGCACCTGGTTCGTCGAGGCCGCGGACTCCGGGTCCCTGGTGCGGTACCTGGAGACGTTCGACCACACCATCTCCGTCATGCAGACGGCGGACGCCCTGGCACGCGTGGCGCGCGAGGCCGTGCTGGACCTCGCCGCGGACGGTGTCGTGTACGCCGAGCAGCGCTGGGCGCCGGAGCAGCACCTGTCCCGCGGGCTGACGCTGCCGGAGACGGTCGAGGCCGTGCAGGCGGGCATCGACGAGGGCATCCGCGAGGCGGCGTCGCGCGGGCAGATCATCCGCGTCGGGCAGCTGGTCACCGCGATGCGGCACACCGACCGCTGGCAGGAGGTCGCGGAGCTCGCGGTCGCGTACCGGGACCGCGGCGTGGTGGGCTTCGACATCGCCGGCCCGGAGGACGGGTTCCCGCCGTCGCGGCACGTGGAGATCTGGCGCTACCTGGCCGAGCAGGACTTCCCGACGACGATCCACGCCGGCGAGGCGGCCGGGCCGGCCTCGATCGCGGAGGCCGTCCACCTGGGCCAGGCCGACCGGATCGGCCACGGCGTGCGGATCGTCGAGGACATCGCGTTCCACGAGGGCTTCGACGACGACGGCGAGCGGCGCGCCGAGCTGGGGCGTCTCGCGCACTGGGTGCGCGACCACCAGATCGCGCTCGAGGTGTGCCCCGTGTCGAACCTGCAGACGGGCGCCACGACGGCGACGTCCGTGGCCGACCACCCGATCACGCGGCTCAAGGAGCTGGACTTCGCCGTCACGCTCAACACGGACAACCGCCTCATGTCCCGCACGTCCATGTCGAACGAGATGACGCGGCTCGTCACCGAGGCGGGGTGGACCATCGACGACCTGGCCGACGTGACCCTGACCGCCGCGTGGAGCACGTTCATGCATCACGACGAGCGCCGCGCGCTGGTCGACGACGTCATCCTGCCGGGGTACCAGCAGGTCGAAGGGGCGCAGCGATGAACCGTTCGACGCCGTCTGCCGCCCGGCCCGGGCAGGGCGACCTGCCCGCCGACGCCCTCGCGCTCGCGCGGTTCGTCGACCACACGCTGCTCAAGCCGGAGGCGACCACCGCCGACGTCACCGCGCTGGTCGAGGAGGGCGTCCGGCTGGGCGTGTTCTCGGTCTGCATCTCCCCGACGTTCGTCGCGCACGCGGCGCGGGTCGCGGCCGGTCGCCTCGCGGTGGCGACCGTGTGCGGCTTCCCGTCGGGCAAGCACGTCAGCGCGGTGAAGGCGGCCGAGGCGGCCCGATCCGTCGCCGACGGCGCCGACGAGGTCGACATGGTGATCGACGTCGGCGCGGCCAAGGAGGGCGCGTTCGACGCGGTCCGGGCGGACATCGCCGCCGTGCGCGCGGCCGTGCCCGCCGAGCACCTGCTCAAGGTCATCATCGAGGCGGCCGCGCTCACCGACGACGAGATCGTCGCCGTCTGCCGGGCCGCGCGGGACGCCGGCGCCGACTTCGTGAAGACCTCGACGGGCTTCCACCCGGCCGGGGGCGCCTCCGTGCACGCGGTGGAGCTCATGGCCGGCACGGTGGGCGGCGCGCTGGGGGTCAAGGCCTCCGGCGGGGTCCGGACCCTGGACGACGCGCTCGCCATGATCCGCGCCGGCGCCACGCGGCTGGGCCTGTCCGGGACCGCGGGCGTGCTCGCGGGCTTCGCCGGGGGCGAGCAGGCCGCCGCCGGGTCCGGCTACTGACCGCCGGCGTGCCCGAACCGCTCGTCGACGTCCGCGCCGCCACGCGCACGCACGGCACCGTCCAGGTCCTCGGGCCGACGTCCCTGACGCTGGGGCCCGGCGAGGCGGCCGCCGTCGTCGGGCCGAACGGCAGCGGCAAGTCCACGCTGCTGCGCCTGGTCGCGGGCAAGGACGAGCCGACGTCGGGCGACGTGCGCGTGCTCGGCCTGCCCGCCGGGCAGGCGCGCCTGCGGCGGCGGGAGGACGTCGCGCTGCTGCTGGGCGGCCTGTCCGCGTACCCCGACCTCACGGTCGCCGAGCACCTGCGCCTCGTCGCGTCGGCCTGGGCGGGACGCCATCGCGGCCCCGACGTCGAGACCGCGCTCGCGGAGGCCGAGCTCGACCGCGTGCGCGACCAGCTCCCGGGGGAGCTGTCGTCGGGTGAGGGGCAGATGTTCGCCCTCGCGACGACGCTCTACCGGCCCGCCCGTCTCGTGCTGCTCGACGAGCCGGAGCAGCGGCTCGACGCGCGCTGGCGTGCCGTGGCGCGGCGTCTCGTCGCGGGCGCGCTGGACGCGGGCAGGGCGCTGCTCGTCGCGACGCACGACCCGGACCTGCGCGCCGACCTCGCCCGCCGCGGCCGCGAGGTCGAGCTCGCGGCGCCGGGGCCGCGATGAGGATGCGGTGACGGCGCGGTGACGGGCGCCCCCCAGGTCCCGGCGGGGCACGTCGACGACGGCGCCCGCGTGCCGTACCCGCGCTGGCGGCGCTGGGTCGGCTCGCTGCGGCGCCGGGCGCTCGTCGTGCGGGCCGCGGAGTCCGGCGGCGACCCGCACGATCGCGTCTACCTCGGCTACGGGGTGGTGCTGCTCGCGCTCGTGTACGGGCCGGTCCTGTGGAGCGCCCTCGCCCAGGCGGCCGCGGCGGTGCCGCTGCCCGACGCGGTGGAGGGGCGGGCGGCGGCGCTGCTCGCCGGGTGGGCGCTGGGGCTCGGCGTCGCGTGCCTCGCCGGGCTCGCCGCAGCCCGGGCCGGAGGCCCGCTCTGGACGAGCCGTGCCGAGGCGACCTTCGCGCTCTCCGGCCAGTTCCGCCCGCGCGACGTGCTGCGGCGGCGAGCCGTGCTGCTCGCGCTCGCGGCGGCCGCCGGCGGCGCCTTCCTCGCGACCGCGGCCGCGGCGGGGCTCGCGGGCGGGGCCACCGCGGGCGCACCGGGGCCCCTCCTCGTCGCGGGAGCGGGCGCCGTCCTGCTGGCCCAGGTGCCGGTGGCCGTCGGCGCGGCGGCCCAGGCCCCGGGTCGGCGGCGCGCGGCCGTCGGGGTCACCCTGCTCCTGCTGGTGCTCGGCCTGGTGCTCGGCCTGGTCGCGGCCCTGGGCCCGGCCCTGGGCACCGTGTCACCCGTCCCCGCCCTGGCGCCGTCGCCCGGTGCGTGGGCCGGGGCGGTCGCGGGCGTCGCGCTGGTCGTGGCCGTCGGGCTGGCGTCGGCGTGGCTGGTGGTCCGGGTGCTGCCGGGCGAGCTCGACGTCGACCGGGCGGCCGCGGGCCAGTCGCGCACGGTGACGGCCGGACGCGGCCTGGTGGGTGGCGACTCCGGGGCGGTCGCGGACGTCCTCGGGCCGCGGGGCTACGCGGGCCGGTCGGCGCGGCTCCCCGCGCGGCTGCTGCGCCGCGCCCCGCTGGTGGCGCGCGACCTGCTCGGGCTGCGCCGCCGGCCGACGGCCCTGGTCGTCTCGCTCCTTGCGGGGTGCGCGGGGGCCGCGCTCGTGCGCCTCGGCGCGGAGGACGGGCCGGCGCTCGCGACCGTGGCGGGCGCCCTCACCCTGTACGGCGCGGCGCGGACCTGGACCGACGGGCTGCACGCGTTCGCCGCCCAGCCCCAGCCGGGCGCCCTCCTGCCCGGCACGGCGGCGCGCGCCGTCGCCGGGCACGCGGTCGTGCCCACGGTCCTGGGGCTGCTCGCCGCGGCCGCGGGAGCCGCCGGTGGGCGGGGCGAGGAGGCGGCCGCCGTCGTCCTCGTCGTCGTGCTGGTGCTGGCCGCGCGCGTCTGGGTGGCGGGCGCGACTGCAGCGCCGCCCGGCCTCTTCACGCCGATGATGACGCCGAACGGCGACATGTCCATGCTGGTGCTGGGCGCGTGGTACCTGCGCGGCTGGCTGGTCGTGGCGGCAGCCGCCTGGCTCCTCCAGCGCGCCGGTCCTGGCGCCGCGACGGCCGTGCTGGTGCTGGCGCTGGCGGCCGGGCTCGCCGCCACGGGGCTGCGGCGGTTCGCCCGGGCGTGACCCGGCACGCCGCTCCCGGTCGCGGTGCGGCGCCGTCCGGCGCAGGCTCGTGCCTGGGGCCCGTGACCCGGGGCCGCCACCCGACCGGAGGGACAGCGCGTGTACTACAGCAACGGGAACTACGAGGCGTTCGCGCGGCCCCGCAAGCCGGCCGGCGTCGACGACAAGTCGGCGTGGCTCGTGGGCGCCGGACTGGCGTCCATGTCCGCCGCGGCGTTCATGATCCGCGACGGGCAGCTGGCGGGGGAGCGGATCACGATCCTCGAGCGCCTGCGGCTGCCGGGTGGTGCACTGGACGGCATCAAGGAGCCGAAGAAGGGTTTCGTGGTGCGCGGGGGCCGCGAGATGGAGGACCACTTCGAGTGCCTGTGGGACCTGTTCCGGTCCGTGCCGTCGATCGAGGTCGAGGGCGCCTCGGTGCTCGACGAGTTCTACTGGCTCAACAAGGACGACCCGAACTTCTCGCTGCAACGGGCCACGGTGGACCGCGGCCGGGACGCGCGCACGGACGGCCTGTTCGCACTGTCGGAGAAGGCGCAGAAGGACATCGTGACCGTCTTCCTCGCGACGCGCGAGGAGATGGAGGGCAAGCGGATCGACGAGGTCTTCGGCCGCGAGTTCCTGGACAGCAACTTCTGGCTGTACTGGCGCACGATGTTCGCGTTCGAGGAGTGGCACAGCGCGCTCGAGATGAAGCTGTACATCCACCGGTTCGTGCACCACATCGGCGGGCTGCCGGACTTCTCCGCGCTGAAGTTCACCAAGTACAACCAGTACGAGTCCCTGGTGCTGCCGCTGTACCGCTGGCTGCTCGACCAGGGCGTGACGTTCCGGTTCTCGACCGAGGTCACGGACGTCGACTTCGAGATCCGCCCCGGCCGCAAGCAGGCGACGCGGATCCACTGGGTGGCCGACGGCGAGCCGGGCGGCGTCGACCTCGGCGAGGACGACCTCGTGCTGGCGACGATCGGCTCGCTCACGGAGAACTCCGACGACGGCGACCACCACACCCCGGCCCGACTCGACACGGGCCCCGCGCCGGCCTGGGACCTGTGGCGCCGGATCGCGGCGAAGGACCCCGCGTTCGGGCACCCGGACGTCTTCGGCGGCGACGTCGAGAGCACGAAGTGGGAGTCGGCGACCGTCACGACCCTCGACCCGCGCATCCCCGAGCACATCCGGCGGATCTGCAAGCGCGACCCGTTCAGCGGCAAGGTCGTCACGGGCGGCATCGTCACGGTGAAGGACTCGAGCTGGCTGATGAGCTGGACGGTCAACCGGCAGCCGCACTTCAAGCAGCAGCCGCCCGACCAGGTCGTGGTGTGGGTGTACTCGCTGTTCGTCGACACCCCGGGCGACTACGTGCGCAAGCCGATGCAGGAGTGCACGGGCGAGGAGATCACCCGCGAGTGGCTCTACCACCTGGGCGTGCCGACCGACCAGATCGACGAGCTCGCGGCCACCGGGGCCAGGACGGTGCCCGTGATGATGCCGTACGTCACCTCCTTCTTCATGCCCCGGCACGCGGGCGACCGGCCGGACGTGGTGCCCGACGGCGCGGTGAACTTCGCGTTCATCGGCCAGTTCGCCGAGACGAGCCGGGACTGCATCTTCACGACCGAGTACTCGGTGCGCACGGGCATGGAGGCCGCCTACCGCCTGCTCGACATCGAGCGCGGCGTGCCGGAGGTCTTCGGCTCCACCTACGACGTGCGGACGCTGCTCAAGGCCACGAGCCGCCTGCGCGACGGCGAGGAGGTGGACCTGCCGGGCCCGAGGTTCCTGCGCGAGCGGCTGCTGCGGCGTCTCGACGGCACGCAGATCGGCGAGCTGCTCACCGACTTCGGGCTGATCCCCGAGCTCGACGGGACCGCCCGCCGCGACCGTGTGGACGACGCCGTGGAGTGAGCGCGGTGACGAGCCTCACACCGGACGGGGCGCCCGAGGGAAGTTAGGCTCACCTCACCATGTCTGACACGCAGCCCCAGGCCCCCGCCGGCCCGCCCGCCCGCAAGCGCACCCCTCGGCACGCGACCGTCACGGCCGTCCACCGGCACACCCCGCACCTGGTGCGGGTCACGATCGCGGGCCCCGAGCTCGCGGAGATCGACCTCACCGGACACACCGACACCTACGTGAAGCTGGTGCTCGGGGAGCTGGCGGACGGCCGTCCGCTGCTGCGCGCCTACACGGTGCGCGCGCGCCGCGACGCGGCCGTCGCGGCGTCGGGCGAGGTGGAGTGGGACCTCGACCTCGTGGTGCACGGGGACGCCGGCGTGGGCGGGCCGTGGGCGGTGCGGGTGCAGCCGGGGGAGCCGGTGACGTTCCTCGGCCCGGGCGCCGGCTACGCGCCCGACCCGCAGGCGCCGTGGCACCTGCTCGTGGGCGACGACGCCGCCCTGCCCGCGATCGCGGCCTCGCTCGAGGCGCTCCCGGCCGGCGCGGTCGCGCACGTCGTCGTCGAGGTCCCCGGGCCCGAGGACGAGCAGGAGCTGGCCAGCGCCGCCGACCTCACGCTCACGTGGGTGCACCGCGGCACCGGCGACCTGGCCGGCACCGTGCGCGCCGCCCACGCCGCCGGGGAGCTCCCCGCGGGGGCGCCGCACGTCTTCCTGCACGGCGAGGCGGGCATGGTGCGCGACCTGCGCCGCTGGGTCCGCACCGAGCTGGACGTGCCGCGCGAGCTGCTGTCGGCGTCGGGCTACTGGCGCCGCGGCAGCGACGACGAGGACTGGCGCGCCCGCAAGGGCGAGTGGAAGGCCGCCGTCGACCAGGACGACGCCGCTCTGGTCGGCGGAGCGGTCGGCTGACCGTTCAGAGCCCCAGCGCGGTCCGGAGGTCGGCCTTGATCCGGTCGAGCTTCTTGTGCGCCGCGACGCGCAGCCGGCCGACGTCGACCGCCGACGCGTCCGCGGCCACGGGCTCCACGACCTCCAGGTAGCACTTGACCTTCGGCTCGGTCCCGCTGGGTCGCACCACGACGCGCGTGTCGTCGGCACCCAGGAGCACGACGCCGTCCGTGGGCGGCAGACCGTCGATGCCGTCGGACAGGTCGAGCACGTCGGCGACGCCGGCCCCCGCGAGCGTGCGCGGCGGCGACGTGCGCAGCCGCGCCATCGTGTCGGGGATGCGTGACAGGTCGTCGAACCGGACGGAGAGCTGGTCGGTGACGAACAGGCCGTTCTCGCGGGCGACGTCGTCGAGCGCGTCCACGAGCGTGCGCCCGGCGGCCTTCTCCCGGGCGGCGAGCAGGGCCACGAGCACCGCGGTGCTCAGGCCGTCCTTGTCGCGCACGCGGGCCGGGTCCACGCAGTAGCCCAGCGCCTCCTCGTACCCGAAGACCAGCCCGGGGGTGCGGGCGATCCACTTGAAGCCCGTGAGGGTCGTCGCGTGCCCGACCCCGTAGCGGACCGCGATCGAGGACAGCACCCGGGAGGACACGACCGAGGAGGCCACGACCGGGCCGACGCCGGACCCGTCCGGCGCGGGCACCTCGCCGCGGGCGATGCGGCGCACCGCCTCCCGCCCGAGCAGGGCGCCCACCTCGTCGCCGTGCAGCATCCGCCAGCCGTGCGAGCGGGCCGTCTCCGCACCCTGGTGCGTGCCGTGGCTCGGGTCGTAGACGGCGACCGCGCACCGGTCGGCGTCGGGGTCGTTGGCGATCACCACGTCGGCGTGCGCCTCGGCGAGGGCGACCGCCATGTCGATCGCACCGGGCTCCTCGGGGTTGGGGAACCGGACCGTGGGGAACGCCGGGTCCGGGTCGAGCTGCTCCTCCACCGGCAGCACCCGCGTGAAGCCGGCGTCGGCCAGCACCCGGGCGAGGACGCGGCCGCCGACGCCGTGCAGGGAGGTCGTGACGACGCGCAGCGCCGCCCGCTCCTGCGGCCCGGTGGACGTGCCCGCCCGCTCGGCCAGGTCGTGCACCGACGCGACGTACGCGTCGACCACCTCGCGGCCGAGGACGCGCCAGCCCGACTCCACCCGCGGGACCCCCGACGGCGGACCGGCGGCGGAGATGGCCTCGGCGATGCGGGCGTCGTGGGGCGGCACGATCTGCGCCCCCTGGCCGGCGTCGGTGACGACGCGGCCGCCGAGGTACACCTTGTAGCCGTTGTCCTGCGCCGGGTTGTGGCTCGCGGTGACCATGACGCCCGCGTCGGCGTCGAGATGGCGCACCGCGAACGCGAGCACCGGGGTGGGCAGGGCGGAGGGGAGCAGCAGCACCTCGTGGCCGGCGGCGGTGAGCACCGCGGCGGTGTCGGTCGCGAACGTCGACGAGCGGTCCCGGGCGTCGTAGCCGACCACCACGCGCGCGGTCACACCCCGGCCCAGCACCGACGTGAGGTACGTGCCGAGGCCGGACGCCGCCGTCGTGACGACCGCGCGGTTCATCCGGTTCGGGCCCGGCGCCATCGCGCCGCGCAGCCCCGCCGTGCCGAACTGGAGCGAGCCCGCGAACCGGTCGCGCAGCAGCGCGACGGCGTGCTCGCGCGTGCTCGGCCGCTCGGACGACGTCTGCTGGGCGAGCCGGGACAGCTCCGCCTTGTCGTCGTCGTCGACGTCGTAGCGGATCCAGCGCTCCACCTCGTCGAGCAGGGTGGACAGGGCGGTCGCCGTCGCGGCCGGCTCGAAGGCCGGGTCGTCGGTGTCCAGGCTCATGGCGGATCCCTCCGTCGGGTGCTCGGCTTACAGGGCGGTGACGATGCGGGCGAGGAGCTCGCTGATGCGCGGGCCGGCGGCCTGGCCGGCCTCCAGCACCTCCTCGTGCGACAACGGCTGCGGGCTGATGCCCGCGGCGAGGTTGGTCACGAGGGACACGCCGAGCACCTCCATGCCGGCGTGCCGGGCGGCGATGGCCTCGAGCGTGGTCGACATGCCGACCAGGTCCGCGCCCATGAGGCCGGCCATCTTCACCTCGGCGGGCGTCTCGTAGTGCGGCCCGGGGAACTGCGCGTACACGCCCTCGGGCAGCTCCGGGTCGACGGTGCGGGCGATCTCGCGCAGGCGCGGCGAGTACAGGTCGGTGAGGTCGACGAACGTCGCGCCCTCGAGGGGGGACGTGGCCGTGAGATTGAGGTGGTCGCGGATGAGGACCGGCTGGCCCGGGCGCCACGCGATGTGCAGGCCGCCGCAGCCGTTGGTGAGCACGACGCTCTCGCAGCCGGTGGCCGCCGCGGTGCGCACCCCGTGGGCGACGCGCCGCACCCCCTTGCCCTCGTACAGGTGCGTGCGCCCGCCGATGACGAGCGCGTGCCGCACCGCGCCGTCGGGCCGCTCCACGCGGATCGAGCGGGTCGTCGCCGCGTGGCCCGCCACGGCGGGCCGGGCGAAGCCGGGGATCTCGTGGGTCGGGATCTCCGCCACGACGTCGCCGACCAGCTCGGCGGCACCGCCCCAGCCCGAGCCCAGGACGAGGGCGACGTCGTGCCCCGGCACCCCGGTCGCCTCGGCGATGTGGTCGGCCGCGGCGCGGGCGACGTCGAACGGGTCGGTGGTCGGGTCGTCGAGGTCCCCGACGCTGCGGCTCGTGGTGCTCATGGTCCCGAGGGTAGTCCGGGCGGGGGCACGCCGCCGCGCCGGCACCGGGGGCCCGGCGGCCTGACACAATGGCCCCCGTGCCCTCCGTGAACACCCCTTCCCCGGACACCTCGGCCTCCACCGGCGCCGCCACCCGCGGCATCCCCGAGGCCGACCCGCGCCCCCCGCACGTCGTCGTCGTCGGCGGCGGACCGGGCGGCTACGAGGCCGCCCTCGTCGCCCGCCGCCTCGGAGCCCGCGTCACCGTCGTCGAGCGGCACGGCCTCGGCGGTGCCGCCGTGCTCACCGACGTCGTGCCCTCCAAGACGCTCATCGCCACCGCCGAGTGGTTCACCACGGCCGAGCAGGGGCCCGAGCTCGGCGTCCGCGGGGAGGCACCGGCGGGCGAGCGCCGCGACCTGGTCGACCTCGAGGCCGTCAACGCCCGCGTGCTCGCGCTCGCCGACGCGCAGTCGCGCGACATCCACTCCCGCCTCGAGCGCGAGGGCGTCGAGATCGTCGTCGGCGAGGGCCGGCTCGACGGTCCGTCGCGGGTCGTCGTCGACACGGGCACGGACACCGACCCGGGCACGACGACGCTCGACGCCGACACCGTGCTGCTCGCCGTCGGCGCCACGCCGCGCACGCTGCCCACCGCCGTCCCCGACGGGGAGCGCATCCTCACGTGGACGCAGCTCTACGGCCTCGCTGAGCTGCCCGAGAAGCTGATCGTCGTCGGGTCCGGCGTCACCGGCGCCGAGTTCGCGGGCGCCTACCAGGCCCTCGGCTCGCAGGTCGTGCTCGTCTCCTCCCGCGACCGGGTGCTGCCCGGCGAGGACATGGACGCCGCCGAGCTGCTCGAGGGCGTCTTCCGTGCCCGCGGCATGACCGTCATGTCGCGGTCGCGCGCGGCGTCCGCGGTGCGCACCGAGGACGGCGTCGCCGTCACGCTCACCGACGGCCGCGTCGTCGAGGGCTCGCACGTGCTCATCGCCGTCGGCGGGGTGCCCTCCACCGCCGGGATCGGCCTCGAGGAGGCGGGCGTGCGCCTGGCGGCGAGCGGGCACGTCGAGGTGGACCGCGTCTCGCGCACCTCCGTGCCCGGCGTCTACGCCGCGGGCGACTGCACCGGCGTGCTGCCGCTCGCGTCCGTCGCGGCCATGCAGGGCCGCATCGCGATGTCGCACGCCCTCGGCGATGCCGTCGCGCCGCTCAAGCCGGGCCGCGTCGCCGCCAACATCTTCACCGCGCCGGAGATCGCCACGGTCGGCCTCAGCGAGTCGACGCTCCGCGAGCGGGGCTACCGCTACGTCACGACGACGCTGCCGCTGGCGCGCAACCCGCGCGCCAAGATGCTGGGCATGCGCGACGGCTTCGTGAAGCTCTTCGCCCACCCGGACGCCGGCGTCGTGCTCGGCGGCGTCGTCGTGGCCCCGCGTGCCAGCGAGCTGATCTTCCCGATCACCCTCGCCGTCGCGCACCGCCTCACCGTGGACGACGTCGCCGACTCCTTCACCGTCTACCCGTCGCTGTCCGGGTCGGTGGCCGAGGCCGCGCGCGTGCTGCACGGGCAGTCGGGGGAGGGCGCCGCCGTCTGACGGTCGCGCCTGGCCCCGCCGAGAGGCTGGTGGTCAGGGGCGGCCGTCGAGCCGCGCCCGCAGCGCGGGCCACGCCACGGCGAACGCGGGCAGCAGCGGGAGGGTCGCCACGTCGTCCACGGCGACCCACCGCACCTCGAGGCTCTCCGGGTCGGCCGCGCCGGGCGTCACGCGGGCACCCGGGGCGACGTCCGCGAGCACGGTGGTGTAGGCCCACGGGCCGTGGTCGAGCACGTGCGTGCCCAGCACGTGCACCGCGCGCGGCTCCACGGCCGCCTCCTCGAGGCTCTCGCGCAGGGCGCCGTCCACGGGCGTCTCGTCCGGGGCGAGCGCGCCGCCCGGGACGCCCCACGTGCCGCCCTGGTCCGACCAGACCGCGCGGTGCTGCAGCACGACGTCGGTCACCGGGCCCGGCGCGGTCGAGGACGGCGCGCGCCGCGCGAGCAGCAGCCCGGCCGCGCCGTACAGGCCCCAGTGCCGGTGGTCACCGCAGGCCACCCAACCGTCCCCGGGGTGCCGGTGGAGGGTCTCGCGCGGGGGAAATCGGCTGGGCACGCGGTCAGGGTACAGGCGACGATGGGACGGTGAGCGCGCACGGCACCGATGAGTTCCCCGACCCCGCACCGTCACCCACCACCATGGACGACCTGCCCGACGAGACACCCGACGAGACACCCGACGAGATGCCCGGCTGGAAGCGCAACGTCGCGATCTTCCTCACCGGCCAGACGATCTCGCTGCTCGGGTCGATGCTCGTGCAGTTCGCCGTGATGTGGCACCTGACGATCGTCACGCAGTCGGGGTCCGTGCTCATGCTCAGCATCGTGTTCGGCATGCTGCCGCAGGCGTTCATGTCGATCTTCGGCGGTGTGTGGGCCGACCGGCACTCCCGCAAGCTGCTGATCATCGGCGCGGACAGCGCGATCGCGACGATCACGCTCGCGCTCGCGCTGCTGATGCTGTCCGGCGTCGACGACCTGTGGCTGATCTACGTGGCGCTCGCGGTCCGCTCCACGTTCGCCGGCATCCAGACGCCCGCCGTGAACGCGATGGTGCCGCAGATCGTGCCGGCGCCGCAGCTCATCCGCATCAACGGGATCAACCAGTCCATCCAGTCCGGGATGATGCTGCTCGCCCCCGTGGTGGCGGCCGCGATCTACGCGAGCTTCGACATCGTCGCGGTGTTCTTCGTGGACGTCGTCACCGCGGTGCTCGGCATCGGCATGCTGCTGCTGGTCACCGTGCCGCGCCTGGTCCGGCACGACGACGCCGCGCCCGAGGACGGGGCGCCGCAGAAGCCGAGCTACTTCGGGGACCTGGCCGCGGGCGTCCGCTACATCCGCGGCCACGGTGCCGTGAAGTGGCTCATGACCATCTTCGCCACGACCATGGTGCTCATCGGCGCGCCGTCCTACCTCACGCCGCTCATGGTGACCCGGACGTTCGGCGAGGAGGTCTGGAAGCTCACCACGAACGAGGTGTTCTGGGCGGCCGGCATGCTCGCGGGCGGGCTCGCGATGGCGTTCGTCGGGACCCGCGTGACCAACCGTGTGGCGCTGATCGTCGGGAGCACCCTCGCGGCGGGGGTGTTCACCGCCGGGCTCGGCCTGTCCACGAACATGTGGGTCTTCTTCGTCCTGGGACTGCTGATCGGCGTCACGTTCACGCTGATGTCCGCCCCCAGCATGGCCATCCTGCAGGAGACGGTCGAGCCCGAGATGCAGGGCCGCGTCTTCGGCTTCGTCGGCATCGTCATGACCGTCGCCATGCCGCTGAGCATGGTCGTCTTCGGCCCGCTCGCCGACCGGTACTCGGTGCAGGTGCTGCTGGTCGTCGCCGGCGCGCTGCTCGTCGCCTTCGTCGCGGCCGTGCTGTCCGTCCCGTCCGCGCGGCGGTCGCTCGCCGCCATCGCGCGACCGGCGACGGACGAACCCGCCGAGGTCGTACCGGATCCCGCGAGGTAGGACTACCTCGCGGGGACCCGTGCTACCTCGCGGGGACCCGTGCTACCTCGCCGAGGGGGTGCTCCCTCGGGTCAGTCGACGATCTCGCAGATGGCGGCTCCGGCGGTGACGCCGTCGCCGGGTGCGGCGGACAGCGCGCGCACGGTGCCGGCCTTGTGCGCCAGCAGCGGCTGCTCCATCTTCATGGCCTCGAGCACGACGACGAGGTCGCCCTCGGCCACCTGCGCGCCGTCCTCGACGGCGACCTTGACGATGGTGCCCTGCATCGGTGAGGCGAGGGTCGCGCCGCTCGCGGCGGAGGACGCGCGGCCGTTGCCGCGGCGGGCGGGACGGCGGGCGGCGCTCGCGCGGCGCGCGCGACCGGCGGCCACGCCCAGACCGGCGGGCAGCACGACCTCGAGGCGGCGGCCGCCGACCTCGACGACGACGCGCTCGGCCAGCTCCTCGGCCGGCTCCTCGGCGTCGGGCACCGGAGCCGCGGCGGCCGGGGCGAGCCTGCCCAGCTCGTCGGCGAAGTCCGTCTCGATCCAGCGGGTGTGCACGCGGAACGCCGATCCGTCGGTGGGGACGAAGTCCTCCGCCTCCATCACCGCGCGGTGGAACGGCACGACGGTGGGGATGCCCGCGACCTCGAGCTCGCGCAGCGCGCGGCGGGCGCGCTGCGCCGCCTGCTCGCGGGTGGCGCCCGTGACGATCAGCTTGGCGATCATCGAGTCGAAGGCGCCCGAGATCGTGTCGCCCTCGACGACGCCCGTGTCGACGCGCACGCCCGGGCCCGACGGCCAGCGCAGCGTGGAGACGGTGCCGGGGGAGGGCAGGAAGCCCGCGGCCGGGTCCTCGCCGTTGATGCGGAACTCGAAGGAGTGACCGCGCGGGGCGGTGCTGTCGTACCCGAGCGGCTCGCCCGCCGCGATGCGCAGCTGCTCGCGCACGAGGTCGATGCCGGTGATCTCCTCGGTGACCGGGTGCTCCACCTGGAGGCGGGTGTTGACCTCGAGGAACGACAGGGTGCCGTCCGTCCCGACGAGGAACTCGCAGGTCCCGGCACCGACGTAGCCCGCCTCGGTGAGGATGGCCCGCGAGGCGCGGTCGAGCTCGGCCTCCTGCTCCGGGGTGAGGAACGGCGCGGGCGCCTCCTCGACCAGCTTCTGGTGGCGGCGCTGCAGCGAGCAGTCGCGGGTGGAGACCACCACGACGTTGCCGTGCGCGTCGGCGAGGCACTGCGTCTCGACGTGCCGGGGGCGGTCGAGGAAGCGCTCCACGAAGCACTCGCCGCGACCGAACGCCGCCACGGCCTCGCGCACCGCGGACTCGTACAGCTCGTCGATCTCGTCGGCGCTGCGGGCGACCTTGAGGCCGCGGCCGCCGCCGCCGAACGCCGCCTTGATCGCGATCGGCAGGCCGTGCTCCGCGGCGAAGGCGTGGACCTCGTCCGCGCCGTTCACGGGGTCGGACGTGCCCGGGACCAGCGGCGCGCCCGCGGCCTTCGCGATGTGCCGCGCGCTCACCTTGTCGCCGAGGGACTCGATCGCCGCGGGCGGCGGGCCGATCCACACCAGGCCGGCGTCGAGGACCGCCTGGGCGAACTGGGCGTTCTCCGACAGGAACCCGTAGCCGGGGTGCACCGCGTCCGCGCCCGAGCGGCGCGCGACGTCGAGTAGCTTCTCGACGTCGAGGTAGGTGTCGGCCGCGCGCTGGCCCTGCAGCGCGAACGCCTCGTCGGCGAGCCGCACGTGCAGCGCGTCACGGTCGGAGTCGGCGTAGACGGCGACGGAGGCGATCCCGGCGTCGGTGCAGGCACGGGCGATGCGGACGGCGATCTCGCCGCGGTTCGCGACGAGGACCTTGCTGATGGTGGGCACGGCTCACGGTAACGCGTGCGCCGCCGTCCTCCGGCACCTGCGGGACGCCCGCGCCGAAGTCTGTGCCGGGTACCAACGACGATCCGGGCCGTTTGGAGGGATCCCACATGGACCCGGGCGGTAGGTGGTGCCGGATGCTCCCGGAGTTGGTGGTTTCGACAGTGGATTCGGCAGGCTCAGCGGGGGTCGCGGAGCGAGCGCCAGGGGACCTCCAGCTCGCCCAGCAGCTCGCGCAGCAGGGGCAGGCTCAGCCCGACGACGCCGTGGTGGTCGCCGTCGATCCGGTCCACGTACGGGCCGCCGAGGCCGTCGATCGTGAACGCGCCCGCCACGTGCAGTGGCTCGCCCGTCGCGACGTAGGCGTCGATCTCGTCGTCGTCGACGTCGGCGAAGTGCACGGTGGTGGACGACGAGGCGCCGAGCGTGCCGCCCGTGCCGCCGTCCTCGGGCGCGCGGAGGTCCACGAGCCAGTGGCCGGTGTGCAGCACGGCCGCGCGGCCGCGCATCGCGCGCCAGCGGCGGCGGGCGTCCGCGGCGTCGGCCGGCTTGCCCAGCACCTCGCCGTCCAGCTCGAGCATCGAGTCGCAGCCGAGCACGAGGGCGGACACCTCGTCGTCGTCCTCCTCCAGGCGCGCGCTCACGTCCTCCGCCTTGGCCTGGGCCAGGACGAGGACGGCGTCCGCGGGCTCGAGGTCGCCGCCGAACCCTGCGCGCGCCGCGTCGAGCACGGCGGGCTCGTCGACGGCGGAGACGACGACCCGGGGCGTGACGCCGGCCGCGGCCAGCGTGGCCAGGCGGGCGGGGGACTGGGAGGCGAGGACGAGGCTCACGGAAGGCACGGGTCGCACCCTACCGATCGGACGGCGGCCGGACCGGCGACCGGACCGGCTCAGCCCGTGTGCAGCAGCAGGGACGACACCAGCAGGACGACCGGCGAGGCGACGGTCGTGACCAGGATCGTGTCGCGCGCCAGCAGCTCGCCGGTCCGGAAGCGCGCCGCGTAGTTGTACACGTTCTGCGCCACGGGCAGCGCGGCGAGGGTCACGGCCGAGGCGACCTGCGCGGCGTCCAGCCCGAACGCGTACCGCGCGAGGACGAACGCGACCGCCGGCATGACCGCGGCCTTGAGCACGGACGCCACCACGACGGCCGTCCGCCCGCCGGGCTGCTGGAACGGGCGCGACCCGTGCAGCGACATCCCGAACGCGAGCAGGATCATCGGCACCGCCGCGCCGCCGAGGATCTCCAGCGGCGCGAGCACGGGCGCCGGGACGTCCCACCCGGTCAGCGAGACGACGGCGCCCGCGAGCGACCCGAGGATGATCGGGTTGCGCACCGGCTGCGCGAGCACGAACCGCACCGACACCCGCCCGGACGTCTGGGCGTCCAGCACCAGCAGCGTCAGGGGGGCGAGGATCAGCAGCTGCAGCAGGATCACCGGCACGACGACGGCCGGGTCGCCCAGCACGTACACGGCCACGGGGAGGCCGATGTTGTTGGCGTTCACATAGCCGGCCGAGACGGCGCCGATCGTCGCCTCCGCGGCGGGCCGGCGCAGCCACAGCAGGTTGGCGACGACGAAGAGCGCGGCGACCGCCACCGCGGAGAGCGCCTGCACCAGCAGGGGCGCCTGGAAGAGCTCGCCGACGTCGGCGTCCGCGATGACCGTGAACAGCAGCGCGGGGCTGGCGACGAAGAACCCGATGCGGTTGAGCGCGGTCCGGGCCTCGGGGCCGCCGAGGCGCAGGCGCGCCGCGACGTACCCGACGGCGATGACCACGCCGATGATCGCGAAGCCGGTGAGGATGCCTTCCATGCCGGTCGACCTGCGGGGCGGGGGCGCGCCGCGTCAGCGGGCGTCGCGCAGGGCGCCGGTCAGCACGTCGAGGCCCACCGAGCCGAGGCTCAGCGCCCGGGCGTGGAACGCCCGCAGGTCGAACTCCTCGCCGCGCGCCCGCGCTGCGGTCCGGGCGTCGTCGCGGGCCTGCTCCCAGAGGCGCTGGCCCACCTTGTACGACGGTGCCTGGCCGGGCCAGCCCAGGTAGCGGTTGAGCTCGAACCGCACGAACGACTCGGGCATGTTGACGTTCGCCTGGAGGAACGGCCACGCCTTGTCCGCGTCCCACACGCCCCCGCCCCAGCGCTCGGGGGCGGGCTTGCCGAGGTGCACGCCGATGTCGAGCACCACGCGGGCGGCGCGCATCCGCTGCGCGTCGAGCATGCCGAACCGGTCGCCCGGGTCGTCGAGGTGGCCGAGGTCGGCCATGAGCCGCTCGGCGTACAGGGCCCAGCCCTCGCCGTGCCCGGAGACCCAGCACATGAGGCGGCGCCACGAGTTCAGGGTGTCGCGCGCGACGACGGCGGCCGCGCACTGCAGGTGGTGGCCGGGGACGCCCTCGTGGTAGACGGTCGTCTTCTCGCGCCAGGTGTTGAACTCCGTGACGTCGGCGGGCACGGACCACCACATGCGGCCCGGCCGCGAGAAGTCGTCGCTCGGGGGCGTGTAGTAGATGCCGCCGGTCTGGGTGGGGGCGATGCGGCACTCGATGGTGCGCACGGGGCCCTCGATGTCGAAGTGCGTGCCCGCGAGGTCCTCGATCGCGGCGTCGGCGGTCTCCTGCATCCAGCGGCGCAGCGCGTCCGTGCCGTGCAGCGTGCGGGCCGGGTCGGCGTCCAGAGCGGCGACCGCGTCCTCGACGCTCGCGCCCGGGCCCGCGATCTGCCGGGCCACGGCCTCCTGCTCGGCGACGATGCGGGCGAGCTCGTCGAGACCCCACTCGTACGTCTCGTCGAGGTCCACCTCGGCGCCGAGGAACTCGCGGGAGAAGCGCGCGTAGCGCTCGCGGCCCACGGCGTCGCGCTCCGGCGCCTGCGGCGCGAGGTCGCGCTCGAGGAACTCGGCGAGGCGGGCGTAGGCACCGCGCGCGGCCGTCGCGCCACGCTCCAGCTCGGCGCGCACGAGGCTGCACGCGGCCGACTCGTCGAGCACCGCGGCGGCGTCCTCGCCGCGCACGAGGCCCAGGAAGAAGGAGTCCTCGCCGGCGAGCTCGCGCGACTGGGACACGCCCTCGCGCACCTGCCGGATCGCGGCGACCTGGCCGCGCCGCGCCGCCTCGGTGAGCGACGCGACGTAGCCGTCGATCGCGTCGGGCACCGCGTTGAGCCGCGCGGCGACGTTCTCCCAGGCCTCGACCGAGCCGGTGGGCATGAGGTCGAAGACGTCGCGCAGCTGCTGCACCGGCGACTCGATGTTGTTGAGGCTCGCCAGCGGCTCGCCCGCGTCGTGCAGCTCGAGCGCCAGGCCCACGCGCTCGCGCATCGCGGCCAGGGTGACCTGGTCGACGGCGTCGAGCCGGCCGCCGTCGCGCTCGGCCGCGTCCAGCTCGCGCAGCACGGCGCGGTCGGACTCGGCCCGGGCCTCGTGCCCGGCGGGGGACAGGTCGGTCATGCGGTGGTCGTGACCCGGCAGGCCGATCGCCGTGGCGAGCAGCGGGTCGAGCTCGGCGGACCGGGCGACGTACGCGTCGGCGACGGCGTCGACCGCGGAAGGGGTGCGGGGCGGGAGGGGGGTGCTCGAGGTCACAGGACGCACCCTATCGACCCGGCCCGAGACGGCGCGCCGTCTTTCCACCCCGCCGGGTACGGTCTGTCCTCGTGCACGAGGACGTGAAGAACACCCCCGGCCCCCGGACCCGACCCCTGAACGTGGTGGTCGCCCCCGACTCGTTCAAGGGCAGCGCCACGGCGACGCAGGTGGCCGCGGCGCTCGCGGCCGGGGCCCGCGCCGCCCTGGGCGCCGACGCCGACGTGCGCGCCGTGCCGTTCGCCGACGGCGGCGAGGGCACCCTGGACGCGATCCTCGGGGCGTGGGGCGAGGACCCGCGCACCTGTGCCACGACCGACGCGCTGGGCCGGCCCACGACGGCGCGCTACGGCGTCTCGCCCGACGGCCGCACCCTCGCGGTCGAGGCGGCGGAGGCCTACGGGCTGCCGAAGGTGTCGGACGTCGCGCCGCGCCCGCTGGACGCGACCAGCCACGGCGTCGGCACCGTGGTGCTCGCCGCTCTCGACGCCGCGCCGGAGGCCGAGGAGGTCGTGCTGTTCGTCGGCGGCTCCGCCACGACCGACGGCGGCGCGGGCGTGCTCGAGGCGCTCGGCGCGGTGCTGCTCGACGCCGACGGCTCGGCGGTGGCGCCGGGCGGCGGCGGGCTGCGCTCGCTGGCGCGGATCGACCTGGACGGCCTCGACCCCCGCGCCCGCGCGCTGCGGTGGCGCATCGCGTGCGACGTCGACAACCCGCTGCTCGGACCGCGCGGCGCGGCCGCCGTCTTCGGGCCGCAGAAGGGCGCGACGGCCGGCGACGTCGCGGTGCTCGACGACGGGCTCGCGCACCTCGCCGACGCGCTCGCCGCCGCGACCGGCCACGACGCCCGCGACCTGCCCGGCGCCGGAGCCTCCGGCGGGCTGCCGGTCGGCCTGTCCGCCGCGCTCGGGGCCGAGCTGGTGCCCGGCGGGGAGCTCGTCGCCGAGGCGGTGGGGCTTTCCGAGGCTCTGGCGGGGGCCGACCTCGTGCTCACCGGGGAGGGCCGCCTCGACGAGCAGTCCCTGCACGGCAAGGTCGTGGACACCGTGGTGCGGCTCGTGGCCGGCCGGGCGGCGGTCGTCGTCGTGGCGGGCGGCGTGGAGCTCACGCCCGCGCAGGTCGCGGACGCCGGGATCGCGGCGGCGTTCTCCCTCGCACCGGGGCCGCGCACGCTCGCCGAGCTCTCCCGCGACGCCGTGGTCGAGCTGGAGCGCACGGCGGCGCACGCGTGCCGGCTGTTCGCGGCGGGCCGCGCCTCGCGCTGACGCGTCAGCGCTTGCGGGTGCGCCGGCGCACGGCGTCGGCCCAGCCGCGGTGGTACCGCACCACGACGGTCTCGGTGCCCGGCGCCCACCAGACGGCGACGGGGTCGCCGTCGCGCGGCGGCGGGAGCTGCTCCTCCTCGTCCCGGCGCACCAGGTGCGAGAAGGCGCGGTCGGCGGTGCCGTCGTCCGTCGGGTAGGACACGAGGCCGCTGAGCAGGAGGCCGGAGCTCGTGCGGCGCTCGTTCACCGAGACCGTCCCCGTGGCCGCCCGGGGGGCCGCGCCGAACGCCGCGGCGTCGCGCCCCTCGGCGGCCTGGCGCTGGTCGTCCCGGTAGCGGACCAGGGCGGCGACGGCGGTGATCATGAGGCCGGCGAGCATGGCCATGAACAGCCAGAGCTCGACCTCGCCGGACGGGTCCTCGATCGTGCGTCGCAGCACGTAGAGGGCCGCGGTCACGACCAGGGCGGGCGCCCACAGCCACCGTCGCAGCCAGCCCGGGCGCGGGGGAACGGGCAGCTCCGCCAGCGGGGCGTCGACGTCGTCGGGGCTCTCGACCTGCTGCCAGACGACGCTCACGAGTGCAGGCTCCAGCGCCACGCGTCGGCGTTGTGCCGTCCCCAGCGACCGCCGAAGCTCTTCGCCGTCACGCCCGCGCCGTTGCCGCGCACCGTGCGGGCGCGGTTGGTCCACTCCTCGACCGGCGTCTCGTCGTCGGGCAGTCCGCTCGCCGACGCGACCGCCGCGAGCCCGGCCACGAGGGCGGCGACCTCGACGTCGTCGGGCCGCCCGCGCACCACGCGCACCTCGTTGCTCATCGGGCACCTCCGAGCGGGTCGTCGCCGTCCTCGTCATCCAGCTCGTCGTCCAGCTCGTCGTCGCCGAACTCGACGGCCGCCCCGCGCGACGTCGCCCACTCCGCGACCTCGTAGCCGCCGTCGAACAGCCGCTGCGCGACGTCGCCGCCGGCCTCGTCCAGCAGCTCGACGACGCCGTCCAGGGTGCCGGGCGAGCCGGGCGCCGGGTCGGCCACGACGAAGCCGAGGTAGAACACCTCGGCCGGCACGGCGCCCTCCGGGGCGTCGTGCGCGTGCTCGGGCTCCTCGTCGTCGCCCTCCCACACCGAGCTCGTGAGGTCGGGGTGCATGCCGAGGCCGTCGTGCAGCGCGTCGAAGACGGCGGCGTTGAGCTGGCCCACCCGGTTCTCCAGCGCGAGCACCCGCGGGTCCTCGTCCGCCTCGGAGGCGCCGAACTCGGCGCGCACGCCGACCGCGGTCTGCACGTACTCGTGCAGGGCGGCGGCCAGCGCGTCGACGGCGTGGTGCATGGGCTCGGGGTCGACCGACCCCAGCGGGGCGGGTCCGTGCGTGGCGTCCTCGTGGCTCATCTGCTCATTCTTCCCGGTTTCGACGGTGCTCAACCACCGGCGGCGTCACAGGGGGATGTTGCCGTGCTTCTTGGGCGGCAGGCTCGCGCGCTTGGTGCGCAGCGCCCGCAGCGCGCGCACCACCTGGACCCGCGTCTCGGACGGCCGGATGACGGCGTCCACGTAGCCGCGCTCGGCCGCGTCCCACGGGTTGACGATCGCCTCGGTGTACTCGTCGGTGAGGCGCTGCCGCTCCGCCTCGACGTCGCCGCCGGACTCCGCGACCTCCTTGAGTGCCGAGCGCTGCAGGATGTTCACCGCCCCCGACGCGCCCATGACCGCGACCTGCGCCGTCGGCCAGGCGAGGTTGACGTCTGCTCCGAGCTGCTTGGAGCCCATGACGATGTACGCGCCGCCGTAGGCCTTGCGCGTGATGACGGTGACCAGCGGCACGGTGGCCTCGGCGTACGCGTAGATGAGCTTGGCGCCGCGGCGGATGATGCCCTGGTGCTCCTGGCCGACGCCGGGCAGGAAGCCGGGCACGTCGACGAACGTCAGCACGGGCAGGTTGAACGCGTCGCACGTGCGCACGAACCGGGCCGCCTTCTCCGCGGCGTCGATGTCGAGCGTGCCCGCCATGGACAGCGGCTGGTTGGCGATGATGCCCACCGACTGCCCCTCCACGTGGCCGAAGCCGATCAGCACGTTCTGCGCGAACAGCGGCTGCACCTCGAGGAACGACTCCGGGTCGAGGACGGCCTCCACGACGGCCCGCATGTCGTAGGGCTGGTTGTCGCTGTCGGGGACGAGGACGTCGAGCGCCTCGTCGTCCTCGGTGACCTCCAGAGGCGTCTCGTCCTCGGGCGGGAACGACGGCGCGTCGCCCAGGTTGTTCTGCGGCAGGTAGCCCACGAGGTGGCGCACGTAGTCGATCGCGTCGTCCTCGTCCGCGCCCAGGTAGTGCGCCACGCCGGACTTGGCGTTGTGGGTGCGGCCGCCCCCCAGGGTCTCGAAGTCGACGTCCTCGCCCGTCACCGTGCGGATCACGTCCGGGCCGGTGATGAACATGTTGGACGTGCCGTCCGCCATGACGATGAAGTCGGTCAGGGCGGGGGAGTAGACGGCGCCGCCCGCGCTGGGGCCGAGGATGAGCGAGATCTGCGGGATCACGCCGGAGGCCGCGACGTTGCGCCGGAACATCTCGGCGAACTGCGTGAGCGCGGCCACGCCCTCCTGGATGCGCGCGCCGCCGCCGTCCGAGATGCCGATGATCGGCACGCCGGTGCGCAGCGCGAGGTCCTGCACCTTGGCGATCTTCTCGCCGTGCACCTCGCCCAGCGAGCCGCCGAAGACCGTGAAGTCCTGGCTGAACACGCACACCTGGCGCCCGTCGATCGTGCCGTGGCCCGTCACGACGCCGTCGCCCGCCACGCGCCGCTTGTCGAGGCCGAAGTTGCGGCTGCGGTGCACGGCGAGGGCGTCGAGCTCGACGAAGCTGCCCTCGTCCAGCAGCGCCTCGATGCGCTCGCGGGCCGTCTTCTTGCCGCGCGGGTGCTGCCTGGCCTTCGCCTTCTCCTCGGCGTCGGTCACGGCCTGGGACCGGCGGCGCTCCAGGTCGGCGAGCTTGGCGGCGGTGCCGGAGAGGGCGGGCGGCTCGGCGCTGGTCGAGGGGCCGGTCGAGGGGGTGGCGTCGTTCACCCGACCGACCCTAGTTGGTGGGTTGCCACGCATCGATGCGCGACAGGCTGCGGCCCGCCCGGATTCTTTGGAGGGACCCCACAAAGGGTCGGTGGCCGGCCGATGGGGCACGATCGGACCGTGACCAGTGCTCCTCGCCGTGACCCCCTCGACGTCCCCGCGCTGCGCCGCGCCCTGCTCGCGCCGGCGGGCCCCCTCGCCCGGCTCGACGTCGTCGAGGTCTCCGGGTCCACGAACGCCGACCTCGCCGCGGCCGTGCGGCGGGCGCCGGGGGAGTGGCCGGCGCCCGCGGCCCTCGTCGCCGAGCACCAGGTCGCCGGGCGGGGCCGTGCGGGGCGCGCCTGGGAGACGCCGGCACGCGCCGCGCTCACCGTCTCGGTGCTGCTGCGTCCGCGGCTCGGTCCCGCCCGGCTGGGCTGGCTGCCCCTGCTCGCCGGGCTCGCGGTCGCCCGGGCCGTCGACTCCGCCGGGGTGCCCGGCGCCGCGGTGAAGTGGCCCAACGACGTGCTGCTGCCGGCCGCTGACGACGTGGCCGGGCTGGGGCCGTTCCGCAAGGTCGCGGGGGTGCTCGCGGAGGTGGTGCCGGCCGCCGGGGTCCCGGGCGTCGTCGTCGGCGTCGGGCTGAACGTCGACCAGGCCGCGGCCGAGCTGCCCGTGCCGACCGCGACGTCGCTGGCGCTCGCGGGGGCGCGGGCCTCCCGCGAAGCCCTGCTCGAGGCGCTCGTGCGGGGCCTGGTCGAGGCCGTCGGCGCGCTGGAGGACGCCGGGGGCGACGCGGGCGCGGCGGGCCTCGCGGCGGCGTACGCGGCGCGGTCGGCCACGCTCGGTCACCCGGTGCGCGCCGAGCTGGCCGGTGGCACCGACGTCGTCGAGGGCGAGGCGCTGCGGGTCGACGCGGACGGCAGCCTCGTGCTCGCGACGGGCGCGGGCGAGCGGGCCGTCACCGCCGGCGACGTGCACCACCTGCGCCGCTCCCAGCCGGGGCACAGCCCGCGCTGACTACAGTGGGGGCGTGACGAGCGACACCACGACGGGACCCGGCCTGCCGACGGACGACGACGCCCGGCGGGCGGGGGACACCGCGGCGCGGCTGGACGAGGCGATCCTCGGTGGTCCCCGCCGGTACACGCTGTCGGACCTCGTGGAGGGCACCGGTCTGTCGCAGGAGTTCATCGAGAACTACTGGCGCTGGCTGGGGCTGCCGGTCACCCACCCCACCGAGGTGGGGTTCACCGACGCGGACATGCGGGCGCTGCGCGAGATCGGCGAGCTCGTGGACACGGAGCGGCTGGACGAGCAGGCCCAGATGACGCTCATCCGCTCCCTCGGGCACACCACCGACCGGCTGGCGCTGTGGCAGGTGGAGGCGTTCGTGGAGCACCTCAGCCGCCGCGACGGCCTCGACGACGTGAGCGCGCGGCTCGCCGCCATCGACCGCATGCCGGACCTCACCTCGCAGCTCTCCCGTCAGCTCGAGCACGCCTGGCGACGCCAGCTCGCCGCGCTCACGGGGCGGCTGGCCACCGAGTTCGGGGGCGCGCGGCGCGGCACGCAGGAGGCCCACGGCGACGAGCTGCCGCTGCCGCGCGCCGTCGGGTTCGCGGACATCGTGTCGTTCACCAAGCGCACCGCGGGCCTCGGGTCGCAGGAGCTGTCGGAGTTCGTGCAGCTCTTCGAGTCCCGGGCCCGCGACGTCATCACCGAGGCCGGCGGACGCGTGGTCAAGACCATCGGCGACGCGGTGCTGTTCGTGGCCGACGACGTGACGACCGGCGCCGAGGTGGCGCTCGGCCTGGCGGCCCCGCACGCGACCGAGCCCGAGATCCCCGTGCGCGTCGGGTTCGTGTGGGGGCGGGTGCTGTCCCGGTTCGGCGACGTGTTCGGCTCCGACGTCAACCTGGCCTCCCGCATCACGGAGCTCGCGGAGCCGGCCACCGTGCTGGTGGACCCGCACACCGCGTCGCTGCTCGCGTCGTCGTCCCGCTACGCCCTGACGGCGCAGCCGCCGCAGGAGGTGCAGGGCATCGGCGAGATCACGCCGGTGCGGCTGCAGCGCGCCTACACCGGGGCCTGACGGCCGCGCGGCGGCAGACCGCCGTCAGGAGGCGTCCGAGCGCACCACGCGGAGGGTGCGGTCGCCGACGGCCAGGTCGTCCAGCGCCCGCTCGGTCGCCGCGTCCGCCGGGAGCAGCAGCTCGATCCGCAGGTGCTCGCCGCCGCCGGGGACCAGCACCTGCGGCACCACGCGCAGGGCGCCGGCCTGCGGGTGGGTCAGCCGCAGCACGGCGTCCCGTCCCCGGTCGGCGACGGGGCGGGCCCAGCGCTCGGTGAACGCGGCTCCCGCCAGCACCGTGAGAGCGTCCACCAGCTCGCCCAGGATCGGGTCGGACGGGACCGACTCGCGCTGCAGGTCGGCCACCACGCGGTCCGCGACGGCGTCCCAGTCGGGGAAGAGGTCGTGGGCCCGCGGGTCGGTGAGGACGACGGGCGCCAGCCGCGGCTCCCCGTCGTCGAACAGGCCGGCGGGCGCGAGGAGCGCCCGGTAGGCGGGGGTGCACGCGAGCACGGTGCCGAACCGGTCGAGCAGGACGGCAGGGGCCGGGGCGAGCCGGTCGAGCACGGCGCGGGTGGTGGCCGGGACGTCGTCGTCCGGCGCGGTCGCCAGGCAGACGCCCGACCCCTGGACGTCCTTGGCGGCGAGCAGCAGCACGCGCCGTTCGTCGTGGCCGAGCCGGAGCGCGTCGGCGAGCGCGCCCATCACGGCGGGTGACGGGTGCCGGTCACGCCCCTGCTCCAGGCGGGTGAGGTACTCCACGCTCACGCCGGCGAGCACCGCCAGCTCCGCTCGCCGCAGGCCCGGGGTGCGGCGGCGCCCGCCCTCGGGCATCCCGACGTCCCGCGGGCGCACGTCCTCGCGGTACGCGCGCAGCAACGAGCCGAGGTCGCGGTCGGTCATGCGGCCAGGGTAGGCGCGCCGCGGCGTCGGAGAGTGGCCCTGGCGCGGCCAGCATGGCGGCGGCCTCCATGTGCCGTGCCGGCCGCGCGACGGTGGACGGCGTCGGCACCGACCGGTGGCCGACGCACATCCGTCGCGAGGAGAGCAGCATGGACCTGGGACTGCAGGGGCGCACCGTCGTCGTCACGGGGGCGTCCGGGGGGATCGGGCGGCACGTCGCCGCCCTGTTCGGCGCGGAGGGCGCCGACGTCGTCGTCACGTACCGCGAGTCGAAGGACGACGCCGCGCGGGTCGCGGAGGAGATCGGTGGACGCGCGCTCGTCGTCCGCTACGACCAGACCGAGGACGGCGCGGCCGAGGGGCTGCGCGACGCCGCCCTCGCGTGGACCGGCCGCGTCGACGTGCTGATCAACAACGCGGTGAGCTGGAGCCCGCCGGGGGCGGACGGTCCGCGTGACTTCGAGGACGTGCCCGACGACGCCTGGCTGGAGCCCGTGCGCGCGAACGTCGAGGGGGCCGTGCGGCTGACCCGCGCGGTCGCGCCGACGATGCGCGCGCAGCGGTGGGGACGCCGCGTGCACCTGTCGTCCATCCTGGTGCGCGACGGCGACGAGGGCACGACGTACTACGCCACGGCCAAGGCGGCGCTGCACGGGTTCAGCCGGTCGGTCGCGTTCGCGCTCGGGCGCGAGGGCGACATCCTGTCGAACGTGGTGCTGCCCGGCCTCACCCGGACGGTGCGCAACGCGGGGATCGTCGAGGCGTTCGGCGAGGCCTCGGCGGCGCGCGCCCCGCTCGGCCGGCTGCTCGACGCCCGCGAGGTGGCGAACGCCGTCGCCTACCTGGGTTCCGCGGCGAACACCGGCATCACCGGGCAGGAGGTCGCGGTGACCGGCGGCGCCTGACCGCGCTCACGACCGACCCGTCGCGACGACGTCCGGGTCCCGCGGGTCGGGGTCGACGTCGATGAGCGAGGGCCGGTTGTTCTGCACCGACCCGACGGCGTCGCCCACCGGTCGGGTGGCCATGCCGACCTGCGGTCCCGTGACGATGCCCATCGCCTGCTCGGCCCCGACGGCGGGGTCGAGCCAGGCGTCCCACGACGCGCGCGGCAGCACCACGGGCATGCGGTCGTGGATGCGCTCCAGGTCCTGCGACGCCGCCGTGGTGATCACGGTCGCGGAGACGAGCCAGCGGTCGGGGTCGTCGTCCGCCTTCGTCCGGTCCCGCCAGAACTCGTACAGGCCGGCGAGCGCCGCGACGCCGCCGTCGTCCGGGTGGATCCAGTAGGGCTGCTTCGGCACCTTGCCCTTCGACCCGCCCTTCGACCCGCCCTTCGACCCGCCCTTCGACCCGCCCTTCGACCCGCCCTTCGACCCGCCACGCTCGGGGGCGCCGGGCGGCAGCTCGAGCTTGCGCCACTCGTAGTAGCCGTCGGCCGGCAGCAGGCAGCGCCGGACGCCGAGCGGCTTCGCGAACGCCGACTTCTCGAGGAGGGTCTCGGTGCGCGCGTTGATCATGCGCGCGCCGATCGACGGGTCCTTGGACCACGACGGCACGAGCCCCCAGCGCGCCAGCCGCAGCGAGCGCGTGATCTCCCCGGTCTGTCCGCCCTCGAGCCGCTGCGGGCGCTCGACGACGATGCGCACGGCATCGGTGGGGGCGACGTTCCACGACGGGGGCAGGAGGCGCGCGTCCTCCGCGATCTCGGCGACGGCGAGGTCGTCGGCGATGTCCTGGGCGTCGCGGAAGGACGCGTAGCGGCCGCACATGGGTCCATCGTGACGCATTCCACCGACACCCGTGCGGGTGGCCGCGGGATTCTCCCTGGGCTCGGTCGTAACGATTCGATAGGATCGGGGTCATGCCCTCCGACTCCGCGAGACTTCCGCGCGCCCGCTCTCCGTACCGTTGGGTCATCATGCTCGGGGCGCTCGCGGCGCTGCCGGCGTTCACCGTCGACATGTACCTGCCGTCGCTGCCCGAGGTGGCGGCCGACCTGGGCTCCTCGGCGTCGTTCGCGCAGCTGTCCGTCTCCGTGATGCTCATCGGCGGCGCGCTGGGGCAGCTCACCATCGGGCCGCTGTCGGACCGCTTCGGGCGGCGGGCGCCCCTCATGTGGGGTCTGGCGCTGCACGTGGTCACGTCGGTCCTGTGCGCGTTCGCGCCCAACATGACGATCCTCGTGGGCCTGCGCCTGATGCAGGGCTTCTTCAACGCCGCCTGCGGCGTCGCGGCGATGGCGGTCGTGCGCGACCGGTTCGTCGGTGCCGAGGCCGCGCGCATCCTGTCCCGGCTGATGCTCGTCATCGGCGTCGCGCCGATGCTGGCGCCGACCTTCGGATCGGCGGTCGCCGCCGCGGCGGGCTGGCGCTGGGTGTTCGGCTTCCTCGCGCTCGCGGGCGTGGCGATGGGTCTGGTCGTGTGGCGGTTCATGCCGGAGACGCTCCCGGCCGGGCGCCGGCAGGCCGGCGGCGCGCGCGGCGTCTTCGCCGGCTACCGCACCCTCGTCAAGGACCGGCAGTTCATGGCGCTCGCCGTCATCCCCGGGCTCGGGCAGGCCGTGCTGATGAGCTACGTGGTCGGCTCGCCGTTCATCTTCCAGGAGGGCTACGGGCTGACCCACGGGCAGTTCTCCGTGCTGTTCGCCGTCAACGGCCTGGGCCTGGTGCTGTCCGCGCAGGTGAACGCCGCCCTGGTGCGGCGCGTGGCGCCCATCCGGCTGCTGCGGGCCGCGCTCGCGATCCAGGGCGTCGTCGGGGTCGGGCTGCTGGTCGTGGCGCTCACCGGGGCGGGCGGGCTGATCGGGCTCCTCGCGATGCTCTGGCTCGTGCTCGCGTTCCAGGGCCTCATCCCCGCCAACGCGTCGGCCATCGCCCTGTCCCGGCACGGCGAGCGCGCGGGCACCGCGGCCGCCGTCATCGGCGCCGTCCAGTCCGGCGTCGCGGGCCTCGTCTCCCCGCTGGTGGGCGTGCTCGGCGGCGACGCCGTCGCGATGTCCTGGGTGATGCTCGCCGCGCTGGCCTGCGCGCTCGCCGTCCTCGCGTTCGCGACGCCGGCCTACCGCAAGGACGGCTGGGTCAAGCTGGCGTGATCGCTCGACGGCCCGACGTCGGACGAGCTCAGGCGAAGCCGAACAGCGGCCCGAACGCGACCACCACGAACGCCGCCCACACCGCGTAGACGGGCAGGAAGCGCGTCTGCCACCGGACCAGCGCGCCGAACGGCTGCCGCTCGCGCAGGAAGCCGAGCAGGAGCAGCCCGGACCGGGCCAGGTGCACCAGCAGCAGCAGGTTGAGCCCCAGCGCGGCCACCTTGTTGGGGCTGAAGCCGAACTCGGCGATGCGGGTGAGCATCGCCGTGAGCGCGACGGCGTCCACGGCGAGCGCCGCACCGACGAGCACGAGCTGGAGCCCGTCGAACCAGCCCGGCCGGGCGAGCGAGTCGCGTGCCGACACCGAGTACAGCAGCAGGCAGAGCACGAGCACGAGGATCGCGTCCATGAGGATGAGCAGCTCGCGCTCGACGTCCGCGAGCCCGCCGGCGCCGAGGAGCACGACCAGCGTCACGAGCAGCATCACCGTCGTCAGCGGCGTGAAGACGCGCGTGAGGACGGGGGCGATGTTCTCCACCACGTCCTGCTTGGCCTCGACGAGCCACGCCCCGACGACGACGGCGCCCGGCACCGCGAACGGCATGATCCAGTCCTCCATCGCGGGCTCGATGTCCACGCCGACGAGGCTCAGCGTCGCGGCCGTGAGCCCCAGCAGGACCCCGCCTCCGATCGCGAGGAGCGTGACGTACACGACGAGCTCGCCGGTGAAGCGCGCGAAGTCCATCCGCGGGTCCTGGTCCCGCCACCGGCCGCCCACGTAGACCACGCCGATCAGCGCCCACAGCACGACGGGGGCGTGCAGGGCGGCGAGCACGACCGTCGAGCCCGTGTCGACGTACGGGTAGACGTTGAGCACGACGGCGAGCAGCGCGTACGGGACCAGCAGCGCGGCGACCACGCGCCACGCGACGCGGCGCTTCCACACGAAGTAGGCGGCCAGGAACGGCGCCGTCATCAGGGGGACGTTGCGCAGCAGCGCCGAGTCCGTGTCGAACGCGGCGAGCGCGACCTTGAGGGCGATGCCCGCGCCGACGGCGAGCGCGAGGACGACGGCGAGCTCGCGCCAGGCCGGGCCGGACGCCTGCGCGTCGTCGTCCGGGACGAGGACGAGCTGCTTCCACAGCCGTTCCGAGTGCTCGCGCGCGAACTCGTGCGAGACGGCGTCGAGGTTGCCCATGCGGCGCACCGCGACGAGGAACGCCTCGTCGTCGTCGAGACCCGTCGCGGTGAGGTCGTCGACCCGGCCGCGCAGGTGGTCCTCCATCTCGTCCACGTCGGCGGGCGCGATGGCGCGGTGGCGCTGCACGTACGACCGCCACTGGTCGATCTGCGCCTCGAGGCGCTCGTGCTCGCCCATCATGCCCAGCCGTCCGCGACGGCCGGCCGGGCCGGGGCCTGGGCCGCCTGCTGCGCGGACCGCCAGACCTGGTGCAGCACGTCTGCGACGACGGACCACTGCTCCTGGCGCTCGGCGAGCGCGTCGCGCCCTGCCGGGGTGAGCGCGTAGTGCTTGCGGCGCCGGCCGGCCTCGGAGGTGCCCCAGGTCGCGACGACCAGGCCCAGGCGCTCGAGCCGGTGCAGGAGGGGGTAGAGCATCCCGTCGGTCCAATGCATCCGGCCGCCCGAGAGCTCCGTGACCCGCTTGAGGATGGCGTACCCGTACGACTCGCCCTCCGCGAGGATGCCGAGCACCAGCGGGGTGGCGGACGCCGCCACCAGGTCCTTGTCGAAGCGCACCGCGGGCTCCTATGTCTAGATCTGCTAGGGGTGTTGAACCTAGCAGATCTAGGCATTGCTCGGGAGGGGGCGACCGGGTGGTCCGGCGCCGGGCTCCTCAGGCGCCACGGGATCGTCGCCCGGCGTTCATCCAGGGTTCGTCGAGCCGTCGCGGAGCGCCGGTGGGATCGGGCCATGACTCGCTCCCCGAACCAGGCTCGCGCCCTGCGCCTCGTCGCGGCCGGCGCCGCCGCGGCGGTCGCGCTCACCACCGCGGCCGGCACCGCCGCCATCGCGGCCGGGCGCCCCGGCGACCACGGCACGCATCACGCGGCGCCCGGCCACGGGCGACCGGGCGCCGTCACGACCCACCTCGTCCCGACGCTCGAGGGCCGCGCGACGCTGTCCGCGGACTTCCTCGCCGAGGGCCCGCCGTCCGGCGCCCAGGCCTCCGCCGCCAACGGCCGGCAGGGCCCCTGGGACGGTCAGGTGATCCCCGGCTTCTCGGCGATGGTCGACAACGGCGACGGCACGTTCTGGGCGCAGCCGGACAACGGCTTCGGCAGCCAGGGCAACTCCGCGGACTTCCTGCTGCGCAGCTACCTCGTGAAGCCCGACTGGGACACGGGGCGCACGGGCTCCGGCTCGGGCGAGATCGAGGTGCTCGACCACATCTCCTACAACGACGAGAACGAGGTGCTGGACTTCGACATCGTTCACGGGGACACGGACGAGCGGCTGCTGACCGGCGCCGACTTCGACGTCGAGTCCGTGGTGCGGGCCGACGACGGCACGCTGTGGGTGGGCGAGGAGTTCGGCCCGTTCCTGCTGCACTTCGACGCCGACGGGACGCTGCTCGAGAAGCCCTACCCGCTGCCGGGCGGGCTGCGGTCGCCGCAGAACCCGTACCTGGCCGACGGCGAGGAGCCCACCGTGCGCGCCAGCCGCGGCTTCGAGGCGATGGCGGGCGTGCGCGGCGGGCGCTACCTGTACCCCGTGCTCGAGGGCGCCCTGGTCGGTGACGCCGACCAGCGCCGCCGCGTGATCCACGAGTTCGACACCCGGCGCGGGGAGTACACCGGCCGCACCTGGGACTACCAGGCCGACCAGGAGGCGAACGTGCTCGGCGACGCCTTCGCCGTGGGCAAGGACTCGTTCTGGCTGGTGGAGCGCGACGACTTCGAGGGGCCCGCGTCGGTCACCAAGCGCGTCTACGAGATCGACCTGAGCAGGACGGACCGCGACGGGTTCGTCCGCAAGGAGCTGGTCCTCGACGCGCTGCGCGTCGAGAACCCGCGCGGGATCGACGCGGGGGAGGGCTACGGCCTCGGCGAGACGTACGCCCTGCCCGTGCAGTCCTTCGAGACGGTGCTGCGCCTGCGCGACGGCCGCGTCCTCATCGGCAACGACAACAACTACCCGGGCAACTCCGCCCGCCACCCGGGCACGCCCGACGACACCGAGATGGTCGTGATCGACCTCGAGAAGCAGCGCACCCGCGACGACGGCGTGACCGTCATCGGGCACCGCGGCGCGTCCGGGGATCGGCCCGAGCACACGCTCGCCGCCTACGAGCAGGCGATCCTGCAGTGCGCTGACGTCATCGAGCCGGACGTCGTGCCGACCAAGGACGGCGTGCTCGTCGCCCGGCACGAGAACGAGATCGGCGGCACCACCGACGTCGCCGAGCACCCGGAGTTCGCCGACCGTCGCACCACGAGGACGATCGACGGGACGGCGGTCACGGGCTGGTTCACCGAGGACTTCACGCTCGCCGAGCTGCGGACGCTGCGTGCCACGGAGCGGCTGCCCGAGCTGCGCCCGGACAACACGGACTTCGACGGGCTGTACCAGGTGCCCACCCTCGACGAGGTGCTCGACCTCGCCCGGCACTCGGAGACCTGCGACGGCGAGCCGGTCGGCGTGGCGCCGGAGACCAAGCACCCCACGTACTTCGCGTCGATCGGCCTGCCGCTGACGGACCCGCTCGTGGCGGAGCTCGCCGCGAACGGCCTCGACTCGCGGCGCGCCCCCGTCGTCGTGCAGTCCTTCGAGACCACCAACCTGCGCGAGCTCGACCGGCGGACCGACGTGCGCCTCGCGCTCAACGTCTCCGCCGCCGGCGCGCCGTACGACCTGGTGGCGGCCGGCGACCCGCGCACCTACGCCGACCTCGTCACCCCGCGCGGCCTGCGCGACCTCGCCCGGTACGCCGACATCGTGAGCCTGGAGAAGAACGTCGTCGTGCCGCGCGCCGCCGACGGGACGCTCGGCCGGCCGACCTCGGTCGTCCGCGACGCGCACCGCGCGGGGCTGGAGGCCTACTCCTGGACGTTCCGCGCCGAGAACCAGTTCCTGCCGGCGGAGCACCGCTCGTCCGCGGACCCCGCCGCGCACGGCGACCTGGCGGCCGAGCTCGACACGTTCCTCGACACCGGCCTGGACGGCATCTTCTCGGACCAGCCGGGCCTCGCGGTCGACGCCGTCGCAGCCCGGCGATGACCGGTCGCGCGGGGGGTGAACCTGTGGTTGCACGGGGCACCCCTCGCGCGAACGCGCTGCTCAGGCCCTAGGATCGCGCTTGTGCGGACCCTGCCACGGCACGCGTCAAGCCTCGCCTCGCACCGGGTCGTCCGCACGATCGCCCTCGTCGTCACCGCGGTGGTGGCGTTCGTGGCGGCGACCGCGGTCGCGTCGTTCGTCGACCTGCGCTCCCAGATCGGCGTCTCCGACGTCGACGACCTCCTCGCCGGCGACGACCGGCCGCCGGAGGTGCCGGTCGAGCAGGACCCCAGCGACCCCTTCGCGGGCAAGGACCTCAACATCCTGGTGATGGGCACGGACTTCCGCGACGAGGCCAACGCGGAGATCGCCGGGGCGGGCGACGAGTTCCACTCCGACACCACCCTGCTGGTCCACATCTCCGGCGACCGCAGCCGGATCGAGGCCGTCTCCATCCCGCGCGACTCCCTCGTGGACATCCCGTCCTGCAAGCTGCCCGGCGGCGGTGAGACCGCGCCGCAGTCGAACGCCATGTTCAACACGGCCTTCGCGCTCGGCGGGGGGCCCGAGAAGGACGTCACGGGTGCCGCGGCCTGCACGATCCGGACCGTCGAGAAGCTCACCGGGGTGCGGATCGCCGACCACATGGTGGTGCAGATGACCGGCGTGATCGGCGTCGTCGACGCGATCGGCGGCGTCACGATGTGCCTGCCCGAGCCGGTGAAGGGCCAGCGCGTGGACCTCGACCTGCCGGAGGGGAAGCAGAAGCTCGACGGGTACACGGCCATCAACTTCCTGCGCGCCCGCAAGGGCGAGGGCATGGGCCTGGAGATCGGCAGCGACCTCAAGCGCATCGAGCGGCAGCAGGCGTTCTTCGACGCCGCGATGCGCGAGATCCTGTCGCAGAACGTCATCACCGACTCGCCACGCCTGTACCGGATGGTGCGCGAGGTCCTCGGCTCCATCTCCACGGACCCGGAGCTCGCCAGCCCGACGGCGCTCGCGGGCCTCGCGTGGAGCATCCGCGACCTCGACCCGTCGCGGATCGTGTTCACCTCGGTGCCGGTCGTCGACTCGGTGAGCCAGCCCGGCCGGGTCGAGTGGACGTCCGAGGCCGACGCGATCTGGGAGCGGATCCGCGCCGACGAGGCTCCGCCCGGCACCCCCGAGCCGGACCGCGACGCCGGCGCGACCCCGTCCGGCGCGACCGCCGTCGACGACGACGTCGCGTCCCCGGACGCCGGTGGCGAGACGGGTGGCGACACGGGTGACGACAAGGACGGCGAGGGCGCGTCGGCCGACCCGTCGCCCAGCCCGTCCGTGCTGCCGGGCGTCTGCGCCTGATCGCCGCCGCGCCCGGAGGTCAGTGCTGGGGCAGGGCGCGGCGTGCCTCGAGCCGCAGGGCCTCGGCGACCCGGTCGAGGACCGTCGAGCGCAGCTTCCACTGCTGCAGGTAGACCGGGACGTCGACGACGGCGTCGTCCTGCAGCAGCACGACCTGGCTGCCGGCGTCGCCCGGACCGCCGTCGAGCATGCCGAAGCGCGCCCCCGGGCCGGGGAGCGGGCCCCACATGCCCCACCCCAGGCCGCGGCGGATGCCGTCCACGTACTCGGGGGTGCTCGGCACGTGGTGCCGCGGCGGGTCGGGGACGGCGGCGCCCGCCGCGGCGGCGCGCTCGCGCAGCCAGGCGTCCTGGAGGTCGTCGGCCCGGTTGAACACGAGCATCGGGGCGCCGCCCAGCGCCTCGACCGTGGGGCCGTCCGGGAACCAGCGGTCGACCACCGCCCGGGTGGCGGCCGGGCGGTAGCGCGTGATGCCGAGGAACGTCGAGGTGCAGCCCTGCACCGGGTCGCGCTGCGACGTGATCGCGGCCATCACGACGCCGGCCGGCAGCAGGTCGACCGTGCGGTCCTGGTCGTCGCGGTGCAGGTCGAAGCACACGCCCTCGACGCGGGCGAGCGCCGGCATCACCCAGGTCGCGAGGGAGTCCGCGTTGACGGCGACCGGCACCGTGACCGGGCGGGGAGGGCTGCCGGTGCCGTCGTCGTCGGCGTCCCGCGGGCCGAGCTCGCGGCTCGCCTCCGCGCCGAGCAGCTCGACCTGGCGCGCCAGGCGCAGCAGGGTGCGCCCCGGCTCGGTGGCCGCGACCGGGCGGGTGCGGCGCACCAGCACGGAACCGGCGGCATTCTCGAGCGCGCGGACGCGCTGGCTGACCGCCGACGGCGTGACGTGCAGCGCGCGGGCAGCGGCCTCGAACGAACCCTCGGTGACGACGGCGGCGAGCGCCTCGAGCTGGCGGGAGTCCCATCGCATGCGCCGAGCCTAGATGAAGGAGTGCTTCGCCAGATGAAGAAACCGTAGATGGACTTCATGACATTGCCGACCTAGCGTCGAGGGGTGCTCACCCTCCTCGCCGGCCTCGGCCTCGGCCTGTCCCTCATCGTCGCCATCGGCGCGCAGAACGCCTTCGTGCTGCGCCAGGGCGTGCGCCGCGAGCACGTGGGCCTCGTCGTCGCCGTGTGCGCGGCGTCCGACGTCGTGCTGTACCTCGCCGGGACGGCCGGGCTCGGCGCGCTGGTCGTGAGCCACCCCGCCGTCGTGGAGGTGGCGCGGTGGGCGGGCGCCGTCGTCGTGCTCGGGTACGGCGCGCTGGCCGCGCGCCGGGCGTGGCGCGGTGACGAGACCGGGCTGGCCGCCGCGTCGGACGGCACGGTGCCCGACGCCGGACGGCGCGCGCGGCCGGTGCTGCTCACGGCGCTCGCGCTCACCTGGCTGAACCCGCACGTGTACCTCGACACGGTCGTGCTGCAGGGCTCGCTGGCCGCGTCGTACGGCGACGGGCGCTGGCTCTTCACCGCCGGCGCGATCGTCTCCAGCATCCTGTGGTTCGTCGGCCTCGGCTACGGCGCGCGGCTGCTCGCGCCCGTGCTCGAGCGGCCCGGTGCCTGGCGCGTTGTCGACGGCGTCGTCGCCGCGATCATGCTGGTCGTCGCCGTGAGCCTGGTGCTGCCGGCGCTCATGCCGTAGATCCCGTCAGTTCGGCAGCTCCTGCATCTGTTCGGCATGGCCTCGTGCCGAACAGATCGACGCGGTGCCGAACAGATCGGGGCCGACGTGGTGGGGTCAGCGCGTCAGACGGTGCAGGCGGTCGACCGCGTCGCGCAGCACGTCCTCGCGCTTGACGAACGTGAAGCGCACGCGGGAGGCGAGCGCCTCGGCCGTCGTCGAACCGGCGCGGCAGAAGGCGGAGACGGGGACGCCGACGACGCCCGCGAGCTCGGGGAGGCGGCGGCACAGCCCGTGACCGTTGGCGACGCCGAGCCGCTCGAGCAGGTGCGCGCCGTCCGCCACGACGAAGTACGTGCCCTGCGGGACGACGACGTCGAACCCGGCGGCGGTCAGGCCCTCGCACAGCAGGTCCCGGCGGGAGGCGAGCGACGTCGCCAGCGCGCGCGGCGCGTCGTCGTCGGCGAGCGCCTTCGCGATGGCCGGCTGGAAGGGTGCGCCGGAGGTGTACGTGAGGAACTGCTTCACCGTGCGCACGGCCGTGACGAGCTCCGCGGGGCCGTGCGCCCAGCCGACCTTCCAGCCCGTGAGGCTGAACGTCTTGCCGCTGGAGGAGACGGTGAGGGTGCGCTCCGCCATGCCGGGCAGGGTCGCGATCGGCACGTGCACGGCGTCGTCGAAGGTGAGGTGCTCGTAGACCTCGTCGGTGAGGACGACGACGTCGGCCTCGCGCGCGACGGCCGCGACCTGCTCCAGCTCGGCCCGCGTGAGCACCGTGCCCGTGGGGTTGTGCGGGGTGTTCAGCACGATGAGCCGCGTGCGCGGGGTGACCGCGGCGCGCAGGGCCGCGGCGTCGAGCCGGAAGCCCTCCGCGGTGAGCGGGACCGGCACGTGCGTCGCGCCCGCCAGGGCGATGCTCGCGGCGTGCGAGTCGTAGTACGGCTCGAGGGTGATCACCTCGTCTCCCGGTCCCGCGAGCGCGAGGATCGACGCGGCGAGCGCCTCCGTGGCGCCGGTGGTGACCAGCACCTCGCCGTCCGGGTCGACGTCGAGCCCGTAGCGGCGCCGCTGGTGGTCGGCGATCGCGCGCCGCAGCTCCGGCACGCCGTCGCCGGGCGGGTACTGGTTGCGGCCCGCGTCGATCGCGTCCTTGGCGGCGTCCCGGATGAACGCCGGACCGTCGACGTCGGGGAAGCCCTGGCCCAGGTTGATCGCGCCCGTGCGGGCGGCGAGCGCCGTCATCTCCGCGAAGATCGTCTGCGCGACGGCGCCGTCCGCCCCGAGCAGTCCCGTCGCGCGGGCGACGTCGTTCCAGCGGCCGGGCGGGGGAGAGGTCGGCATGGTCCTCGACCCTAGCCCCGGCCGGTGGCGGGCGCGGCCGCTGTCCGGCTACCGTAGTGACCAGATTTGATGATTGGGTCACTACGGAGGTCCTGATGCCCCGTCCGCTCGTCCCCGACCGCCGTGCGCGCATCCTCGACGCCGCCCGCGCCCTGATCCTCGAGAACGGCTGGCCCCGCACGACGGTCGCCGACGTCGCGGCGCGAGCCGGCATCGGCAAGGGCGCCGTCTACCTCGAGCTCCCCGACAAGGCCGCGATCCTCGACGCCGTCCTGCGGCGCAGCACCCGGGACCTCACCGCCGAGGTGCGCCGACGCGTCGTCGAGGCCGCCGGGGTGGTCGACCTGCCCGCCGTCTACCGGTTCGGCACGGAGGCGCTGCTGGGCGACCCGCTGATGCGGGCCCTCTACGTCGGCGACGAGACGCTCCTGGGCGACCACGTGCGCGACGTGGCCGGCGGTGCCGGCGGCGACCGGTACGTGGGGCGGCTCGGGTGGCTGTCCGAGTACATCGCACGGCTGCAGGACGCCGGGATCGTGGACCCCGCCGTCCCCACGGCGACGGTGGTGCGGGTCCTCGGAATCTTCAGCGTCGGCCTGGTGCACGCGCCGGGCACGATCGGCGCGACGTCGGACGACGAGCTGCGCGACGCCGTCGCGCTCTTCGCCGACCTCGTCGGCCGCGGGCTCGCCGTCGACCTCCCCGCCGACGTCGAGGCCGCCCGTGCCGCGCAGCTCGGCCTCCTCGCCCGCCTCGACCACCAGCTCGACCTCTTGGAGGAACCATGACCGACGGCGCCGTGGCGGGCGTCTTCGCCACCTGGACCGACCTCACCGTGGTCGGCGGCCCCGTGCGGCACTACCGTGCCGGCGACACCGGCCCGCCCGTCCTGCTGCTGCACGGCGGCATGCTCGACACGGCGGCGGGGGTGTGGCGCCACGTCGCGGGCGACCTCGCCGCCGACCATCGCGTGCACGTCGTCGACCTGCCGCGGCACGGCGGCAGCAGGCCGTGGGCGGGGTTGCTCGACGACGCGTTCTACCGCACGTTCCTCGGCGAGCTGCTCGACGCCCTCGGGCTGGAGCGCGCCGCCCTGGTCGGGCTGTCGCTGGGCGCCGGCGTCTCGGTGGGGTTCGCGCTGGACCACCCGGAGCGCGTCGACGCGCTCGTGGCGATCGGGCCCGGCGGCATCGGCCGGCGGCGCCGGGCGCAGCTGCTCACCTGGCTCGCGCTGCGCACGCCCGGCCTGCTGCGGCTCACCAGCCGCTGGCTGGCACGGCGACCCGCCGTGGTGCGCCGGTCGATGGTGGACAACCTCGCGGCCGGAGAGGCCACGGACGGCTTCGAGGAGATCGTCGCGCTCGTCCAGGAGGAGGCGCGGGCGAAGGCCGCCCACGGGGAGCCCGCGCTCGACGACTGGATGGTCCGCGCCTACGGGCCGTTCGCCATGGCCCTCGACCACCTGCCCCACCTCTCGGCGCTGCGGGTGCCGTCGCTGTGGGTGCGCGGCGACCGCGACCCGTTGGTCGGGCACGAGGAGCTGGCCGCGGCCGCCGCGGCGGCACCGGGCGCCCGCCTGACCACCATCCGAGACGCCGGCCACATCGTCACCTACGACCAGCCCGCGGCGGCGTCGTCGCTGGTCAGAGAATTCTTGGCAGCCTCCCGCGGAGGCGGTCCCGGGTAGCGGTACGAGACCTTCGCCCGGGTTGTCCACAGGGCGGACCCGGGCGATTGCCCGGGTCCCCTACTCTGGTGCCGCTTTCGCCGCCGATGAGGGCACCGACGAGAGGACAGATCAGTGTCGATCGACACGCCGGCGCCTGCCGACGCCGCCGCACTGCTCGAGCACGAGGTGCGCGAGCTCGTGCGCCGCCGCGCCCTCGACCCCGTCCGCGACCGGCCGGGCCTGGAGCACCTCGTCGCGGAGGCCTCCGCCGACTACACCGAGCGCGCCACCCGCGGCGTCGTCCCTGCGCTCGCGGACCCGCAGGGCACCGCTCGCGCCGTCGTCGACGCGCTCGGCGGCCTGGGCCCGCTGCAGCGCTACCTCGACGACCCCGAGGTCGAGGAGATCTGGATCAACGCGCCCGCCAAGGTGTTCGTCGCCCGGCGCGGGGTCCCCGAGCTCACGACGACGATCCTTACCGCCGCGCAGGTGCGCGACCTCGTGGAGCGGATGCTCAAGGCGTCCGGACGCCGCCTCGACCTGAGCAGCCCGTTCGTCGACGCCTCGCTCCCCGGCGGCGAGCGCCTCCACGTCGTGATCCCCGACGTCACACGCGACCACATGGCCGTCAACATCCGCAAGCACCTGGTGCGCGCGGACCACCTCGACCACCTGGTGCGGCTGGGCTCCCTCACCGCCCACGCCGCCGCCTTCCTCGACGCCGCGGTGCGCGCCGGGCTGAACGTGCTCGTGTCCGGGGCGACGCAGGCGGGCAAGACCACGATGCTCAACGCCCTCGCCGGCTCGATCCCCGCGGGGCAGCGGGTGATCTCCTGCGAGGAGGTGTTCGAGGTCCGCTTCGCGGCCCGCGACCACGTCGCCATGCAGTGCCGCCAGCCCAGCCTCGAGGGCACGGGCGAGATCCCGCTGCGCCGGCTGGTCAAGGAGGCGCTGCGGATGCGACCGGACCGGATCGTCATCGGGGAGGTGCGCGAGGCCGAGAGTTTCGACATGCTCGTCGCCCTCAACGCCGGCATCCCCGGGATGTGCACCGTGCACGCGAACTCGGCGCGCGAGGCCGTCACGAAGATGTGCACGCTGCCGCTGCTCGCGGGGGAGAACGTGTCCGACCGCTTCGTCGTGCCGACCGTCGCGTCGGCGATCGACCTGGTGGTGCACCTCGACGTGGCCTCGGACGGCTCCAGGCAGGTGCGGGAGGTCGTGGCCGTGACGGGACGTGTCGAGGGGGACCGGGTCGAGACCGCTGGCATCTTCCACCGGCAGCCGGCCGAGCAGGGTGGCGACCTGGTGCGCGGCGACGGCTTCCCGCCCGGTGAGGAGCGCTTCGCGCGCGCCGGCGTCGACGTCCGTGCGCTGCTGGCCGGGGGCCGCTGATGGGCGTCGTCGTGGGGCTCCTGCTCGGCGCCGGCCTGGCGTCCGTGTGGCTGTCGTGCTGGGAGGCACCCGCGCGTCCGCGCCGTCGCGCCGGTCGTTCGGCCGCCGTCCAGGACCTGCTCGTCCAGGCCGGTGCGCCCTCGGTGACCCCGGCAGCCCTGTGGTGGCTCAGCGCGACGGCGGGCGTCGTCGTGCTGCTCGCCGGGCTGGCGCTGACCCGCTCGCCCGCCATCGCCACCTGCTTCGCGCTGATGGCTGCGGCCGCGCCCGAGCTGCTGGTGCGGGTGCGGGCCAGGAAGCGCCGGCGGGACCTGCGCGAGGTCTGGCCGGAGGTGGTCGACCACCTCGCGTCGGGCGTGCGGGCCGGGCTCTCGCTGCCGGAGGCCGTGGCACAGCTGAGCGAGCGCGGCCCGGTGGAGCTTCGTGAGCCGTTCGCCCGGTTCGCGGCGGACTACCGAGCGACCGGGCGTTTCGGGGAGTGCCTCGACCTGCTCAAGGCGCGGCTCGCCGACCCGGTGGCGGACCGGATCGTGGAGGCCCTGCGGCTGACGCGCGAGGTGGGTGGCACCGACCTGGGGCGCCTGCTGCGCACCCTGTCGTCGTTCCTGCGCGAGGACGCGCGGACGCGGGGCGAGCTCGAGGCGCGGCAGTCCTGGACCGTCAACGGCGCGCGGCTCGCGGCCGCCGGGCCCTGGGTGGTCCTGGCGTTCCTCGCGACCCGGCCGGAGACGGCGCAGGCGTACAACTCGGCGGCGGGGGTCGCGGTCCTCGCCGCCGGGGCGGCCACGTCGGCGCTCGCGTACTGGTCGATGCGCCGGATCGGGCGGTTGCCCGAAGAAGGCCGGGTGCTGCGATGACGGTTCCGGGGATCTCCGGCGCCGGCGCCCTCGTCGGGCTGCTCGGCGGACTCGGCCTGCTGCTCGTGATCGCGCGTCTCCGCGCCCGCCGGACGACCCTCGACCAACGGCTGGCCCCGGCGCTGCGCCCGCGCGACGCGACGTCCGGGCTGCTGAGGGAGCAGCCCACCCACACCCCGTTCCCCGTGATCGAGCGGCTGCTCGCCCCCTGGGTCGCGGACACCGCGCACTGGTTCGAGCGGCTCGGGTCCTCCCGCGCGGACGTGCGTCGACGGCTCGACCGCGCCGGCTGGCACGAGAGCGTCGAGGCGTTCCGGGCACGGCAGGTCGTCTCGACGGCCCTGGGGCTGGCGGCCGGGCTCGTGCTCGCGCTGCTCCTCGCGGCCACGCGCGGGTCCGCACCGGTCCCGCTGGCGGCGCTCGTGCTGCTGTGCGGCGCCGGCGGGTTCGTCCTGTGCGACCAGTGGCTGAGCCGCGCCGTCCACCGTCGGGAGGAGCGGATGCTCGCCGAGTTCCCGACCGTCGCCGAGCTGCTCGCCCTCGCCGTCACGGCAGGCGAGGGGCCGGTGCCCGCCCTCGAGCGTGTCGCCGCCACCGCCCGCGGTGAGCTGTCCGGCGAGATCTCCGTGATGCTCGCCGACGTCCGCGCCGGGGCGCCCATCGCCGCCGCCCTCACGGCCATGGCCGACCGGACCGGCCTGCCGTCGCTCACCCGCTTCGCCGAGGGCGTCGCCGTCGCGCTGGAGCGCGGCACGCCGCTCGCCGACGTGCTGCGCGCGCAGGCGCAGGACGTGCGCGAGTCGGGGCGCCGGGCCCTCATGGAAGCGGGTGGCAAGAAGGAGGTCGCGATGCTCGTGCCCGTGGTCTTCCTCATCCTGCCGATCACCGTCGTCTTCGCCGTCTTCCCGTCCCTCGCCACCCTGCAGATCGGCTTGTGAACGTGCGTGCCGACATCCGAACCCGCCGCCTCCGCGCGGTGCCACCGAAAGGACCGACCATGCACGACGAGACCGAGAACCTGATGGAGCGCCCCGACGCGGACGACCCGGAACGCGGGGACGTGCCCGGCTGGGTGCTCGTGACGTTGATGACGGCGGGGCTGGTCGTCGCGCTGTGGGCGATCGCCGGCCCGCTGCTCGAGGACACGTTCACGCGGGCGATCACGAGCGTCACGGGTCCGTGACATGGCCATCGGCAGGCTGCACCACCTGGTGATCGACTGCCCGGACCCGCGGGGCCTCGCGGAGTTCTGGTCGGCCGTGCTCGGCCAGGACGTGACGTACGCGGACGACGACTTCGTCGTGGTGGCGCGCAGCGACCGGCACTCCGGCCTCGCGTTCCAGCGCGCCCCCGACCATCAGGCACCGGACTGGGGCGACCCGGCACGGCCGCAGCAGATGCACCTGGACGTCATGGTCGACGACGTGGCGGAGGCCCACGCGCGCGTACTGGCGCTCGGCGCCCGCCGGTTGACCGCCGCGGCGCCGGGCTCGGGGGAGGGCGACGTGTACGCCGACCCTGCCGGCCACCCGTTCTGCCTCATCCCGCGGCCCGGCTGGGCACCGCCGGTCGAGGCGGGCCGGGCGTGACGGGACGGGCCGGGCCCGTCCAGACCGGGCCCGTCCAGGCCGGGCCTGTCCAGATCGGGTCTGTCCAGGTCGGGTCAGCCTCGACCGGACGGCGGGACGGCGAGCGGGGGTCCGCCGTCGCGGAGTTCGTCATGGTGTCCGCGCTGGTGATCGCGCTGTTCCTCGCCGTGGTGCAGGTCGCGTTGGCGATGCACGTGCGCGCGCTGGCGATCGACGCCGCCGCGGAGGGTGCCCGCGTGGCGGCCCGTGCCGACCGGGACCTGGCGAGCGGCGCCACCCGGACGCAGGAGCTGCTGACCGCCGCGCTGGGGTCCCGGTACGCCGACGACGTCTCGGTGCGCAGCACCGTGCAGGACGGCCTCGAGGTCGTCGAGGTGACGGTGCAGGTGCCGCTACCGGTGGTCGGGCTGATCGGGCCGTCCGGGATGCTCACGCTCCAGGGCCACGCGCTGGAGGAGGCGTGAGAGCGTGCGCTGCGCAGCCGCGCGGACCTCGGGCGGCGCAGGGAGCAGCCCGGAGGACACCCGACCCCGCGGCGCCCGACCAAGAGGCTTCGGACCCCGAGGCACCGGACCCCGAGGCACCGGACCCCGAGGCCGGCTCCGCACTGGTGGAGTTCCTCGGCACGGCGGTGCTGCTCCTGGTGCCGCTGGTGTATTTGGTGCTCACGGTCGCGCAGGTGCAGGCCGGGGCGTTCGCCGTCGAGGGCGCGGCGCGGGAGGCGGGCCGGGCGATGGTGACGGCCGACTCCTCCGAGGCGGGCGCGCAACGGGCCCGCGCGGCGGCCGGGATCGCTTTCGGGGACCAGGGGTTCGCCGTCGCCGACGGCTCGGTGTCCCTGGAGTGCTCGTCCGACCCGTGCCTCACGCCCGGCGCGACGGTGGGGGTCCGGACGCGGCTGGCGGTGCCGCTGCCGTTCGTGCCCGAGGCGCTGCGTGGCTGGCTGCCGCTGGAGATCCCGGTCACCGCGACGCACGTCGCGACGGTGGACGAGTACGGGACGGCGCGGTCGTGAGCCGGGGCGGGCCCGAGGGCGATTCCGAGGACGGGCGGATCATGCTGCTCACGGCCGGCGTGGTGGCGGTGGCGCTGATGCTGGTTGGCATGGTGGCGTCGGCGACGGCCGTGCACCTCGACCGCAAGCACCTGTACGACCTCGTGGACGCCGTCGCGGCCGACGCGGCGGACGCCGTGCCCCCGGAGCGGTTCTACGACGGGACGTCCTCGTCGCCGGGGGAGGCCGTGCTCACGCTCACCGACGCCGACGTCGAGGCGTCGGTGCGCGACTACCTCGCCGCGCACCCGGGGGAGTCGGAGGGGCTCGACCACCTGCGCCTGGTGGAGGCGACCTCACCGGACGGGCGGACGGCGCAGGTCGGTCTGGCGGCCACGTCGCGCCCGCCGCTGCTGCGGTGGTTCACGGATGCGTTCGGCGGCGGGTTCACCGTCGCCGCGACGTCGTCGGCGCGCGCGGGCTGAGCCCCGCGGGAGGCTCGCGGGATCCGGGTGGGCAGGTGTGGAACTTCCCACACCGTCAAAGGCGCATCCAGGATGCCGATTTGGCTAGCCTGCGGGTGTGCAGCTCACCGCGTTCACCGACCTCGGCCTGAGGATCGTCATGCGCCTCGCCGTGCTCGACGCCGAGCAGACGGCCACCACCCGCGTGCTCGCCGAGCAGCTGAACGTGCCCGCGACGCACGCGGCGAAGGTGGTCACGAGGCTGGGGCACCTCGGCGTCGTCGAGGCCCGCCGCGGCCGGGCCGGCGGGCTGCGCCTCGCGGACGGCGCCCGCGACCTGTCCGTCGGGTTCGTCGCGCGCGCCCTCGAGGGCGACGGCGAGGTCGTCGAGTGCGAGGGCGCGAACCCGTGCCCGTTGCGCGGCGGCTGCCGGCTGCGCGGCGTGCTGGCCCGCGCCCGCGAGGCGTTCTTCGCGGCCCTCGACCCGGTGACGATCGCCGACGTCTCCGCCGCGCCCACCCGGGACCTGCTGCTCACCATCGGTGCGCGCCCGCCCGGCTGACGTCCGCGCCGGTCGCCCCCACGAGGCGCACCCACCAGGCGCGGAGATCCCCGAAGGAAGAGACAGGAGAGTCACCCATGCTCACCCCCGAGTCCGCCGCCGTCGTCCGCGCCACGCTGCCCGTCATCGGCGGCGCGATCGGCGACATCACGCCGATCTTCTACCGGCGCATGTTCGCCGCGCACCCCGAGCTGGAGCGCGACCTGTTCAACCGCGGCAACCAGGCCCGCGGCGACCAGCAGCGGGCGCTCGCCGGGGCCATCGCGGCCTACGCGACCCTCCTCGTCGACGGCGGTCCGGACCCGCGCGCCGTCCTGGCCCGCATCGCGCACAAGCACGCCTCGCTCGGGATCCTCCCGGAGCAGTACCCGATCGTGCACGAGCACCTGTTCGCCGCCATCGTCGAGGTGCTCGGCGACGCCGTCACGCCCGAGGTCGCCGCGGCGTGGGACGAGGTCTACTGGGACATGGCCGACGCGCTCGTCGAGATCGAGCTCGGCCTCTACGCCGAGGCAGGGGTGGCGCCCGGCGACGTGTGGCGCACCGCCTACGTGCGCCGGCGGGTGCAGGAGTCGCCCGACACGATCTCGCTTGAGCTCGTCTCCTCGGACGGCGCCCCGCTCCCCGCCGCGCGGCCCGGGCAGTACGTCTCGGTCGCCGTCACCCTGCCCGATGGCGCGCGGCAGATCCGGCAGTACAGCCTCACGGGCGCCGGGGCGCCCGGCGCGTGGGCCGTCTCGGTGAAGGCGATCCTCGCCGGCGCCGTCCCGGGCGGCGTCGCGCCCGCGGGCGAGGTCTCCAACCACCTGCACGACAACGTGTTCGAGGGCGACGCCCTCGAGGTCTCCTCCCCGTTCGGCGAGCTCGCCCTGGTCGAGGGGGAGAACCCGCTGGTGCTGGTCTCGGCGGGGATCGGCATCACGCCGATGATCGGCTTCCTGCACCACCTGCGCGACGTCGGCACCTCGCGCCGCGTCGTGGTGCTGCACGCCGACCGATCGCCGTCGCGCCACGCGCACCGCGCGGAGCTCCGCGCGCTCGTCGACGACCTCCCGACGGCCGAGCTGCACCGCTGGTACGAGGACCTCGGGACCCGCCCGGTGCAGGACCGGCTGCGCTCGGGGTACATCGACCTGGACGGCGTCGACGTCCCGCACGACGCCGACGCCTACCTCTGCGGCCCGGCGCCCTTCATGGCGGTGGTCCAGTCGGCCCTGCTCGGCCGCGGCGTCACCGCCGACCGCATCCACCACGAGGTCTTCGGCCCCGGCCGGGAGATCGCCGCCGCCTGACCGGTCCGCTCATCCGTCGTCGGCGAGGCGGGTGAACAGGCCCGGGTAGTCCACGACGAGGCCGTCGGCGTCGACGGAGATCTCGCGGTGGAAGTCGCCGTCGCGGGACTCGTAGACGTACCGGTCGGTGTCGAGCCGGGTGTACCGCTGCGGGTCGGGCGAGACCTCGAAGGTGTCCCCGTCGACGTACGCCGTGACGATGTCGGCCGCCGTCCCGACCGCGAGGTCGAGGCGGCGGATCGGCAGCGTGTTCGTGAACGGGCTGAACGAGAGGTCCACGTCCACGGCGTCGGCCAGGTCGGTCCGGGCGGCGCCGTCGACCCACCAGGAGCCGTCGTCGTCCCGGCCGAGGTCGAGCTGGCGGCGGTCCGACGAGCGCAGCCGCAGGCCCCGGAAGGTCCAGGTGGCGTCGAGCTCCATCGCGTACTCGAGCCGCACCGGCCCGAGGTCCACGACGGACCGGGCGCGGAGCCGGTCGTCGCGGGGGAGCAGGTCGAGGTGCTCGACGCCGCCGGACCCGAGCCGCCGCCACCGGTACGTCGCCATCCCCGCCCGCCTCCGTGCTCCGTCGTGGCGCGGACCCCGTGCACGGGGTCCGCTCGGTCCAGGATCGACCCGGACCGCCGTCCCCGCCCGGTAGATTCGCGCGCATGACCGACGACAACCCGCCCGTCGACAAGCTGCCGGTCGACCTCGACCAGATGTTCGACCTCGCCCGCGCGGGCGCCGACCTGCTGCTGGAGTTCGTCGACGCCGGCGTCCCGGCCGACCACGCCGACGCCGCGGGCAACACGCTGCTCATGCTGGCGGCGTACCACGGGCACGCCGACCTGGTACGCGGCCTCGCCGAGCGCGGCGCCGACGTCGACCGCGTCAACGGGCGCGGCCAGTCGCCCCTCGCGGGCGCGGTCTTCAAGGGCTCCGACGACGTCGTCGCGGCGCTCCTCGCCGCCGGCGCCGACCCCGACGCGGGGACGCCCAGCGCCCGGGACACCGCGCAGATGTTCGGCCGCGCGCTGCCCGAGCGGGGCTGACTCCGGCCGCGGGCAGCCCGCCGACGTCGTCGGGCGGGACCGGGCCGCGTGGCGGGTAACCTTGAGGATCGTGGCCACCATCGACTTCCCCGCAGAGATCAAGGCGCTCCGCGCCACCCTCGACTCCATCGAGGCCGTGAGCGACCCCACGGTGCTGCAGGCGAAGATCGACGACCTCACGGAGCAGGCCTCGGCCCCCGACCTGTGGGACGACCCGGAGAAGGCCCAGAAGGTCACCTCCGCGCTGTCCACCGCGCAGGCCGAGCTGCAGCGCGTGGAGAAGCTCGGGCGGCGCATCGACGACGTCGAGACGCTCGTCGAGCTCGGTCAGGAGATGGAGGACGAGGACTCGCTGACCGAGGCCGAGGCCGAGGTCGCGGCGATCCGCAAGGACCTCGACGCCCTCGAGGTGCGCACCCTGCTGTCCGGCGAGTACGACGCCCGGGACGCCGTCGTCACGATCCGCGCGGGCGCCGGCGGCGTCGACGCGGCGGACTTCGCCGAGATGCTGATGCGCATGTACCTGCGCTGGGCCGAGCGGCACGGCTACTCGACGAAGGTGATGGACACCTCGTACGCGGAGGAGGCCGGGCTGAAGTCGGCCACCTTCGAGGTGAACGCGCCGTACGCCTTCGGCAACCTGTCCGTCGAGGCCGGCACGCACCGCCTGGTGCGCATCTCGCCCTTCGACAACCAGGGCCGTCGCCAGACGTCGTTCGCCGCGGTCGAGGTGGTGCCGCTCATCGAGCAGACCGACTCGATCGAGATCCCCGAGTCCGACCTCAAGATCGACGTCTTCCGGTCCTCCGGCCCGGGTGGCCAGTCCGTGAACACGACGGACTCCGCCGTGCGCATGACCCACCTCCCCACCGGCACGGTCGTGTCGATGCAGAACGAGAAGTCGCAGATCCAGAACCGCGCTGCGGCGCTGCGCGTCATGCAGTCCCGCCTGCTGCTCATCCGGCAGCAGGAGGAGGCGGCGAAGAAGAAGGAGCTCGCCGGCGACATCAAGGCGAGCTGGGGCGACCAGATGCGCTCCTACGTGCTGCAGCCCTACCAGATGGTCAAGGACCTGCGCACCGAGCACGAGTCGGGGAACACGCAGGCCGTGTTCGACGGCGCCATCGACGACTTCATCGAGGCCGGGATCCGCTGGCGCCGCTCGGGCGGCGCCGACGCCGCCTGACGCGCTCCCCGCGGCCGACGACGCCGCCCGGACGTCTTGAACGGGTGCCCCGGGCGTCATCCCTGACCCGCGACACACCGGCGTGTCCTTCGCGCCACCCTCCCCGCCGGGTGCGACTCTCGGGAATCGGGCGGCCCCGGCCCAGGCGCGACGTGACGTCGTGCCCGCTCCGGTGCCGCACGGTCGACTGGCAGGGGAGAGGCACGTCGTGATCCGGTTCGAGAACGTCTCGAAGGTCTACGCCCGAGGGGCACGGCCCGCGCTCGACGACGTCTCCGTCGACGTCTCGCGCGGGGAGTTCGTCTTCCTCGTGGGCGCGTCCGGCTCGGGCAAGAGCACGTTCCTGCGGCTCGTGCTGCGCGAGGAACGGCCCACGGGCGGCACCGTGTACGTCGCGGGCCGCGACCTGTCCCGGCTCTCGAGCTGGAAGGTGCCCTCCCTGAGGCGCAGCATCGGCGTCGTCTTCCAGGACTTCCGCCTGCTGCCCGGCAAGACGGTCTACGAGAACGTGGCGTTCGCCCTCCAGGTGATCGGCAAGCCGCGGCACACGATCCGCACCACGGTGCCCGAGGTGCTGGAGATGGTGGGCCTGGACGGCAAGGAGAAGCGGCTCCCGCACGAGCTGTCCGGCGGCGAGCAGCAGCGCGTCGCGATCGCGCGGGCGTTCGTCAACCGGCCCCAGATCCTGCTGGCGGACGAGCCGACCGGCAACCTCGACCCCACCACGTCGCTGGGCATCATGCGGCTGCTCGACCGGATCAACCGCACGGGCACGACCGTGGTCATGGCCACGCACGACGACGAGATCGTCAACGAGATGCGCAAGCGCGTCGTCGAGCTGTCGACCGGGTCGGTGGTGCGCGACGAGGTCGACGCGGTCTACGGCGAGCGGGAGTCGATCCTGCCGCAGGTGGGGCAGACGCCGGTGCTGGACGCCCCGGGTCGCGGCGAGCGGGCGGTGCAGCGGGTGCAGGTCTCGCCCGAGCCGGCGGACCTCGAGGCCGAGCGGGCCGCCGAGGCGGCGGCCGCGAGGGCGGCTGCCCAGGAGCCCGAGGCGCCGCCCGCTCAGCCCGTGGACCCGGAGCCGGCGGGCGCGTCCGCGGACGAGGTGGTGCAGCAGGTGCTGCGCGAGCACGAGCGCGTGCGCGCGGGACGGGAGGCCTGAGGGTGCGGCTCCAGTTCGTCCTCACCGAGGTCCTCCAGGGCCTGCGACGCAACCTGTCGATGGTGATCTCCGTCGTCCTCGTGACGTTCGTGTCCCTGACCTTCGTCGGCGCGGCGGCGCTGCTGCAGACACAGGTCACCAAGCTCAAGGGGGACTGGTACGACCTCGTCGAGGTGTCCGTCTTCCTCTGCCCGGACGGCTCCACCGCGCCGACGTGCGCCGACGGCGAGGCCACGAAGGAGCAGGTCGCCGGGCTCGAGGAGCTCATCGACACCGAGCTGTCCGACGTCGTCGCCGCCACCTACTTCGAGAGCAAGGCGGACGCCTTCGAGGCGTTCACGCAGCTCTACCCGGACGGCTACCAGGGCACCCAGCTCACCGAGGACGACATGCAGGCGTCGTTCCGGCTCAAGCTCGTCGACCCCGAGCAGTACCAGGTGGTCGACGACGTCCTCGAGGGCCGCGCGGGCGTCGAGGTCGTGGAGGACCAGCGCGAGGTGTTCGAGCCGTTGTTCCTCGCGCTCGGGCGGGCGTCGCTGCTGGCCGCGGGGCTCGCGGGCGTGATGCTCCTCGCGGCGGTGCTGCTCATCACGACGACGATCCGGCTCTCGGCCGTGTCGCGACGTCGTGAGACGGGCATCATGCGCCTGGTCGGCGCGTCGAACCTGTTCGTGCAGCTGCCGTTCATGCTGGAGGGCGCGATCGCCGCGCTGGTGGGCGCGCTGCTCGCCGTGGGCGGGCTCTGGCTCGCCGTGCAGTACCTGGTGACGGACTGGCTGCAGGACTCCGTCGACTGGGTGGCCTACGTGGACGTGGGCGACGTCCTGATCGTCGCGCCGCTGCTCATCGGGATCGCCGTGCTCCTGGCGGTGGTGTCGTCCGTGGTGACGCTCAACCGGTACACGAGGGTGTGAGATCGCAGATGACGACCCTGAGGATGTCCCCCGGCGTCGGCAGGCGCGCGCTCGGCGGGCTCGTGGCCGCCGTCCTGGTGCTGGGCGGCGCGACGACGTCGGCGACCGTGTCCGCCGGGGTGTCGGCACGCACGGCGGCCGCGGACGACATCGACGACCAGCGGGCCGCCGCGGAGGCGAAGCAGCGCGCGAAGGAGCGCGAGCGCGACGGCCTGCAGGAGGAGCTCGAGGACACCAACGCCAAGTACCGCCAGGCGGTGCTGGACCTCAACGAGGTCGAGGGCCGGCTCCCGGTGGCGCAGGCCGAGCTCGCGGCCGCCGAGGCGGCGCTCGAGGAGGCGCGGCGCAAGGCCGCGATCCTCGCGCAGCGGTTGTCCGACGCCGAGGCCGAGGAGGCCGCCGTCGCCGGACAGATCGAGGCCGGCAAGGGCAAGGTCGACGCGGCGCGCGCCGACGTCGTGCAGATGGCGCGCCAGGCGTACCGCAACGGGGACGACACGAGCACCCTCGGCATCGTCACCGGAGCGCAGTCCACCGAGGACTTCCTCGAGGAGTTCGCGGTGTCGTCGTCGGCGGCGCGCAGCCAGGCGCGCACCTTGACCGACCTGCAGGACGCCGAGGCGGTGGCCCGCAACCAGCAGGCGCGCCTCGACGCCATCCGGTCCGCGATCGAGGATCTCAAGCGCGAGGCCGACGCCAACGTGGTGGCCGCGGAGAAGGCTCAGCGGCAGGCGGCGGACCGCAAGGCCGAGGTCGAGCGCCTCATCTCCAAGCAGCGCAAGCTCAAGGCGTCGATCGAGGCGCAGAAGGCGAACGCCCTCGAGGAGCTCAAGGCGAACGAGCAGGCGCAGCAGAGCCTCGAGGCGCAGCTCAAGGACATCATCGCCAAGCAGAAGGCCCGTGACGCCCGGCTCGCCGAGGAGCGTCGCAAGGCCGAGGAGGCGGAGCGCAAGAGGCAGGCGGCTGCCGAGCGGCGGAGCAACAGCGGCGGCGGTGGGGGCGGCGGATCCAGCAGCGGCGGCGGAGGCGGCGGTGGCGGCGGTGGCTCGTCGTCGTCCGGCCCGTTCCTCGGCTGGCCGACGAACTACCACGTCGTCACCAGCTCCTACGGGATGCGGTTCCACCCGACCCTGCACTACTGGCGGCTGCACGCCGGCACGGACATCCGCACGTACTGCGGCACGCCGATCTACGCGGCGCAGAGCGGGTACGTCGAGCAGGCGCACTACACGTCCGGCGGCGGCAACAACGTGCTCATCAACCACGGCGCGTACAAGGGCCGCAACGTGATGTCCCGCTACCTGCACCTGACGTACGACACCGTGAGCGTGGGCGAGAAGGTCAGCAAGGGCGAGATCATCGGCTACTCCGGGTCGACCGGGACCTCGGCCGCGTGCCACCTGCACTTCGAGGTCTACGTCAACGGCAGCACCACGGACCCGATGGGCGGCTGGCTGAACTGACACCCCGGGTGTGTTCGCAGGGCGCGGAAAAGCCCTGGCCGTGACGGGGGGCTCCCGTATCCTGGGTCGTCGCGAGACCGCGCGAACCGGGAGGAGGAGACCATGTCCAACAAGGCCAAGGGCGCCAAGAAGAAGCAGGGCGACCCGCGCACGATCGTGGCGAACAACAAGAAGGCCCGCCACGACTACGTGATCGAGGACGTGGTCGAGGCCGGGATCGTGCTGTCCGGCACCGAGGTCAAGGCGCTGCGCATGGGGCGCGCGTCGCTGCTCGACGGGTACGCGGCGATCGACAACGGCGAGGCCTGGCTCGAGAACGTGCACATCCCCGAGTACTTCCAGGGCACCTGGAACAACCACGCCCCGCGGCGCAAGCGCAAGCTGCTGCTGCACCGCGAGGAGATCGACCGGCTGGGCGTGAAGTCCCGGGAGAAGGGGCACACCCTCGTCCCGCTGAGCCTGTACTTCCTGGACGGGCGCGCCAAGGTCGAGATCGCGCTGGCGCGCGGCAAGAAGGAGTACGACAAGCGGCAGACGCTGCGCGAGCAGCAGGACATGCGCGAGGCGCAGCGCGCCATCCGGCACCAGGAGCTGCTGGGCTGAGGCGTCCCCGTCCCGGCGCGGCCTGCGGAAATAAGGGCGCGCCCGCGGTGGTTGATCCACTAGACTGGACGACGTCGGCACGGGTTCCCGTGGCCGACAGGGTCGGCAGACCTGGTTGACAAATGCACAGGGGCTGATCGGTTTCGACGGTGGTCGTGCTTCGAGGAGAAGCGGGCCGAGGATGCAGGCTCATCTCGTGAACGCTTGCCTGCAAACCTATAGGTGCCGATAACAAGCGCACCGACTTCGCCCTCGCCGCCTGAGCGAGCTCCGAAGTCCGTGAGCCCGGGATTGCTCTCGACCCGGTAGCTCACGTCATCTAGAGAGCCACTGCTCGTCGCCCTCGTCACCGGGGCGGCGGGGACACCTAGGTGACTGGGCCCGTCCGCACCTTGTCTGCGTGAGTGCGGGGGCCGAGAAAATCACAGCAGACTGCGCCCGGAGAAGTCCTCGAATAGCGCCACCGGACCCGGGTTCGATTCCCGGCAGCTCCACCCCTGCGAAGGCGGGCCACCCTCGGTGGCCCGCCTTTCGTGCGTCCCGGCCCGAGCGGAGAGGCCCATTGCTTCGGAGCCCGAACATTTTCTAGGGTGGCCGGATGCCGTACGCCGCCGACGTCGTCCCCGCCCCTGTGTCCCTCCGCGCCGACGGAGAGGTGCTCGCTCTGCGCGACGGTGCCCGGGTCGCCGCCGACCCGGACCTGCGCGCCGCCGCCCGGTGGTGGAGGCGGGTCAGCGAGGACGCGTTCGGGCTCGATCTCGTGCCGGTCGGACCCGGCGCTGCGGACGACGAGGACGCCGACGTGACCTTCGCGCTGGACCGGCTCGTCCCCGCCGGGGGCTACCGGCTGGCCGTCACCGACGGCGGCGGTCGCGCGGTCGTCCACGTCGCCGCGGGTGACGCCGCGGGAGCGCACGCGGCCGCGCAGACGCTGCGGCAGCTGGCCGGCCCGCAGGCGTTCCGCCGCGCCGGTCACGCGCCGCTCGCGCTGCCGGTCGTGACCGTCGACGACGCCCCGCGGTTCGGTTGGCGCGGCGTGCTGCTCGACGTGGCCCGGCACTTCCTGCCGAAGGCGGACGTGCTGCGGTTCGTCGACCTCGCCGCCGCCCACCACCTCAACGTGCTGCAGCTCCACCTCACCGACGACCAGGGCTGGCGGATCGAGGTGGAGCGGTACCCGCGGCTCACGGAGGTCGGGTCGTGGCGGCGCGAGTCCGGCGTCGGGACCTGGCGCGCCGAGCGCTACGACGGCCGTCCCCACGGCGGGTTCTACACGCGCGACGACCTGCGGGAGATCGTGGCCTACGCGCGCGAGCGCGGCGTCACCGTGGTGCCCGAGATCGGCTCGCCCGGCCACGTCCAGGCTCTGCTCACCGCCTACCCGGAGCTGGCCGCGCGCCCCGGCGCGCACGAGGTGCGCACCACCTGGGGCATCAGCGAGGACGTGATCGACCCGTCGGACGCCGCGGTCGACTTCTTCACGGGGGTCCTGGACGAGGTGATCGAGGTCTTCGACGCGCCGTTCGTCTCGCTCGGCGGGGACGAGGTGCCCACGACGGCGTGGCGCGAGCGTCCCGACATCGTGGCGCGTGCCGCCGCGCTCGGCCTGGTCGGCCCCGACGGGGAGGGCGACGTGGCGCGCCTGCACGGGTGGTTCCTCGCGCGGCTCGCCGAGCACCTGCGCTCGAAGGGCCGCCGCGCCGTCGTGTGGGACGAGGCCTTCGGGCCCGATCTGCCGCGGGACGTCGTCGTCACCTGCTGGCGGGGGCACGCCGTGGCGGCGGACGCCCTCGCGGCCGGGCACGACGTCGTCATGGCCCCCGAGCAGGAGGTGTACCTCGACCACCGCGCCGCCGAGGGCGACGACGAGCCCGTGCCCGTGGGCTTCGTGCGCACGGTCGCCGACGTGCGGGCGTTCGAGCCCCTGCCGGCCGGGCTGCTGGAGGCGCGACCCGAGCTGGCCGGCGACCTGCCGGGCACGGTGCTGGGGGCCCAGGCGCAGGTCTGGAGCGAGCACCTCGACTCGGCGCGCCGGGTCGACTACGCGGCCTTCCCGCGCCTCGTCGCGTTCGCGGAGGCGGTGTGGAACCCCGCGGCTCCGGGGTTCGAGGAGCGTCTGCGGGGCGGTCACCTCGCCCGCCTCGACGCCGCGGGCGTCGAGTACCGTCCGCTCGACGGGCCGCGGCCCTGGCAGCGCCGCCCGGGGGTCGCGGGGTGGCCTCGCGATCTCGCCGCCGAGCGCGCGAGCGCCGGCTGGGCCGGGATGGGCGGCTGGGTCGAGGGGCGTGACGGCGCAGAGCCGGGGGAGTAGCGGCGAGGGCCGACCGGTCAGCGGCCGGCCGGCACCGGCTCGGGGGCCTCGTCGGGCGCGGCGGGGCGCGGGGAGTCCGGGCCGTCGGCGTCGTCGTCCGGGCCGTCCGAGGGGTCGTCGCCCGCGCCCGGGCGGGCGCGCCCCCGCAGCCAGCGGTAGCCGAGGTAGCCGAGCCCGCCGAGCGCGAGCCACGGGAGCAGCACGCCCAGCACGAGCACGACCGTCTGGATCGTCGTGACGAGGGCGCCCCAGCCCGAGGCGAGGCCTCCGAGGAACCCACCGCGCGACTGCGCGGCGGCGACGGGCTCGGGCACGATCTCGACGTCGAGCGTCGACATCGCCACCTGGTCGGACAGGCGCTGGCGCTGCGCGGTGAGCGCGTCGAGGTCGGCCTGGCGTTCGGACAGCTCCTGCTCCACCTGGAGCAGGTCCTCCGTGCTGCCGGCGGCCTTCATGAGGTCGCGCAGCCGGTCCGTCGACGTGGTCAGCGCGGCGATGCGGGCGTCGAGGTCCTGCCCCTCGCCGGTGACGTCGGTGCTGTCCATGTCGACGCTCTCGACCGTGCCGAGCGTGTCCAGGGCCTCGACGGCGCCGGTCATCCGGTCGGAGGGCAGCCGCACGGTCAGCGACGCCGACCCCGCCGAGTCGTCGGTGGCAGCCGTCTCGGAGCGTCGCTCGACGCGACCGCCGGCCTGCTCGACCAGCCGCGCGAGCTTCGTCGCGGCCGCCGCGGGGTCGTCGGCGACGACGGTCGCGCGGCCGGTGGTGACGATCTCGCGCGCCGCGGCCGCGCCGGGCTCCGCGGCGCTCTCCGCGACGGAGGATCCGTCCGCCGCCTGCTCGGCGCTGCCGACGTCCGCGGCCGCGCCGGCGCTGTCGGCCTCCACCGCGGAGGACCCACCGCCCGAGTCGGCCCCGCCCGAGGAGCACGCCGTGACGACCAGCAGGAGCGTCGCCGCCAGAGCCGTGCGGAGCGGTGCACGGCGGGTCCGGGCCTGGCGCGGGGTGGCGGGCATGGCTCAGAGCGTAGGGGGCGGCGGGTTCGCGCCCGGCCCGCTCCGCACGATCGTGACCCGACCGTGCCGAGACCGTGACCTAGGGCGATGTCGTCCGGTCGCCGATCCGCCGCCGTCGGCGCGTCACGATCCGATCACGCCTTCCCGTGGGCGGGGGATCGCGGATTGACAGAGGGCTAGTTAAGACGCTGTACTAACAAACATGTCCACGCCGACGACGCGCACAGCACGACGAGGTCTGGGTGCCGGCCTGCGAGCCACCTCCAAGGTGCTCCCCGAGCACGCCCGGGCGCACAACCGCTCCTTGGTGCTCCAGCACCTGTTCCACGAGGGGCCGACCTCCAGGGCCGACCTGGCCCGGGCCACCTCCCTGACCCGCGTGACCATCTCCGACCTGGTGAACGTCCTCCTCGCCGAGGGGCTCGTCGAGGAGCTGGGCGTGCAGCCCGGCCGGCGGGTCGGCAAGCCCGCGATCCTCGTGGGGATGCGGACCGACGCCTACCAGATCGTGGCGGTCGACCTGTCGGACGACGCCGTCATGCGCGGCGCGGTCATGACCCTCACGGGCGAGGCCGTCGTGCGCCGCTCCCTGCCGGTGGCCGGGCACGTCGGCGACACGCTCGTGGACCTGCTCACGCGCTTCGCGCGCACCCTGATCTCCGCCGCGACCCGCCCCGTCATCGGCGTGGGCGTCGGCTCGCCCGGCGTCGTGGACGACTCCGGCCGCGTCGTCGAGGCCCCCAACCGGCAGTGGACCGACCTGCCGCTGGCCGCGATCCTCACCGACCGGCTGGCCCTGCCGGTCCACGTGGCCAACGACGCGAACTCCGCCGCCCTCGGCGAGTACACCTACGGCGGCGCCTCCGACTCCATGCTCGTGCTGACGGTCGGGCAGGGCGTGGGAGCCGGGGTGATGGTCGACGGCTCGCGGGTGCACGGCTCCGCCGACGCCGCGGGCGAGCTCGGGCACGTCACGGTCGTGGACGACGGCGAGCTCTGCGCCTGCGGCCGTCACGGCTGCCTGGAGACCGTGCTCGCCGCCCCGGCGCTCCGCCGCGCTGTCGCGGGGCTGGACCCCGCCGCCGCGGACGAGGCGCTCGCCGGCGTGGGCCGCACCCTCGGCGTCGCCCTCGCGCCCGTCGTGGGCGCCCTGAACCTCGGCGAGGTGCTGCTCAGCGGCCCCGCCGACCTGCTCGACGGCGCGCTGCGCACCGCCGCCCTGCAGACCCTGACGGACCGCACGATGCCGGCCACGGCCGCCGGGCTGCGGTTGCGGATGGCCACGCTCGACGAGGACGTCGTCCTCGCCGGTGCGGCCGTCCTGGTGCTGGCCGCCCAGCTCGGCGTCTCCTGACCCCGACGAAGGACCTGCACCCGCGGCGCCGTCCCCGGCGCCGCGGTGCTCGGATCGACCCCAGAAAGATCGAGAGGAATCCCCAGTGAAGAGGACCCGTGTGGTCGCCACCGGCGTGGCGACGAGCCTGACCCTGGCGCTCGCGCTCGCCGCGTGCGCGCCCGCCGACGACGAGGGGACCGGCGAGACCGGCGGCACCCCCGAGGCCGGCGACATCACCCTGTGGCTCGCCGGTGCCGACACCAACGACGACCTGCGCAAGTACCTGGTCGACACGTTCGCCGAGGAGAACCCCGGCTCGACGCTGACGATCGAGGAGCAGGACTGGACCGACCTGGTCACCAAGCTCACGACCGCGCTGCCCGACGCCGCGAACACCCCGGACGTCGTGGAGATCGGCAACACGCAGGCGCCAACGTTCACCTACGCGGGCGCGTTCCGCGAGATCTCGCCGGAGCTGTACGACGAGCTGGGCGGCGACAAGCTGCTGCAGTCGTTCGTCGACGCGGGCTCGATCGACGAGGCCAAGTACGCGCTGCCCTACTACTACGGCTCGCGCTACATGTTCTACCGCAAGGACATCTGGCAGAAGGCCGGCCTCGAGGTGCCCAAGACGCTGGAGGAGTTCGGCGACTCCGTCAAGGAGCTCACCTCCAAGAAGCAGTCCGGGTTCGCGATGGGCGGGCAGGACTGGCGCAACGGCATCTCCTGGGTCTTCGCGAACGACGGCGAGCTCGCCGTCAAGGACGGCGACCAGTGGACCTCCACGCTGTCCGACCCGAACACGGTCAAGGGCCTCGAGCAGTGGCAGGACGTCTTCGAGAACGCGTCGAACCTGCCGGCGACGGCCAAGGACGAGGCGTACTGGGACTTCATCAACGACGGCACCGACGGCGAGGCGCCCGAGGGCGCGACCATCATGGCGCCGGGCTGGGCCCGCTGGTCCATCGGCGACCTGACGAAGGGTGACGACGGCAAGGAGGTGCGCGACGGCATGGCGGACGACAAGAAGTTCGACATCTTCGCGCTGCCGGGCGTCGACGGCGGCGTGGCCCCGGTCTTCGCCGGTGGCTCGAACGTCGCGGTGTCCGCGAAGTCGCAGCACCCCGAGCTCTCGGAGAACCTGCTGCGGATCATCTACTCGGACGAGTACCAGACGATGCTCGCCAAGGCGGGCCTGGGGCCGGCCAACACGGACTTCAACAAGCTCATGACCGTGGACGCCGACGGCAACCCGGACAAGTTCGGCGAGGTCGCCGTGGAGACCGCCGAGGCGTCGAAGCTCACCCCCGCCGCACCCGGCTGGGCCGCCGTGGAGGGCGCCTCGGTCTACGAGGAGCTCTTCCAGAAGATCGCCGAGGGCGGTGACGTGACGGCACTCGCCAAGCAGTACGACGAGAAGCTCACGCCGATGCTCAACGGCCAGGCGGGCTGACCCCCCTTCAGCCCCCACCCCTGACGGGCGGAGCGGTGCCACGTCGCTGGTCCCCCCACCAGCTCCACCGCTCCGCCCGTCATCCACGACCACCGGGAAGGAGGACCGCATGACCACCGCGACACCCGCGTCCACCATCGCGATCCGCCGTCGGCGCCAGCCGGCCACCCCCTACCTCCTGCTGCTCCCCGCGGTGCTGATCCTGCTCGTCGGTCTCGGGTACCCCGTGTACTGGCAGGTCGTGACCTCGCTGCAGGAATACGGGATGATGCAGCAGTTCGGCGCGCCCCCCACCTTCGCCGGGCTGGACAACTACGCGCGGATCTTCTCCGACGACCGGCTCTGGACCGTCGTGGGACGTTCGATCCTCTTCTGCCTCGTGAACGCGTTCCTCACGGTGGCGATCGGCCTCGGGCTGGCGCTGCTGATGAAGGCCGTGCACGCCGCCGTGCGCATCACGCTGCAGATCGTGCTCCTGCTGGCCTGGGCGACCCCGCTCGTGGCCGCGGTGACCGTCTTCCGGTGGCTCTTCGACTACCGCTCCGGCGTCGTCAACTGGCTGCTCGTGCAGATCGGCCTCGACCAGTACCAGGGTTACGCCTGGCTCGCGCAGCCGCTGACGTTCTTCGTCGTCGCGACCCTGGTCATCGTGTGGATGTCGGTGCCGTTCGTGGCGATGTCGCTGTACGCCGGCCTCACGCAGGTCTCCGAGGAGGTCCTCGAGGCCGCGCGGCTCGACGGCGCGCGGCCCGCGCAGATCCTGCGCCACATCCTGCTGCCGCTGGTGCGCCCGGTGCTCGCCATCGTGCTGCTGCTGCAGATCATCTGGGACCTGCGGGTGTTCGCGCAGATCCGCCTGCTGCAGGACGCCGGCGCCCCGATCTCCGAGACGAACCTGCTGGGCAACTTCATCTACGAGCTCGGCATCGGCAGCCAGGACTTCTCCGGCGCCGCCGCCGTCTCGATCTTCGTCCTGCTGCTCACGGTGCTGCTCGCCGCGCCGTACGTGCGCAGCCTCATGAAGGAGGACGCCGCGTGAGCGCCGCGACCGAGACCGGGACCGAGACTGCGCGGCCCGCCGCCACGCCCGTCGTGCGCGACGCCGGCCAGGCGGTGCGCCGCCCCCGACCGCGGGTCGGCAAGATCCTGCTGGGCGTCCTGGGCATCGTCCTGTCCCTCGTGTGGGCGTTCCCCGTCTACTGGATGCTGCTGTCGGCCGTCACCCCGGCCGCGCGCCTCAAGGCGAGCACGCCGAGCTTCCTGCCCACCCACTTCACGCTCGCGAACTTCACCAGCGTCCTGACGGGCTCCGGCTTCGGCGGTGCCCTGCGCATGAGCCTGATGATCACGGGTGTGACGATCGTGCTCGTCCTCGCGTTCGCGTTCCTCGCCGCGCTGGCCATCAGCCGCTGGCGCTTCCGCGGCCGCACGAGCTTCGTCCTGGCCGTGCTGTTCATCCAGATGCTGCCCGCCGAGGGCCTGTTCATCGCGCAGTACAAGATGCTCTCGACGGTGGGGGCGAGCACGCCCGTGCTCGGCCTCAACTCGGTGCTCGGCATCTCGATCCTGTACACGGCGATGCTGGTGCCGTTCACGATCTGGATGCTGCGGGGCTTCGTCGCCGGCATCCCGGCCGAGCTCGAGGAGGCGGCCATGGTCGACGGCCTCTCGCGGACCAAGGCGTTCCTGCGGATCACGTTCCCGCTGCTCGCGCCGGGCCTCGTCGCCTCGGGCGTGTACGCGTTCCTGCAGGCGTGGAACGAGTTCACGACGGCGCTCGTGATCCTGCCCGCCGAGGACCGGCAGACGCTGCCGATCTGGCTGCGCAGCTTCCTGTCGGCGTCGGCGAACCGCGGCATCGACTGGGGCGAGGTCATGGCGGCCTCGACCCTCATCGCGGTGCCGGTGATCGTCTTCTTCCTCTTCGTGCAGGGCCGGATGACGTCCGGGCTGGTCTCCGGGGCGGTGAAGGGCTGACGTGGACGACGCCACACCCCTGAACCCCCTGAACCCGCCAGGCCGCACAGGCCCCACGGTCGGGCTCGACATCGGCGGCACCAAGACCCTCGCCGTCCTGCTGGACGCGGCCGGCGCCACCGTGGCGCAGGCCCGGCTGGCCACCGAGCGCGGCCCGGCAGGGGTCGTCGCGGGCGCGGCCCGCGCCGTGCGCGGCGTCGCGCGGCAGGCCGGCGTCGACGTCGCGGACGTCGTCGGCGTGGGCGTGGGCATGCCCGGCCTCGTCGACCCGGCCGCCGGGACCGTGCGGCACGCGGTGAACGTGGGCGTGGACGCCTCGCCGCTGGCGCTCGCCCGGCTGCTGGGCGACGAGCTCGGCGGCATCCCCGTCGGGCTGGAGAACGACCTCAACGTGGCGGCGCTCGGTGCCGCGCACCTGGAGGCGGCCGCGGCGGGCACGCCCCGCGCGGGCGTCGACCTCGCGTTCCTCGCGCTCGGCACCGGCCTGGCCGCGGGCCTCGTGCTCGACGGCGAGCTGCGGCGCGGCTTCGGCGGCGCGGCCGGGGAGATCGGTCACGTGCCGGTCGACCCGGCCGGCCCGGTGTGCCCGTGCGGGCAGCGGGGCTGCCTCGAGCTGTACGCGTCCGGGACGGCCGTCGCCCGGCTGTGGCCGGCCCGGACCGGCCGCCCCGCGCCGGTGGAGCTGTTCGAGGCGGCCGAGCGCGGCGTCCCCGGGGCGGTCGAGGCGCGCGACGTCTACGCCTCCGCCGTGGCGGCGGCCGTACGCATGCTGGTCCTCACGGTCGACGTGCGGCACGTGGTGCTCGGCGGTGGCGTCGCGCAGCTCGGGGAGCCGCTCCTCGACGCGGTGCGCGCCGCGCTGGTCCGCGAGTCGCGGGACTCCGGGTTCCTCAGCTCGCTGCGCCTCGCGGACCGCGTCCGGCTCGCCCCGGGCCGCGTGCCCGTGGGCGCCGTCGGCGCCGCCGTCGTGGGACGGACGGTCGCCGGCCGTGCCCCGCTGAACGGGGTGGCGTCGTGACCGCGCGCCGGGCCGGGTCCCTGACCGGGGCCGTGACCGCGGGCCTGCTCACGGTCGCGCTGACCGGTTGCTCCGCGCTCGGCACGGGGGCGGAGCCCGCGGCGCCGGACACGGACCTCACGATGTGGCTGGTCGGCGAGGACACCACGCCCGAGCTCCGCGAGTACCTCGTGCAGAAGTTCGAGGACGATCACCCGGGCGCGACCCTCACGATCGAGCAGCAGGAGTGGGGCGACCTCGTCGCCAACCTCACGGAGGCGCTGGAGGACCCGGCGACCACGCCGGACGTCGTCGAGATCGGCAACACGCAGTCGCCGACGTTCACCACCACGGGTGCGTTCCGCGAGATCTCGCCGGAGCTGTACGACGAGCTGGGCGGCGACAAGCTGCTGCAGTCGTTCGTCGACGCGGGGTCGGTGGACGGCCGCCACTACGCGCTGCCGTACTACTTCGGCTCGCGGTACGTCTTCTACCGCAAGGACGTGTGGGGCGCGGCGGGGCTCGAGAAGCCGTCGACGCTGGCCGAGTTCGGCGAGTCCGTCAAGGCGCTCACGGACGACGACCACGCCGGGTTCGCGATGGGCGGCCAGGACTGGCGCAACGGCATCTCCTGGGTGTTCGCCGCCGGCGGGGACCTCGCGGTGAAGGAGGGCGACGGCTGGGTCTCGACCCTGTCCGACCCGAAGACCGTCGAGGGCCTCGAGATGTGGCAGGACGTGTACGAGAACGCGTCGTACCTGCCGTCCACGGAGAAGGACGTCGAGTACTGGGACTTCCTCAACGACGGCGTCGAGGAGGCGCCGCCCGCCGCCGCCACGATCATGGCTCCCGCGTGGGCGCGGTGGTCGATCGGCCACCTCGTGCGCAACGACGAGGGCGAGCTGGTGCGCGACGGGATGAAGGACACCGACACGTTCGGCATCTTCGCCCTGCCCGGTCTGGACGGCGGCCTGGCCCCCGTCTTCGCGGGCGGCTCGAACATCGCGGTCTCGGCCACGTCGCCGAGCCCCGAGCTGGCCGAGGACGTGCTGCGCGTCGTCTTCTCCGACGAGTACCAGGAGAAGCTCGCCGCGGCCGGGCTCGGGCCCGCGAACGAGGACGCCCAGGAGCTCATGAAGGGCGACAGGTACGGCCGCCTCATGGTCCGCACGGCCGCCGCGTCGAAGCTCACCCCGCCTGCGCCCGGGTGGGCCTCGATCGAGGACGCCGGGGTGTACGAGGACCTGTTCGGCCGCATCGCCGACGGCGGTGACGTCGCGACCCTCGCGCAGGAGTTCGACGCCCGCCTCACGCCGATGCTCAACGCGCCCGCGGCGGCCGAGGACTGACCCGTCCGCGTGGAGCGGCGCGGACCACGCACGATGCCGGCACGATGCCGGCACGATGCCGGCACGATGACGGCACGACGACGGGATGATGGACCCGATCCCGTACCCGAGAGACTGGAGCCCCCATGGAAGTCGTGATCGCCCCCGCCGAGGAGCTGGCCGTGCTGGCGGCCGACGCGATCGAGGCGTTGTTGCGGCGCGACCCGGCCACCGTGCTGGGGCTGGCGACGGGATCGAGCCCGCTGAGGGTGTACGACGAGCTCGCGCGTCGCCACCGCGAGGACGGGCTGTCGTTCGCCGACGCCCGGGGCTTCATGCTGGACGAGTACGTGGGCCTGGACGCGGCGCACCCGCAGCGGTACCGCAACGTGATCGAGACGGAGATCGCCTCCCGGGTCGAGTGGCCGGCGGACCAGGTGTCCGGGCCGGACGGTCTGGCCGACGACATCCCGGCGGCGTGCGCGGCGTACGAGCGGGCGATCGCGGACGCGGGCGGGGTGGACCTGCAGCTTCTGGGGATCGGCACGGACGGGCACATCGCGTTCAACGAGCCGGGCTCGTCGCTCGCGTCGCGCACGCGGATCAAGACGTTGACGGCGCAGACGCGGGTGGACAACGCGCGGTTCTTCGGCGACGACGTGGACCAGGTGCCCACCCACTGCCTCACCCAGGGGCTGGGCACGATCATGCAGGCGCGGCACCTGGTGCTGCTGGCCACGGGCCGGCAGAAGGCGGAGGCGGTGCACCAGCTCGTGGAGGGTCCGATCTCCGCGATGTGGCCGGGCACCGTCATGCAGCTGCACCCGCACGCGACGGTGCTGGTCGACGACGCGGCGGCCTCCCGGCTGCAGCTCGGCGACTACTACCGCCAGACGTTCGCGTCCAAGCCGGACTGGCAGGGCCTGTGATCCGTGCCCGGATCCGCGGCACGAGGGCCGGCGAGGCGGGGGAGCGTCGGGGGGTGGGTCGTAGACTGCCCGGCATGAGCGATCCCCTCTCCACCCCGCCCGCCGACCCCTCGCAGGACACCGGGGCCGGCACCAGCGTGCTGGAGCGCCCCGACACCCGCGAGCAGGCTGCGGAGCCGGGCGACCACGAGCGCTTCGCGCACTACGTGCGCAAGGAGAAGATCATGGAGTCGGCCCTGTCGGGCAAGCCCGTGATCGCGCTCTGCGGCAAGGTGTGGGTGCCGGGTCGTGACCCGTCGAAGTTCCCGGTGTGCCCGGTCTGCAAGGAGATCTACGACGGCCTCCGCGACCCGCAGGACGGCGAGGGCGGCGAGGGCGACTCCGGCAAGTGAGCGCGCAGCCGCTGAACGAGCCCGAGTCCACCCCCGATCACGACGGTTTCGACCTCTTCGCCGCGGCTGCGGAACCGGCGGCCAAGCCGCTGCCGCAGTCGCCGTCGTCGTCGGCGGCGTCCCACCTCAGCCCGGCGTTCCCGCGCCGCGCGCCGTGGGGCACCGCGTCCAACCTGCGTGCCTGGCAGGCCGAGGCGCTCGAGCTGTACCGCAGGCGTGACCCGCGCGACTTCCTCGCCGTCGCGACCCCCGGCGCCGGCAAGACGACGTTCGCGCTGCGCGTCGCCACCGAGCTGCTCGAGGCGGGGGTCGTGCGCCGCGTGACCGTCGTCGCGCCCACCGAGCACCTCAAGCACCAGTGGGCGGACGCCGCCGCGCGCGTCGGCATCCGCATCGACCCCTCCTTCAAGAACAGCCAGGGTCGGCACGGCTCGCACTACGACGGCGTCGCCCTCACGTACGCCCAGGTCGCCGCCAAGCCGACTATGCACCGCGCGCGCACCGATGCGGCGCGCACCCTCGTCATCCTCGACGAGGTGCACCACGGCGGAGACGCGCTGAGCTGGGGCGAGGCCGTCCGGGAGGCGTTCGAGGACGCGACCAAGCGCCTCGCCCTGACGGGCACGCCCTTCCGGTCGGACACGGCGCCGATCCCGTTCGTCACGTACGAGGAGGACCGCGAGGGCATCCGCCGCTCCAAGGCGGACTACACGTACGGCTACGGCGACGCGCTGCGCGACCACGTCGTGCGGCCGGTGCTGTTCATGACGTACTCGGGCAACATGCGCTGGCGCACGAAGGCGGGCGACGAGGTCAGCGCACGCCTCGGCGAGGCGATGACGAAGGACATGCACGCCCAGGCCTGGCGCACCGCGCTGGACCCGAACGGCGAGTGGATCCCGTCCGTCCTCGCGGGCGCGGACAAGCGGCTCACCGAGATGCGTCGTGCCGTCCCCGACGCCGGCGGCCTGGTCATCGCGACGGACCAGACGGACGCCCGCGCGTACGCCGGCCACCTGGCCCGGCTCACCGGCCAGAGCCCGACCGTCGTCCTGTCGGACGACGACGGCGCGAGCGCCCGCATCGACGAGTTCGCGCAGGGCGACTCGCGCTGGATGGTCGCCGTGCGGATGGTGTCCGAGGGTGTGGACGTGCCGCGGCTCGCCGTCGGCGTCTACGCCACGAGCACCTCGACGCCCCTGTTCTTCGCGCAGGCCGTGGGCCGGTTCGTGCGCGCCCGCAAGCGCGGCGAGACGGCGTCGGTCTTCCTGCCGAGCGTGCCGCTGCTGCTCGAGCTGGCCAACGGCATGGAGCTCGAGCGCGACCACGCGCTCGACCGCCCGAAGACGGCCGAGGAGCAGGGGATCGAGTACGACCCCGAGGCCGCGCTGCTCGCGGCGGCGAACAAGGAGGAGAAGGCGTCGGGGGAGCTCCTCGGCTCCTTCGAGGCGCTCGAGGCGCAGGCCTCGTTCGACCGGGTGCTGTTCGACGGCGGCGAGTTCGGCACGGGGGCGGACGTCGGTTCCGCCGAGGAGCTGGACTTCCTCGGCCTGCCGGGCCTCCTCGAGGCGGACCAGGTCACCACCCTGCTGCGGCAGCGGCAGGCGCAGCAGGTGCGCGGGCGGGGCGGCGCCACGGCGTCGGAGGCGGCGCTCGAGCAGTCGGAGGCCGAGCACCGCCGCGCCGCCGACCTGCGCAAGGAGCTGTCCAAGCTGGTGTCCGCCTGGGCGCGCAAGAGCAGCACGCCGCACGGCTCCGTGCACAACGAGCTGCGTCGCCGGTGCGGCGGGCCCGAGGTGCCGCTGGCCACCGCCGACCAGCTCACCGCACGCGTCGAGATGGTGCGCGGCTGGTTCGTCGGACGACGCTGAGCGACGCCGGGAGCAGGGCGCACCTCACAGTGCACTCAGTGCATTGATGCACTGAGTGCACTGTAGGGTTCGAGTCGTGCCCCCGCCGACCGCGAACCCCGCACCCGACCCCACGCCGGACCGCAGGGCCGCCGCCAAGGCGCGCACCCGCCGGGCGATCGTCGACGGTGCCGCGGCTCTCATGGACGAGACCGGTGGCCTCGCCTTCTCGGTCGACGACCTCGCGTCCCGGGCCGACGTGGCCCGCCGCACCGTCTTCAACCACTTCGAGTCGCTCGACGACGTGATCGCCGCGGTCGCCGCCGACGCGTTCGCGAGCATCCACGAGGCCCTCGTCGCCGCGCCCGTCCCCGCGCAGGCCGGAGCGCCGCTCGCGGCCGTGCGTGCGGACCTGGTCGCCGCCGTCCGCCGGGCCGACCTGGTCGGCCCGATGGCGTCGCTCGCGCGAGGGCTCGGCCTGCCGGCCGAGGCGGCAGTCCCTCCGCACCAGACGGTGCTGATCCTGCGCGCGGTGGCCGACGTCGGGCTGTCGCTGACCGCCGACCTGCGCCGCCGCCACCCGGGTGTCGACCCCGTCGACGTCGAGCTCGAGGTCGCCCGCGTCACCAGCGGCCTCGTCGTGCTCAGCCACCACTGGTACACCACCACCGGTGGCGCCACCGGCCACCGCGCACGCGCGGTCTGGTCCGACCTGATCCTCCGGCTCGACGCTGCGCCGGCAGCCCCCACGCACGCTCCGGAAGGACATCATGGCTGAGCTGCTCTACCGCCTCGGACGCTTCGCGTCCCGGCGCACCAAGACCGTGTTCGCCGCATGGATCGCCGTCCTCGCGCTCGCCGGTGCGGGGTTCGCCGCCGGGGCCGGGACGCTGAGCGACAGCTTCACGATCCCCGGCACGCCGACGCAGGAGGTCACCGACCACCTCGCCGACGAGCTGCCCGAGGCCGCGGGCGGGGCCGGGACCGTCGTGCTGAGCACGGACGACGGCGCCGAGTTCACCGCCGACCAGGAGAAGGCCCTGGGCGAGGTCCTCACCGGGGTGACCGATCTCGACGGCGTCCAGGGTGCCGTCGACCCGTTCACCACCGAGGCGGACCGGCAGGAGCAGGCCGACCAGCTCGCCGACGGCGAGCAGCAGATCGCGGACGGGCGCGACCGGCTCGCGGCCGGCCGGGACCAGCTCGCGGCGGGTCAGCAGCAGCTCGACGACGCCCGCGCCCAGCTCGAGGCCGGTCAGGACCAGCTCGACGACGCCCGTGCGCAGGCGGAGGCCGCCGGCCAGGTCGAGCTCGCCGCCCCGCAGCTCGACGCCCAGCAGGAGCAGCTCGACGCCGGCCTCGCAGAGCTCGGCACGCAGCAGGACACCCTCGACGAGAAGGCTGCGGAGCTCGAGGACGGCGCCGCCGAGCTCGACGAGCAGGCCGCCCGGCTCGACCAGGGCAAGGAGCTGCTCGAGCTCGCCTCGGGGATCACGCTGGTGTCCGACGACGGCTCCACCGCAGTGGCCACGGTGATGTTCACCGACGACCTGATGTCCGTCCCCCAGGAGACCAAGGACGCCGTCATCGGCGCCATCGAGGACGGGGTGGCGGACGTCGACGGGGTGGGCGTGGAGCTCGGGTCCGACATCGCGCAGGAGACGCCGTCGGTCGTGGGTCCGGGCGAGGTCGTCGGCCTCGTCGTCGCGGCCGTCGTGCTCGTCATCATGCTCGGCACCTTCATCGGCGCGGGCCTGCCGCTGCTCACCGCGCTCGTCGGCGTCGGGGTCGCGGCGATGGGCGCCCTGGCGTTCTCGGGCGTCGTGCAGATGTCGTCCGTGACGCCGGTGCTCGGCCTCATGCTCGGCCTCGCCGTCGGCATCGACTACGCGCTGTTCATCGTCAACCGCCATCGCCACCAGCTCAAGGACGGGTACGAGGTCCGCGAGTCGGTGGCGCTCGCCAACGGCACGTCGGGCAACGCCGTCGTGTTCGCAGGCGCGACGGTGGTCATCGCCCTGCTCGCGCTGAACGTCACCGGCATCCCGTTCCTCGGCCTCATGGGCACCGTCGGCGCGGCCTCGGTCGCGGTCGCCGTGCTGGTCGCGGTGACGCTCACCCCGGCGCTGCTGTCGGCCATCGGCATGCGGATCCTCAGCCGCAAGGAGCGGGCGCGCCTGGCGGCGTCCGACCCGTCGGACGGCAGGGCCACGCACGCGCACGACGCCGGACACGCGGCGGCGCGGTCCGCGAAGCCGGTGAATCCGATGCGGACCTCCGTCGCGGTGGGCCGTGTGGTGCTCGGCGTCGCGATGCTCGGCGTCGTCGCCGTCCCGGCGCTCGACCTGCGGACCAACCTGCCGGACGGGTCCTCGGCCCCCGAGGACTCCACGTCCTACGCGGCGTACACGACGGTCGCCGACAAGTTCGGCGCCGGTGTGAACGGGCCGCTGCTCGTGGTCGCGGACGTTCCGGACGCGGTCACCGAGGACACGGAGGTCGCGACCCAGCTCGCGCTCGCCCAGCAGCTCGCCGCGCAGGACGACGTCGTCGCGGTCGCGCCGGCGGGGACGTCGGAGGACGGCTGGACGCTCGCGTTCCAGGTGGTGCCGGCCGAGGGGCCGACGAGCGCGTCCACCGAGCAGCTCGTGCACACCCTGCGCGGCCTGTCGCCGCTCGCCGTCGACGTGCAGGGCGCGGGCGACGCGTCCGTGACGGGCGACGTCCAGATCGGCGTCGCCGGGGCGGCGTCGGGCAACATCGACATCTCGGAGAAGCTGTCCGACGCGTTGCCGCTCTACCTCGGCGTGGTCATCGGGCTGTCGTTGCTGATCCTCGTCGTCGTGTTCCGGTCGATCCTGGTGCCGGTCATCGCGACCCTCGGGTTCGTGCTGTCGTACTTCGCGGCCCTCGGCGGCGTCGTGGCCATCTACCAGTGGGGCTGGCTCGCCGACGTCTTCGGGGTCCACCAGCCCGGGCCGATCCTGAACTTCCTGCCCACGATCCTCGTCGGCATCCTCTTCGGCCTGGCCATGGACTACATGCTGTTCCTCGGCTCGGGCATGCGGGAGGCGTACGCCCACGGCGCGTCCGCGCGCCTCGCCGTCGCGCAGGGCTTCCGCGCCGGCCGCTCGGTGGTCACGGCGGCGGCGATCATCATGATCTCCGTGTTCGGCGGGTTCGTCTTCGCCGAGGACGCGATGATCCGGTCGATCGGTTTCGCGCTCGCGTTCGGCGTCCTCGTGGACGCGTTCGTCGTGCGGATGCTCGTGGTTCCGGCGCTCATGCACCTGCTGGGCGACGCCGCGTGGTGGCTGCCGCGCCGGCTGGACCGCATCCTGCCGGACGTGGACGTCGAGGGCGCCTCGCTCGAGCGTCGGCACCCGCACGTCGCGCAGGGCGAGTCGGAGGACGGCGACCGGGAGCCGGCCTCCGCATCTGCCGTCAGCCGAGACTGAGCTCGACCGTCGGGATCGCGGGGTCGCCGGCCGAGAGCCGTCGGCCGCCGCGCGGCAGCTCCGCGCGGGCCTGGAGGTGGTGGCGGGCCGCGTTCTGCACGCCGTAGGCGCCCACCCAGCGCGAGTCGACGGCGCCGTCCACGACGAGCGGCACGAGGAGGCTGCGCAGGTCGGGGCGCTCGCCGTCGGCGGGCTCGTCGGTCTGCTCCCCGTGCAGGGAGCCGCCGTCCTCGGGGGACCAGGCCACGACCAGGTCGTCCGGACCCGTGACGAGGACTTCTTCGACGGCGCGCCCGTCGGGCCCGTAGCGGCGCGCCGCCCCCTTGCGGCCGCCCTGGCTCGTCTTGTGCGCGGACGCCTTCGCCACGGGCTGCAGCACGCCGGAGGGGTCGGCACGGGCGACGAGCTTGTAGACCATGCCGCAGGTGGGTGCGCCGGAGCCGGTGACGAGCGACGTCCCGACGCCGTAGACGTCCACGGGCATCGCCGCGAGCCCGGCGATCGCGTGCTCGTCGAGGTCGGACGTCACGACGATCTTCGTGCCGGTGGCCCCCAGGTCGTCGAGCTGGCGTCGCACCTCGACGGCGAGGACGCCGAGGTCGCCCGAGTCGAGGCGGACCGCGCCGAGCGACGTGCCGCCCGCGGCGATCGCGTTCTCGACGCCGCGCCGCACGTCGTAGGTGTCGACCAGCAGGGTGGTGCCCGACCCGAGCGACGCGATCTGCGAGTCGAAGGCCGAGCGCTCGTCGTCGTGCAGGAGCGTGAACGCGTGCGCCGCGGTGCCGATGGTGTCGAGCCCGTACCGCATGCCCGCCTCGAGGTTCGACGTGCCCGTGAAGCCGCCGACGACGGCGGCGCGCGCGGCTGCGACGGCGGCCTGCTCGTGGGCGCGCCGGGAGCCCATCTCGAGCACCGGGCGGTCCACGGCGGCGCTGGTCATCCGCGACGCGGCGGACGCGATGGCCGAGTCGTAGTTGAGGATCGACAGGATCAGCGTCTCGAGCAGCACCGCCTCGGCGAACGTGCCCTCGACCTGCAGCACCGGCGAGCCCGGGAAGAAGATCTCGCCCTCCGCGTAGCCCTGGATCGACCCCGTGAAGCGGTAGCCGCGCAGGAAGTCGAGGGTCCGGTCGTCGACGACGCCGGCGCGTTCGAGGTACGCGAGCTCGGCGTCGCCGAATCGGAAGTGGGCGAGCGCCTCGAGGATGCGTCCCGTGCCCGCGAGCACGCCGTACCGCCGGCCGGCGGGCAGCCTCCGCGTGAACACCTCGAAGACGCAGTGCCGGTGCGCGGTGCCGTCCGCGAGGGCCGCCTGCAGCATCGTCAGCTCGTACCGGTCGGTGAGGAGGGCGACCGAGGGGCGGACGGACGGGAGCGGGGCGGCCGGCACGGCCTGCAGCGACGGGGCGGCGCCGCCCCGGGGCTCGTCGGTCATGGGGACACGGTAGGGCTCCTGCGCTGGTCCGGCAGGGCGAGGCCCGCCAGTCGGACGGTCGACGACCGCCGGTCGGCTGTGCCTAGGGTGGGCGGGTGAACGGGCAGACGACGACGCGCGCGGCGATCTCCGCGACGACGGCCGCGAGGAGTGCCGTGACGACGGCAGCCGCGGCGACCGAGGTGGAGCGCGAGACGCGGTCGGACGCTGCGACGGCCGTCGCGGACCCGTGGGTGACGATCGTGTGGAACGACCCGGTGAACCTCATGTCGTACGTGAGCTACGTCTTCGAGAGCTACTTCGGCTACCCGCCGGCGAAGGCGCAGAAGCTGATGCTGCAGGTGCACCACGACGGGCGCGCCGTCGTGTCGTCGGGCCCGCGCGAGCGGATGGAGGTGGACGTGCAGGCGATGCACGGGTTCGGGCTGTGGGCCACGCTGCGGCAGTCGGGCTCGTCCGACGGCGGTACGACCGACGGAGGCGCGGCATGACGCCGTTCCGGTCCGCGCCGGCGGGCTACGTCGCCCGGTGGGACGACGTCGAGCGCGAGGTGCTCGGGAGGGTCGCGCGGGACGTCGCCGAGCTGGTGCGCGCGGAGTCGGGGCTGGAGCCGGGCATCGAGGTCGGCGACGGCGTCGCGTTCACCGGCGTCGCACGGGTGCCGCAGGACCCGGCGGTGCAGCGCCTGCTGCCCGACGCGCACCAGGAGGATGCCGACGTCGCCGCCGAGTTCCGGCACCTGACGCAGACGGACCTGGCGGCCGGGAAGGTGGCCCGCCTCGTCGCGTTCGCCGACGCGATCGACTCCCCGGACGTGCTCCCGGACGACCCGCGGGACGGGGCGGAGCTCGTCGTGCCGCGCGAGTCGGCGCAGGACTTCGCGGGCGCGCTGACCGACGTGCGGCTCGTCCTCGCCGAGCGGCTGGGGCTGGTCGACGACGCGGACGTCGAGTCCCTGCACGACGACGTCCTGGCCGGCATCGACGACGACACCGAGGACGACGAGACCGACGACACCGACGACGACCCGGACGACGCCGACGACGCCCCGGACGAGTACGCCGGCTGGGAGCGGGTCGGGCTGTCCGGCCGGGAGCGGCGGTACTGGGGCGGGGTGTTCGTGGCCGCGGGGTTCGCGCAGGAGTCGCTGGTCGACGAGATGCTCGCGGACCTGAGGGCCGGGCGCGCGCGGGACTGACCGCGCGACGCCGGCCGCGCCGGCGTGCCGGCCGGCGCGTCACCGCAGGCCGGGGCGTCGCTGTGGCGGGCGCCACGCCGTGTCGCCGCTCACTCCCCGGGGTCGTGACGGTCCGTCGCGACTAGGCTTCCTCGCGTGAACGACGCCCCCATCGGGATCTTCGACAGCGGCGTCGGCGGGCTGACCGTCGCGCGCTCCATCCTCGACCAGCTTCCCCACGAGCAGGTGCTCTACCTGGGGGACACGGCGAACAGCCCGTACGGGCCGAAGCCGCTCGCCGCCGTGCGCGCGATGGCGCTCGCGGTGATGGACCGGCTCGTCGACGAGGGCGTGAAGATGCTGGTCATCGCCTGCAACTCCGCCACCGCGGTGGCGCTGCCCGACGCCCGCGAGCGGTACACCGTGCGGCGCGGCATCCCCGTCGTCGAGGTGATCCGGCCCGCCGCCCGGCGCGCGGTGCTCACGTCGAGGACGGGGCGCATCGGCGTCATCGGCACCAAGACCACCATCGACTCGCGGGCGTACGACGACGCGTTCCACGTGACGCCGGGGCTGGAGATCACCACGCAGGCGTGCCCGGACTTCGTGCCGCTCGTGGAGCGCGGGCTGACCTCGGGCCCGGAGGTGCTGGAGGTGGCCCACCGCTACCTCGACCCGGTGAAGGCCGCGGGCGTCGACACGCTCGTCCTCGGCTGCACGCACTACCCGCTGCTGGCGGGCGCCGTCTCCTACGTGATGGGCGAGGACGTCACGCTGGTCTCCAGCGCCGAGGAGACGGCCAAGGACGTGTACCGCAACCTCGTGCAGCACGGCCTCGAACGCTCGCCCGACGCGCCCGCTCCGGTGCACCGGTTCCTCGCCACCGGGGAGCCCGAGCCGTTCGAGCGGCTCGCGCGCCGGTTCCTGGGGCCGGAGGTGACCCTGGTGGAGGCCGCATGAGGCTCGTCACCGTGGGGGTCTCGGGGTCGTTCCCGGGGCCGGCGTCGCCCGCGTCCGCCTACCTCCTGCAGGCGCACGACGGCGAGCGGGACTGGAACGTGCTGCTCGACCTCGGCAACGGGGCGCTCGGCGCCCTGCAGCGCCACGTCGACCCGCTCGACCTGGACGCCGTCGCGTTGTCCCACCTGCACCCCGACCACTGCGCGGACCTGTCCGGGCTGTACGTGTACCTGCGCTACCACCCGGAGCGGGGCGGCACCCGCACCGGCGTCGGGCGGCGGCTGCCCGTGCTCGGGCCGAGCACGACGGCGGACCGGGCCGCGGCGATGTACGGCCTCGCGCCCGGCGAGTCGATGGACGGCGAGTACGACGTGCGCGCCTGGCGGCCCGGCGTCGCGGTGCACGTCGGACCGTTCGAGCTGGAGCCCTTCGCGGTGTACCACCCGGTCGAGGCGTACGGCATCCGCGTGACGGGGCCGTCGTCGGTGCGCCCGGGGGAGCGGGTCACGCTCGTCTACTCCGGCGACACGGACGCGTGCGACGGCCTGGTCGCCGGCGCCCGCGGGGCGGACCTCTTCCTGTGCGAGGCGGCGTTCCAGGAGGGGCGCGACGACGCCGTCGAGCGCGGCATCCACCTCACCGGCCGGCGGGCGGGCGAGGCCGCCGCGGCCGCCGGGGTGCGGAGCCTGCTGCTCACGCACCTGCCGGTGTGGAACGCGCCGGACGTCGCCGTGGCCGAGGCCCGGTCGGCGTACGACGGTCCCGTCGCGGTGGCGACGGCCGGCGGGGTGCACGAGCTGTGAGCGGTAATCTCGGGGCCGTGAACGACGCCTCCGCCCCCGCCTCCCCGACGTCGCCGGCGACCCGGCCCGCCTGGCCCGCCGCCGTCTGCGACCTCGTGTGCGTGCTCGTGTTCACCGTGGTGGGCACGCTCAACCACGACACCGCGGGTGTCGGGCACGTCGCGCTCGTCGGGCTGCCGTTCGTCGTGGGGCTCGCCGTCGGCTGGCTCGCGACGCGCGCCTGGCGCGCCCCCGCGCAGGTGTGGCCCACCGGCGTGGCCGTGTGGTTCGCCACCGTCGTGCTGGGCCTGGTGCTGCGGCCCGTGCTCGGCATCGGCGGCGTCGAGACGGCGTTCGCGGTCGTCACCGCCGTCTTCCTGGGCGTGACCATGCTGGGCTGGCGCGCCCTCGCGTCCCTCGCCGCCCGCCGTCGCACCACTCGTTGATCTAGTCGGCGATCTCGTCAGCCGAGGGCTTCGGCGACCGCCGGGGCGAGGGCGCGGAACGCCTTGCCGCGGTGGCTGATGGCGTTCTTCTCCGCCGGGGTGAGCTCGGACGACGTGCGCGTGCCGGGCGTGCCGTCGGCGGCCGGGGCCTGCTCGACGGGCACGTGGATCGGGTCGTAGCCGAAGCCGTGGCTCCCGCGCGGGGCGCGCACCAGGGTGCCGGGCATCTCGCCGAGGCACACCTCCTCGCGGCCGTCCGGGGTCACGAGCGCGGCCGCGCAGACGAACGCCGCCGCGCGGTGCTCGTCGTGCACGTCGGCGAGCTGGTCGAGGAGGAGGCGGAGGTTCGCCTCGTCGTCGCCGTGCCGGCCCGACCAGCGGGCGGAGAAGATGCCGGGCGCGCCGCCCATGACGTCCACGCTCAGGCCGGAGTCGTCCGCGACGGCGGGCAGCCCGGTCGCGCGGGCCAGGGCGCGCGCCTTGATGAGCGCGTTCTCGACGAACGACACGCCGTCCTCCACGGGCTCCGGGGCGCCGAGCTCGCCCGCCGTCACCACGGCGTCGTCGGGCAGGGCGTCCAGGCCGGGCTGGTCGCGCAGGATGGCGCGCAGCTCCACGAGCTTGCCGCGGTTGTGCGTGGCCAGCACGAGGCGGGCGCCGGCGGGGACCGTCACGCCGGTGGTCGCGTCCGGGGTCGCGTCGGCCATCGTCACAGCTCCTGCGCCAGCGCGGCGCGCTGGATCTCGGTGAGGTCGGCCGTGCCCGCGACGGCGAGGTCGAGGAGGGCGTCGAGCTCGGCGCGGTCGAACGGCGCGTGCTCCGCGGTGCCCTGCACCTCGACGAACGTGCCCGAGCCCGTCGTCACGACGTTCATGTCCGTCTCGGCCCGCACGTCCTCGACGTAGGGCAGGTCGAGCATCGGGGTGCCGTCGATGATGCCGACGCTCACGGCCGCGACGGAGTCCGTGAGGACCTTCTTGCCGCCGGTGACGTGGCCGTGGCGGGTGCCCCACGCGACGGCGTCGGCGAGCGCGACGTACGCGCCCGTGATGGCCGCGGTGCGGGTGCCGCCGTCGGCCTGCAGCACGTCGCAGTCGAGGACGATCGTGTTCTCGCCGAGCGCGGTCACGTCGACGACGGCGCGCAGCGCGCGGCCGATGAGCCGGGAGATCTCGTGCGTGCGGCCGCCGATCTTGCCCTTGACGGACTCGCGCTGGCTGCGGTCGTTGGTGGCGCGGGGGAGCATCGCGTACTCGGCGGTCACCCAGCCCTCGCCGGAGCCCTTCTTCCAGCGCGGCACGCCCTCGGTGAACGACGCCGTGCACAGCACGCGGGTCTTGCCGAACTCCACCAGCACGGAGCCCTCGGCGTTCTCGGTCCAACCACGCGTGATGGTCACGGGGCGGAGCTGGTCGGGCGTGCGGCCGTCGGCGCGCAGCACGGCCTCGGAAGCGGGGGAAGTCATGCGGCCACCCTATGCGAGCCGCACGTAGGGTTGTCCGGTGCAGCTCACCGCCACGGACCTCGCGTTCGCCTATCCCGGCCGCCCGGTGCTCGACGGCGTGAGCCTGCGCGTCTCCGACGGCACCCGTCTCGGCGTGGTGGGGGAGAACGGGTCCGGCAAGTCGACGCTGCTGCACCTCCTGGCCGGCGGCCTCAAGCCCGCGCGCGGCGAGCTCCGGCGCAAGGGGAGCGTCGCGCTGGTGGAGCAGGAGCTCGCGACCTCGGCGGGGGAGACCGTGGGCGACCTCGTGCGGCGCACGCTCGCCGACCTGCGCGCGCTCGCCGCCGAGATCGAGAAGGAGGCCGCGGGCTTCGACCACGAGACGGGCGACCTGCGGCGGCTGTCCGGGCTCCTGGCGCGCGCCGAGCACCTGGCCGCGTGGGACGCGGACCGGCGCGTCGACGTCGCGCTCACCCGTCTCGGCGCGGTGCGCGACCCCGACCGGCGCCTCGACACCCTGTCCGTGGGTCAGCGGTACCGGGTGCGCCTCGCGTGCCGGCTCGCGGAGCGGGCCGACCTGCTGCTGCTGGACGAGCCCACCAACCACCTCGACGACTCCGCGATCGAGTTCCTCACCGGCGAGCTGGTCGCCTGGCGCGGCGGCGTGGTGGTCGTGACGCACGACCGCGAGCTGCTCGACGACGTGGCCACCGCCATCCTCGACCTCGACCCGTCGATGGACGGCAAGCCGGTGCTGTACGGGCAGCCGGGCTACCTCGCGTACCGGTTCGCGAAGAACCAGGCGCTGCACCGGTGGCGGCAGCGCTACCGCGCGGAGCAGGAGCGCGCCCGGGTGCTCGCCGAGCGGCTGGACGCGTCGTACGAGGGGCTGTCGGACGAGTGGCGGCCACCCAAGGGGTCGCAGAAGCACCGCCGCGCCACGCGCGCCCGCATCCACGTCAAGGCCGCCGACCGGCTGATCGAGAAGCTCGAGGCCGAGGCCGTCGAGGTCCCCGTGCCGCCCGCGCGCCTCGCGTTCCCGGACCTGCCGTCGATGTCGCCCGGCTGGGACCCGGGCGACCCGCTCGTCGAGCTCCGGTCCCCGCGGGTCGTGGCGGAGGACGGCGACCGGGCGGGCACCGTCCGCGTCGACCTGCCAGGCACGCGCGTCGCGGTGCCGCCGTCGGGTCGCCTGCTGGTCGTCGGCCCCAACGGGTCGGGCAAGTCGACGCTGCTCGCGGCGCTCGCGGGCCGGGTACCGCTGGCCCGCGGCACCCGGTCGGTCACGCCGGGCGCGAGGCTGGGCGTCGTCGTCCAGGAGGCGACGGCGCCGGAGGGCCTCGCCGGGACGACGACGGACGACGGCGCGGCGCCGACGGGCTTCGACGCCTACGCGGCCGAGGCGCTGGGCCTGCTGGAGCGCGGCGAGCTGGACCCGGAGCACGTCGTGCCCGTGGCGGCGCTCGGGCTGCTGAGCGAGGAGGACCTCGAGCGGCCGCTCGCGGAGCTGTCGGCCGGGCAGCGGCGCCGGTTCGAGGTCGCGCGGGCGCTGCTGCACGCGCCGCACCTGCTCCTGCTCGACGAGCCGACCAACCACCTGTCCGTGGACCTCGTGGACGAGCTGACCCGGGCCCTGGTCGCCACCCCCGCCGCCGTCGTCGTCGCCACCCACGACCGGCGCATGCGTGCCGACCTCGCGGACTGGCCGGTGCTCGACCTCGGCTCCTGACGCCCGGTTGGCGCCTCGCCGACGCGGGGCCGGGAACTCATCGCGTGACCGGTGCGGCGGGCAGTCGCCGGTCCGCCCAGAGCGCGGCGAGCGCGAGCAGGAGGAACATCGCGGCGACGAGCCCGGCGTTGACCAGGGCGCGGGCCAGGCCCAGCTCGCCGACGTCGAGGAACGGGTACGGGTACCAGCCGACGACGGCGCCCCGCACGAACGTGTAGGCGATCCACGCGAGCGGCCCGACGACGGACCAGCCCACGGTGCGCGCGTCGACCCGCGGCCGCGGGCCGGCGAGCAGCCACACGACCACCGCGAGCGCGGGAGACGCCAGGTGCAGCAGCACGTTGGACAGCTGGCCCGCCTGCGTGAGGCCCGGCACCGTCCCCGCCAGGACGGTGTTGTAGACGATGCCGGTGACGACGATGCACAGCAGGGCGTCGAGACGGGCGACGCGCAGCAGGCGGCCGTCGCGGGCCGGGTCGAGCGCGAGGAGCACGGACACGACGCCGATGCCGACGTTCGACAGGATCGTGAAGTAGGAGAACAGCCGCACGAGCCGCTCGGCCGTGGTGCCCGCGGCGCCCGGCCCGTCGACCACGGCGATGACGAGCTCCATGAGGACACCGCCGAGAGCGGGGACGGCGACGAGCAGGTGACCGACCGACGCCGCCCGCCGGTTCACGACAGTCGTCCCACCCAGGCCATCGCCTGCTTCACGATCGTGCCCTGGCCGTGGATCATCTCCGCCTGCACGGTGTCGCTGCACGCCTCCTCGGGGGTGAGCCACGCGAGGTCCAGCGCGTCCTGCTGCGGGCGGCAGTCGCCTGTCACCGGGACGACGTAGGCCAGGGACACGGCGTGCTGGCGGGGGTCGTGGTACGGCGTGATGCCGGGGGTGGGGAAGTACTCCGCGACCGTGAACGGCTGGGGCGACGGCGGGACCTGCGGCAGCGCGACCGGGCCGAGGTCCTTCTCGATGTGTCGCAGCAGCGCGTCGCGCACCCGCTCGTGGTAGAGCACGCGACCGGAGACGAGGGCCCGCGTCATCGTGCCGAGCGGGGTGACGCGCAGCAGCAGCCCGACGGCGACCACGTCGCCGGAGTCGTCCACGCGCACGGGCACGGCGTCGACGTAGACGAGCGGGAGCTGTGCCCGCACGGCGGCGAGGTCCTCCGGGCTGAGCCAGCCCGCGGGCTGCGGCTCGTCGCGGTAGAACTCGTCGTCGGGGGGAAACTCGGCCGTGTCCGTCACACGTCGTTTCTACCAGCCCGGACGGCGCGCCAGCGCGCGGGCAGGCCGCGGCGGGAATACTGGGAGCGGCGCCGATGCTGTGCCGAGGAGACCCCCATCGGAAGGACACCCATGGCCACCGTCGAGCTCACCGACGACACGTTCGAGAAGACCGTCACCGACAACGACATCGTGCTGGTCGACTTCTGGGCCGAGTGGTGCGGCCCGTGCAAGCAGTTCGGTCCCGTCTTCGAGGCCTCGTCCGAGGAGAACACGGACGTGGTGCACGCGAAGCTCGACACCGAGGCCCACCAGCGCATCGCCGCCGCCGCGGGCGTGAGCGCCATCCCGACGCTCATGGCGTTCCGCGAGGGCGTGCTCGTCTTCAACCAGGCCGGCGCGCTGCCCGCGCCCGCGCTCAAGCAGGTCGTCGAGGCCGTCAAGGGCCTCGACATGGACGACGTGCGCGCCCAGATCGCCGCCGCGAACAACGGTTCGCCGCAGGCCTGATCGCCGCACCACCCGCAGCACACGCGACGGCCGCCCCGGGATCCCCGGGGCGGCCGTCGTGCGTCGCCTAGACTGACCGGCGCTCGGCCGGAGTGATGGAATTGGCAGACATGCGGCGTTTAGATCGCCGTGCCCTCAGGGCGTGCGGGTTCGACCCCCGTCTCCGGCACCCGGGCCCTCCCGTCGCGGTCAGCCGCCGAGGGGAGCGGCCGTCCCGTGCTCGTCGCCGAGCTTGTCCGCGATCCGCACCAGGTCGCGCAGGTCGTCCGCGTCGAGGCGGTCGGCGAACCGCCGGCGGACGGACTCCAGGTGGGTCGGCGTCGCGTCGCGCAGCGCCTCGCGACCTGTCGCCGTGAGCGAGAGCAGGCAACCCCGGCCGTCCGCGGGGTCGGGCGCCCGGGCGATGAGCCCCCGGCTCTCCATGCGACTCGCGTGCCGCGACAGCCTGCTGCGCGACCAGCCCATCTTCGTGGCCTGCTCGTGCAGCGTGCTGGTGGTTCCCGGTCGCTCGACCAGCGTGCTCAGCACCTCGTAGTCGGGCTCGGAGAGGCCGGTACCGGCGAGATCCCGCGCGGTGTCCGCGCGGACGGAGGTCGTCATCCGCCGGAAGGCCCGCCAGGCACGTTCCTGGTCCTCGTCGAGCCAGGGCGCGGCCGACCCGGGCCGTCGGTCTCGCGAAGTCGTTGACATGTCATCATCCTAGGACCTAGGTTCATTGACATGTCAACGAATTCGGTGCGCGTCATGCTCCTCACCTGCAGCACCCGGCCCACGGCCCTCGGGCCGGCGGTCGCGGAGTGGTTCGGCCGCACCGTCGCGCCGCTCGCGGAGGACCTCGGCGTCGAGCTGGTCCCCGTGTCGCTGGGGGAGCTCGACCTGCCGCTCCTCGACGAGGAGGAGCATCCGTCGTCGGGCGTCTACCGGCATCGGCACACGCGGGAGTGGAGCGCGCTGGTGGACTCGGTGGACGGTGTCGTCGCGGTGACGCCGGAGTACAACTTCGGCATGCCGGCCACGCTCAAGAACGCGCTGGACTACCTCGGCCGGGAGTGGGCCTGGAAGCCGATCGGCTTCGTCAGCTACGGCAACACGTCGGCCGGGACCCGCTCCGTCCAGCACGCCAAGCAGGTCGTGACCACGCTGCGGCTCGTGCCGCTCGGCGCGACCGTCGCGCTCCGGATCGGCGACGCCGTCGTGGACGGCCGGGTCCGGCCCGACGCGCGGTGGGACGGTGCGGCGGCCCGGGTGCTCGGCGAGGTCGCCCGGCTGGCCCAGGCGCTGCGTCCGCTGCGAGAGGCGGCGGACGACGACGCCGTCGAGGGGCCGGTGCCCGGCTCCTACCTCCGGCGCCTCACGCCCGGCGACGCCGCCGAGGTGATGGTGCTCCAGCGCTGCTGCTGGGTCGACGAGGCGCTCGCCAACGACACCCTGGCGCTGGCGCCCCTGCACGAGAGCCTCGACGACGTGCGTGGCTGGCTGACCGAGTGGCGCACGACCGGGCTGTGGCGCGACGGGCGGCTGCTCGGGATGGTCCGCACCCGGCACGACGACGGCACCGTGCACGTGGGCCGCCTCGCCGTCGTCCCCGACCTGCGCGGCGCCGGCGTCGGCCGATGGCTGCTGCGCCGTGCGCAGGTCGACCTCGAGCCGGGGCTCGAGCGGGTGGTGCTCAGCACCGGCGCGCGCAGCGAGCGCAACCTCCGCCTCTACGAGAGCGAGGGGTTCGCGCGCGAGGGCGGGGCCGTGGACGGCGTCGTCCGGCTCGGCAAGCCCGTGCCGTCCCCGGGCGCCGCGCTCGCACGGTGAGGACGCGGCGCCCGGCGGCGCTCAGTCCAGACCGAGGGTCTTGCGCACCCGGGCGACGTGGCCGGTCGCCTTGACGTTGTACTGCGCGACGGCGACCTTCCCGTCGGGGTCGACGACGACGGTGGAGCGGATGACGCCCACGTACGTCTTGCCGTAGTTCTTCTTCTCGCCCCAGGCGCCCCACGCCTCGAGGGCCTCGTGCTCGGTGTCGGCCAGGAGGGGGAACGTCAGGGCGTCGCGCTCGGCGAACTTCGCGAGCTTGTCGACGCCGTCGGGCGAGACGCCGACGACGGCGTACCCGGCGCCCTGCAGCGAGGCGAGGGAGTCGCGGAAGTCGCACGCCTCGGTGGTGCAGCCCGGCGTCATCGCGGCGGGGTAGAAGTACACGACGACGCCCCGGCGGCCGGGCTCGGCGAGCGCGTCGGCGAGCGAGAACGTGCCGGTGGTGTGCCCGGTGCCGGCGGGATCGGGCAGGACGGCGGGCAGCTCGAGGGTGGGGGCGGCGTCGCCGACGGCGAGACGGGTCACGGGTGCTCCTTGGTGTCGAGAACGTGCGGGGCGCGGCGACCGGGTTCGCGAGACGGTCGCGGGCGCGCGCTCGGCGTCGAGCCTAAACGCCGCCGTCGTCTAGCGTGGAGCCGTGACCGACCGCGCACCCCGCTCCACGCCCGACAGCAAGCCGCTGCCCATCCGCATGCTGCACGACCGGCTGCTGGTGCAGCCGGAGGTCGACTCGGCGGAGCGGCAGTCGACGGCGGGCCTCGTGATCCCCGCGACCGCGGCCGGGGCCAAGCGCCTCGCGTGGGCCCAGGTGGTGGCGAAGGGCGAGCACGTGCGGCAGGTCGCCGTGGGCGACCGCGTCCTGTACGACCCGGAGGACCGTGCCGAGGTGGACCTCGGCGGCACCGACTACGTGCTGCTGCGCGAGCGCGACGTGCACGGCGTCACCGAGACCGAGGACGAGGGCGGCGCGACCGGCCTGTACCTCTGACGGCCGCCTGACGACCCTGCCCGCCGTCGCTACGGTGGGCGCATGACCGGCGACGACGCCCGAACCGCGGACCCCCTCGACCTGCTGGCGCTCGACGACGAGCTGAGCCCGACCGAGCGCGAGACCCGAGACCGGGTGCGCGCGCTGGTCGACGAGCACGTCCGCCCCCACGTCGCGCGCTGGTTCGCCGACGGGGTGTTCCCGCTCGACCTGGTGCCCCGCCTCGCGGAGGCCGGGCTGCTCGGCATGCACCTGCACGGGTACGGCTGCGCGGGCCGGTCGGCGGTCGAGTACGGCCTGGCGATGGCGGAGCTCGAGGCGGGCGACTCCGGCATCCGCACCTTCGTGTCGGTGCAGGGCTCGCTCGCGATGACGGCGATCGCGAAGCACGGGTCGCCCGCGCAGCGGGAACGCTGGCTGCCGGGGATGGCGGCGGGCGAGACGATCGGTTGCTTCGCGCTCACCGAGCCCGGGGCCGGCTCCGACCCCGCCTCGATGACGACGACGGCGACGCACGTCGGCGACGCGTGGGTGCTGTCGGGCCGTAAGCGCTGGATCGGGCTGGCGTCGGTGGCGGACGTCGCAGTGGTCTGGGCGCGCGCCGTCGACCCGGACGACGACGCCCGGCCCCGCGTGCGCGGGTTCCTCGTCCCGACGACGACGCCCGGGTTCGCCGCGACGCCGATCGAGCCGAAGCTCTCGCTGCGCGCGTCGGTCCAGTGCGACGTCGTGCTCGACGACGTCCGGCTGCCCGCGGACGCGATCCTGCCGGAGCACCCCGGCCTGGCGGGGCCGTTCGCCTGCCTGGCGGAGGCGCGCTACGGCATCGCGTGGGGCGCGACGGGTGCCGCGCGCGACAGCCTCGGCGCCGCGCTGCGGCACGCGGGGGAGCGGGTCCAGTTCGGCCGCCCTCTGGCGGCGTTCCAGCTCACGCAGGCGAAGCTCGTCGACATGGCCCTGGAGGTGTCGCGGGCGCAGCTCCTCGCGCTGCGGCTCGGGCGGCTGAAGGACGCCGGGCGGCTGGAGCCGCACATGATCTCGGCGGGCAAGCTCGCGAACGTGCGGTCCGCGATCGAGGTCGCCCGGACCGCTCGCACCGTGCTCGGGGGCGACGGCATCACGCTGGAGCACTCGCCGATGCGGCACGCCGCGAACCTCGAGTCGGTCCGCACCTACGAGGGCACCGACGAGGTCCACACCCTGATCCTGGGCCGGCACCTGACCGGCCACCAGGCGTTCCGGTGACGCGCGGGCGACCGGTCGCGGCCCTGCCGTGGCCTGTCGCGGAGGTCACAGCCCTGACCGGCCACGACGGTTTCCCGGCAGCCCCACGCGGCTGGTAATGTTTCTCACCGCCAGCGCCATTAGCTCAATTGGCAGAGCAGCTGACTCTTAATCAGCGGGTTCGGGGTTCGAGTCCCTGATGGCGCACCAGCACGAGGTCCCCGTACCGCGGGGACCTCGTCGCGTGAGGACCTCTCCGGTGCGAGCCTGCGGGCGTCCTCTGGCCATGCACCACCAAGCGCCATTAGCTCAATTGGCAGAGCAGCTGACTCTTAATCAGCGGGTTCGGGGTTCGAGTCCCTGATGGCGCACCACCAAGCCCCGCCCGGCACCGCCGGGCGGGGCTTCGTCGTGCCGGGGGCAGTTGGCGTCCAGTGGTCGTCCAGAGTTCTCCCTGTCGCCTCCGGCACGCACCGGAGAGTTCACCCGCCGCCACCACGCTGTGGTCCCGGGTGAGCCCGGGCTGCCTGGCGGGAGCGCCCTTCCCTCATCGACGACAGGAAGGACGGCACGCTGATGCGGCCGAACCCCTCAGGACGCCTGCGCGCGTCCACCCTCGCCGCCTGCGTGGTGGCGACGGCGCTCGCGGTCCCCGCCGCCGGCGTCGTGCCCGCCGCGGCGGCGGTACCCGCGACCCCCGACCCGGGAGCGCCGACGAGGGCCGACGACCGGTTCCCCGGGTTCCCCGGCTGGCCGGAGAGCAGGCCCGGGTCCTCGGAGCGCGGGACGAAGCCGGGCAAGCCCGCCGAGCCGGGCACCGCGCCCACGCTGACCCCGGCGGACGGCGCCCACCTGGAGGGCACCGTGCGGTTCGCGGCCGACCCGACCACCGCGGGCGACCCGGTCGGCCGGATCACCATCGACGGCGCGGACCTGACCGGCCTCGAGGCGACGACGGGCACGTCCGCCCTGACGTTCGACGTCGGGAGCAACTCCGCCGACGTCGCGTTCGGCAACTACCTCGTGGTCAACGGCCACCGCGTCGAGCAGGACCGCACCTGGGTGTCGGAGCGCGTCTCCGTGCCCGTGCCGAACGAGTGGCTCGTCGAGGGCACCAACACGGTCGAGATCCACGCGGGCGGCCTGGACTCGTCCTGCGGCGTGAACTTCGACGACTTCGTGGTCTCGGAGCTGCAGCTCGAGCTGCTCGGCGAGACCGCCGGTGACGCCGGGAACTCCTTCGGGTACTCGATGGGCGACGGCTCCTGCGGCAGCAACACCTCCTACGTCAAGGAGGCGACGGCGACGTTCGAGGTCGAGGCCGCGCCGGGTGCGACCGCGGGGCTCGCCGCCGACGTCGACACGACGACGCTCGCCAACGGCGCGCACGAGGTGGTCGCGACGACCCGCTCGGGGGCGACCGCCACGCACACGGTGCGCGTGAACAACTCCCCGGTCGGCGCCCCGGCGCTCGCCCCGGAGGACGGGACGCTCACGCGCGGCGTGCAGACCGTCACGGCGTCCGCCCCCGCGGACGGGGAGGGCGGCACCGCGTCGCTGACCGTCGACGGCGCACCCGTCGCGGGGCCCGCCACCCTGGGCGAGGGGGTGTCCGTGTTCGCGTTCGACGTCGGCACGAACGCGATCGAGACCCGCTACCAGAACCACCTGCTCGTCAACGGCACACGGCTCGACCTGCGCGGCGAGGGCGGCCGCGACCTGGTCTCCGAGCGCGTCCAGGTGGGCGTGCCGAACCGGCTGCTGCGCCCCGGCGCGAACACGATCGCGCTGGTCGCGGGCGACGTCTCGGCGTCGTGCGGGGCGAACCTCGACGACTTCGCGGCGTCGAACCTCGCCCTGAGCGTCGCCGACGGCACCGTCACCCCGCCGGCCGACCTGCAGACCACCTACGCCATGGGCGACGGGAGCTGCGGCTCCAGCAGCACGGCGCTGCCGAAGGTCGAGCTGACGTGGACGATCGACGCCCCGGCGGAGATCTCGTTCCCGGCGCTCGGGCACGGTGCGGCCACCGTGTCGTTCGTCGTCGGCTCCAACTCGCTCGACGGGCCGGCGCAGAACCTGCTGCGCATCAACGGCATCGAGCGCCGCATCGACCAGACCATCGTCGGCGGCCGCGGCGAGATCACCTTCCCCAACGAGTGGCTCCTGCCCGGGTGGAACGAGATCGACGTGGTCACGGGCGCCTTCGAGAACGACTGCAACCTCGACGACTTCACCGTCTCGGACGTCGTCCTGACGCCGGCGGACGGCACGGCGCGGCAGCAGAACGCGGCGGCGTCGTACGGGCTCGGCGACGGCACCTGCGGCTCGAACCTCAACTCCTTCCGCCAGGTCGACCTGCACTTCCTGGTGGACGCCCCGGCGCGCGGCCTGCGCGCGGACGTGGACACCGCGGACCTGACGGACGGGGAGCACGAGCTCGCGGCGGCGTCCACCACGGGCGAGACCGCCACGCGCGTCCTGGAGACGGACAACTCCGCGCCGCGCGTCGCGTCCTCGGTCCCGGCCGACGGCGCACGGATCACGTCCGCCGTGCCGCTCGCGGTGGGGCTCGACGACGCGCACGGGGTGGTCGGGGACGCGCAGGTCACGCTCGACGGCGAGGCCGTCGCGCTCGGTGCCCCGGTCGGCCCGGGGCTGCCCGCGGGTGAGCACATCCTCGAGGTGGCGGTCGCGGACTCGCTGGGCAACGCGGCGACGCGGGAGATCACCTTCACCAGCGCCGGCGTGCCCGACGTGCCGACCGACCTCGCCCCCGCCCGCGGGACGACGGACGTCGACTCGCCGGTGACGCTGTCGGCCCGCCTCGCCGGCCCGGACGACGGCACCGTCACGGCGACGTTCGCGCAGGCGGACGTGCTGCTGCCCGGTGAGGTCCGGCAGGGCACGGCCGACGCCGTCCCGACGGAGCTCGACCCCCGCGGCGCGAAGAAGGTCTCGGCGAAGGGCCTGGCCGCGGGCGACGGGAAGACCCTCGCCTCCCCGCAGGCCGACGCCGTCGCCTACCAGCGCTTCGACGTCCGGGTGAAGTCCCGCGAGGAGCGCCCGGTGGTGCGCTGGAGCGGCACCGCCGACCCGGCGCGCGAGGTCTCGCTGCTGGTGTGGGACACGAAGGCGAAGGCCTGGGACGCGCTCGCGGCGTCGCGCGGCTCCGCCGACGGCGACACCGTGCTGGTGGCGCCGGCCGGGCCGGAGCACCGCGACCGCGGCGTCGTGCACGTCATGGTGACGGCCACGGACCCGTTCGCGGACGACCTCGACGCCGGGGCCGAGGGCTTCGCCGACCCGGCGGACTACGACTTCTCCATCGCGCACCTGACGGACACGCAGTACCTGTCCGAGGGCGCGGTGGAGCAGGAGACCGCCGAGGAGCGGGAGATCTGGGAGTCCGCGTACGCGGGGGTGACCGGGTGGATCGCCGAGAACGCCGACGAGCGCAAGATCTCGTTCGTCTCGCACACCGGTGACCTCATCGAGAACAACATCCGCGAGCCGCAGGACGACGCCATGCGTGACCAGGTCACGGGCGAGTTCGAGGTCTCGTCCCGTCAGCAGGCGACGATCGACGGCATCCCCAACTCCGCCGTCGCGGGCAACCACGACAACTGGTCCGGGGCGGACGGCGGCGCAGACCTGTACAACCGGTACTTCGGCCCCGACCGGTACGAGGCCGCGGCCGCGTCCTGGGAGAACGCCGAGTACCGCTCCTGGCGCGAGGGCGACAACTCCAACCACTACGTCCTGTTCTCCGCGGGCGGGCTGGACTTCGTCGCCGTCGGCATGGGGTACGGCGTCACCCGCGAGGAGGCCGAGTGGGCCGACGGGGTCTTCGAGCGGTACTCCGACCGCAACGGCATCCTCATGACCCACGCGTACCTCGCCGCCAGCACGCAGAAGGACGGCCGGAACGCGGGCTTCGCCGCCCCGGACGGCTCGCCGCTGTACAAGTACGTGGTCGAGCCGAACGACAACGTGTTCCTCGTGCTCGCCGGGCACGTGCACGGCGTCACGACCAACGTCAAGCCGAAGGTCGGCGAGATCGCGGACGGCGTCGTGGAGCTCCTCGCGGACTACCAGGCGTTCACCGTGCCGGCGCAGCGGGTGGGCCTCGGCTCGATCGGGGGCTACGACCCGTCCGAGCGGCTGCGGTTCGGCGCCTCGTACTTCCGGCTCCTGCAGTTCGACGTCGACCGGGCCGAGATGAGCGTCGACACCTACTCGCCCCTCCTCGACGACTTCGGGGCCGACGAGTGGGACCCGGACGCCCGCTACGACTCGACGGCCGACAACGCCGTGCTCCCGGTGGACCTCACCACCCGCACGACGTCGCTGGCCACGGACTCGCTGGCCGTCTACGTGCCGACCCGGGTGATCGGGACGAAGGCCGTGACCTCGGGGGACGTCGCGTCCGTCCGCTGGGACCGGCTGAAGCGGGACACGCAGTACGCGTGGATCGTCACGGCCACCACGCGCGGCGGCGGCGTCACCGCCGCCGAGCCGGCCTTCTTCACCACCCGGGGCGGCAAGCGGTGACGTCCACCACCCCGGCCAGGACGGCGTCGCGTCGCGGCGCCGTCCTGGCGGCCCTCGGGCTCACCGTGGTCGGCACGGCCGTCGGCACGGTGGTCGGCATGGTCGGCATGGTCGGCACGGCCGGTCCGGCCGCGGCGCACGACGCCACGACCGACGCCTACGCGCGGGTCACGGCGGGCGCCGCCGCCGACGTGCACGTCGAGCTCGACCTCGAGTACGACCTGCTCATGAAGTCCGCGTGGCTCACGGCCGAGGCGTACGACGCCCGCGGCGAGGCCGCGCAGGAGGCCCAGCTCGCCGAGCACGCCGACGAGGTCGCCGCCTACGTCACCGAGCGCTTCCAGGTGGCGGCGGGCGACGACCTCTGCACCCCGGCGCTCGCGGCGGACCCCACGGTCGTCGACCGGGGCGGGAAGGCCTTCGCCACGGTCGCGCTCGACTACGCGTGCCCCACCCGGGACGAGGAGGGGACAGGGACGCACGCGCTGTTCAGCGCCCTGTTCCCGGACACCGAGTCGTTCGTGCACACCACCGAGACGATGGTGACCTACGACCTCGACGGCGAGGAGGGCTCTGCGGTGCTCACGCCGTCCGACCCGACCGTCACGACGGGCGGGCAGGGCACGTGGCACCGGCTGGGGGAGTTCTTCGTGCTGGGCGCGGAGCACCTGCTGCTCGGCCCCGACCACCTGCTCTTCCTGCTGGCCCTCATCGTCGGTTCCCGGCGCCTGCGCGACGTCGTCCTGGTGGCGACGTCGTTCACCGTGGCGCACTCCGTGACGTTCCTCCTCGCGGCGACCGGTGCCGTGAGCGCGCCCGGGGCGGTGGTCGAGCCGGTCATCGCGCTCTCGATCGCCGCCGTGGCCGCGGGGCACCTCTGGGCCGTGCGGCCGGGCGCGCCGCCGCGGCTCGGCGCGCTGGTCGACGTCGCGACCGAGCCACGTCACCAGGTCCGGCGGCGCTGGCACGACCTGTCGCGGTCCGACGTCACCCGGCTCGCCGTCGTGTTCGCCTTCGGCCTCGTGCACGGGCTGGGGTTCGCCGGGGCCCTGGGGCTCGACGAGCCCTGGTCGTGGGGGCTGCTCGGGTCGCTGCTGGTCTTCAACGTGGGGATCGAGGCCGTGCAGCTCGGCATCATCGCCGCGCTCTTCCCGCTGCTCGTGCTGCTGCGACGGCGCGCGCCCCGCGCCGCGCGGTGGGCGACCGGCGTCGCGGCGGCCGGGGTCGCCGTCGTCGGGCTCGTCTGGTTCGTGCAGCGGGTGCTCGGGCTCGGGTGAGGGTCCAGGATGGGGCGATGATCTCCACCGAGCTCGCGGCCCGGCTGCGCGACGCCGGGCTGGTGTGGCGGCCCGCCGACGGCGACCGGTTCCGCATCGACGCCGCCGACCTGTCCGCCGACGTCTTCACCGTCAGCACGATGACGATCGAGGCGCACGACTACCCGACCGGCACCATCCTCGGGTTCAACGGCACCACCGAGTGGGCGCTCGACTCCGTGGCCATCGAGGACGCGCTGTGGCTGCCGCGCGAGGACCAGCTGCGCGAGCTGCTGCGCTCCACCTTCCGCGGGCTGACCCGCACGGGCGAGGGGGAGGCGGAGGGCTACGAGGTCGAGGTGGAGCTGCTCGGCGAGCCGCGGACCTTCACGGCCACGGATCCCGCCGAGGCGTACGGCGCGGCGTTGCTCGCCCTCGTGGAGCTCAGCGTCTGAGCTCCGGTGCCCGGCCGCCCGCTTACCCTGGGGGCGTGCCCGATCCCGTGACGTCCGAGCCCGTCGACCCGCGCTACCGCCGCCAGCCCGTGAGCTTCGTGCGCCGCAGCGCGCGTCTCACGACCGCGCAGGGCAAGGCGTGGGACACCCGCCGAGACCGGTACCTCGTCGACGTGCCGCGCGGCGCCGCGGTGACCTCGGTCGACCCGTCCTGGACGTTCGACCCGGTGCAGGTCTTCGGTCGCACCGCCCCGCTGGTGGTGGAGATCGGGTCGGGCCAGGGCGAGGCGATCGTCGCCGCCGCGGCCGCGCACCCCGAGCGCGACCACCTGGCCGTCGAGGTGTACACGCCCGGCCTGGCGCAGACCATCGTGCGCGCGGGCCACGCCGGCGCCGACCCGGGCCGGGACGGCGGCGCGCCGGGCAACGAGCTCGACAACCTGCGCCTGGTCCAGGCGGACGCCGCGGAGCTGCTGGCCACGGCGCTGCCGGAGGCGTCGGTCGACGAGCTGTGGGTCTTCTTCCCGGACCCGTGGCACAAGTCCCGTCACCAGAAGCGGCGGCTCGTCACGCCGGCGTTCGCCGAGGTCGTCGCCCGCGTGCTGCGGCCCGGTGGCGTGTGGCGGCTCGCCACCGACTGGTCGCACTACGCCGACCAGATGCGCGAGGTGCTCGAGGCCTCCGACGACTTCCGCAACGCCCACGGCCCGGGGGAGCGCGCGCCGCGGTTCGAGGGGCGCGTGCTCACGAGCTTCGAGAAGAAGGGCTCCGCCGCGGGCCGGGGCGCGACCGACCTGGAGTACGTGCGCCGCTGAGCCCTGCGCCGGGACGGACGCGCCCCCGACCTGGGGACGCGCCCGCGAAGTGACTTGCGCCACACGGCCCGGCTCTAGCAAGGTGTGCCACGCGAATCGTTATCGAGCGGGGCAGCGTGGCCCCGTCGGACGCCTGAGCCAACGGAGGCATCATGAGCGACCTGTCCACCGCGGAGCCACCACCGGGAGAGACCGAGTACCAACGGGTGCAGCGGTCGGACGAGTTCCAGGGGCTGCGACGCGCCTTCCGGAACTTCGTGTTCCCGATGACGGCGCTGTTCCTCGTCTGGTACTTCGTCTACGTCCTGCTCGCCAACTACGCCCACGACTTCATGAGCATCCGGCTGGGCGACAGCAACATCACGGTGGGGCTGCTGTTCGGCCTCGGCCAGTTCGTCTCCACGTTCGTGATCACCATGCTCTACGCCCGCTGGGCGAACAAGAGGTTCGACGCGCGGGCCGACGCGCTGCGCCGTGAGATCGAGGAGGGCGAGCTGTGAGCGGCATCCTGACCGAGTCCCTCGCGGGGACCCCCGTCGTCTCCGCCGCCGAGGCCACGGACATCGGCAACCCCTGGGTGAACATCGGCATCTTCGGGGCGTTCGTCCTGGTCACCCTGGTGATCGTGTTCCGGGCGTCCCGGCAGAACAAGTCCGCCGCCGACTTCTACGCCGGCGGCCGCAACTTCACCGGCCCGCAGAACGGGACCGCCATCGCGGGCGACTACCTGTCGGCGGCGTCCTTCCTCGGCATCTGCGGCGCCATCGCGCTCAACGGGTACGACGGCTTCCTCTACTCGATCGGGTTCCTCGTCGCGTGGCTGGTGGCGCTCCTGCTGGTGGCGGAGCTGCTGCGCAACACCGGCAAGTTCACGATGGCGGACGTGCTGTCGTTCCGGCTGCGCCAGCGGCCGGTGCGGATGGCGGCCGCCCTCGCGACGCTGCTCGTGGTCTTCTTCTACCTGCTCGCCCAGATGGCCGGCGCCGGCGGCCTCGTGGCCCTGCTGCTCGGCGTCGACAGCCGCGCCGGTCAGAGCCTCGTCATCGCCGTGGTCGGTGCGCTGATGATCCTCTACGTGCTGGTGGGCGGGATGAAGGGCACCACCTGGGTGCAGATCATCAAGGCCGTGCTCCTCATCGCGGGCGCCGCCATCATGAGCGTCTGGGTGCTGGCCAAGTTCGGGTTCGACCTCTCGAGCCTGCTCGGCGGCGCGGTCGACGCGGCGGGCGAGGGCGGCGAGGCGCTGCTCGAGCCCGGCAAGCAGTACGGCGTGGACGGCACGTCCAAGCTGAGCTTCCTGTCGCTCGCGCTCGCCCTGGTGCTCGGCACGGCGGGCCTGCCGCACGTGCTCATGCGCTTCTACACCGTGCCGACGGCCAAGGAGGCGCGGCGCTCGGTGGTCTGGGCGATCTGGCTGATCGGCATCTTCTACCTGTTCACCCTGGTGCTCGGCTACGGCGCGGGCGCGCTGGTGGGGCCGGAGGCGATCAACAACGCCCCCGGCGGCGTGAACTCGGCGGCTCCGCTGCTCGCCTTCGCCCTGGGCGGGGAGATCCTGCTCGGGCTCATCTCCGCGGTCGCCTTCGCGACCATCCTGGCCGTGGTGGCCGGGCTGACGATCACCGCGGCGGCGAGCTTCTCGCACGACATCTACGCCAACGTCATCAAGAAGGGGAAGGTCAACCCCGACTCCGAGGTGCGGATCGCGCGTTGGACCGTCGTCGTGATCGGCGTCATCGCCATCGTGGGCGGGATCTTCGCCCAGAACCAGAACGTCGCGTTCCTCGTGGCCCTCGCGTTCGCGGTGGCGGCGTCGGCCAACCTGCCGACGATCGTGTTCTCGCTGTTCTGGAAGCGGTTCAACACCTCGGGCGCGCTGTGGAGCATCTACGGCGGGCTGGTCTCGTGCATCGTGCTGATCGTCCTGTCGCCCACGGTGTCCGGCAACGAGAAGGCGATGTTCCCGTCGGCGGACTTCGACGTCTTCCCGCTGACGAACCCGGGTCTCGTGTCCATCCCGCTGGGCTTCCTGCTCGGGATCGTCGGCACCTTCCTGTCGAAGGAGAAGCCGCACCCGGAGAAGTTCGCCGAGATGGAGGTCCGCTCCCTCACCGGCGCCGGCGCCGAGAAGGCCGTGGCCAAGCACTGACGGCACCCCCGGCACGACGAAGGGCCCCGAGCTCGCTCGGGGCCCTTCGTCCGTCCGGGAGCGGGTCAGCCCGCCGACGTCGAGAGCGAGCCGTCGGAGCTGAACACCAGGCCCAGGGTGATCTCACCCTTCTGCAGCGCCGCCTTGGTGAGCGGGCCGCCCGCGTCCAGCGAGCGGAACTCGGAGAACGTCAGGCCGTACGTCTCCTCGAGGCCCGGCTGGCAGAACGGCCGCTCCGTGCACTCCGGGCCGGCGCCGAGCACCAGCCCGCCGCACGCCTCGGCGAGGTCGGTGAGGGTGGTGAGCGAGTGCTCGTCGGCGAACGCCTGCGTCACGGCGAACGCGTTCTGGTCCTGCGCGGGGGACGGGGCGCCGAACGTCAGGCCCGCCGCGTCGCCGAGCTCGGTGAGCGCGGCCACGGTCGCGTCGAGGTCGCCGCTCGCCACCGGCTCGGCGTCGGCCCCGTTGGCGTCCTTGTTGAGGAACTCCGTGAGGGTGCCGACGTACTCCGGCACCATCTGCACCTGCTTGCCCTCGAGCAGGGCCGGCAGGTACGTCTCGCGGTTGCCGATCGTGGTGACGGTCGCGTCGTAGCCCGCGCTCTTGAGCACGTCGGCGTACACGTTGCCGAGCGTGGCGCTCTCGGCGAAGTCCGCGGCGCCGATCGCGACCGTGACGCCCTCGCCCTGCGACGCGTCGTCGGCGGCGAGCCCGGCGTCCTCGACGAACTTCGCGGCGACGTCCTCCGACGTCTGGCGCTCGATGTCGACCGCCTTGTTGAGGCCGATGAGGGTGTCGGTGTCGAGCGCGGCCGACACGGTGTCGAGCAGCGGGATCAGGTCGGGCGCCTGGGACGCGAGGTCGGCGTTGACGGCCGGGATGATGTTGTCGACCGTCTGCAGCTTCTTGTCGTCCTCGAGCACCACGAGCGCGTCGCCCGGGACGGCCTCGCAGGTCGCCGCGGCGGCCGAGGCGGTGGACGTGGATCCGCCGCCACCGGCCGAGCCGGGGTCGCCGCAGGCGGCGAGCAGCCCGGTGGCGCCGACGACGGCGGCCAGGGCGGCCGTCGTGCGGCGCAGGGGGGTCGTGCGATGGAGGGTCATCGTGCTCTCCGTCCGTGGGAGGGGGACCGGCGTGGGTGGTGCGGGTGGAGATGAGGGGGAACCGCCCCATTCGACCGCGGGGGTCCGGTGGTGGCAACCGGTTTGTGGCGGATCGAGGGTCACCGCCGGGCGGCGGCGCGCAGGGGTGCGGGGGTGACGAGGCGTTGCACGACGGCGAACACGCCGTCGAGCACCAGGGCCAGGGCCGCGACGAGGACGCCGCCGGCGAGGACCTGGCCGTAGCGCTGGGTGCCCATCCCGAGCGCGATGATCTGCCCGAGGCCGCCGCCTCCGGCGAGCGCGGCGAGGGGCACGGTGGCGCTGACCTGCACGACGGCGGTGCGCACCCCCGCGGCCACCAGGGCCGTGGCGAGCGGCAGCTCGACCCGGGTGAGCACCTGCCTGCCGGGCATGCCGAGGCCGACCGCGGCGTCCCGCGCCGACGGGTCCGCGCCGCGCACGCCCTCGTACGTGTTGACGAGCAGCACCGGGACGGCGAAGAGCGCCGCCGCGACGACGGTGGCGCCGTCGCCGAACAGGCCCGCCGTGGCGAGCAGCAGGATGATGCCGAGCGTCGGGACGGCGCGGCTGGCGTTGGTGAGCCACACGGTGACGCCGCCGCCCCGGCGGCCGTGGCCCAGCCACGCGCCCACCGGCAGCGCCACGACCGCCGCGACGAGCACGGCCGCCCCGGTGAGGGCCAGGTGCTCGCGGCCGAGCTCGAGGATGCCGCCCGGCCCCGTCCAGCTCAGGGGGTCGTTGAGGTAGGCGATCGCCTCGCCGACGACGCCGGTGCCCTCGGCAGCGGCGACGGGTGCTGCCGCGACGCTCATGCGGACCCCCCACGCAGCCAGGGGGTGAGCGCGCGTCCGGCGGCCCACAGCACGAGGTCGAGGACGAGGGCGAGCAGCACGCAGGCGAGGGTCGCCGTGAGGATCTCCGCCCGGTAGAAGTTGTTGCGGAAGCCCTGGAACATCAGCTGTCCCAGGCCGCCGTAGCCCACCACGACCCCGACCGTGACGAGGGCGACGGTCGTGACGGTCGCGAGCCGGAGCCCGGCGACGATGCTGGGCAGCGCGTTCGGCAGCCGCACCCGGGCCAGCACCTGCAGCGGGCCGTGCCCCACGCCGCGGGCGGCGTCCACGGCGGCCGGGTCCACGCCGTCGAGCCCGGTGACCGTGTTGCGCAGGATGACGAGCAGCGCGTACAGCACGAGGCCGAGCAGCACGGGCTGGCGGCCGATGCCCATGATCGGCGCGAGGATCGCGAAGAGCGCGAGCGACGGCACCGTGTAGAGGATCGCGGCCGTGCCGAGCAGGGGCCCGGCGAGCCAGCGCACCCGCGAGGCCAGCAGCCCCAGGGGGATCGCGACGAGCGCGGCGATGGCGACCGCCTCGATCGTCAGCAGCGCGTGCTCGGTGGTGCGCGCCCACAGCACGTCGGCGTTGTCGGTCACGTACGACCAGGAGAACCACGGGTTGTCCGCGGCGGTGGCGACGGCGGTGACCATGGGCTCGACCGTAGCCGCAGCCCCCGACGCGGGCCCGGGCGGCGCACCGGCGTGCCGCGGGCCGGCGTGTGGGACCGCCTCGATAGCCTCGCAACCATGCCGACCCCCGCCCCCGCCCGGCTGTCCGCCGGCATCGAGCTCGACGCCGTCCGCAAGGCCTACCCGGACGGGACGGTCGCGGTCGACGGCCTGAGCCTCACCGTGGAGCCCGGGGAGGTGCTGGCCCTGGTGGGCCCCTCCGGCTGCGGCAAGTCCACCACGCTGCGGATGATCAACCGCCTCGTGGAGCTCACGTCGGGCCGTGTCCTCGTGGACGGCGAGGACGTCACGCAGATGGACCCCGTGGCGCTGCGCCGCCGCACGGGCTACGTCATCCAGGACGTCGGGCTGCTGCCGCACCGCACGGTCGCCGCGAACGTCGGGACCGTGCCCCGGCTGCTCGGCTGGGACCGGCAGCGGGTGCGCGACCGGGTCGACGAGGTGCTCGACCTCGTCGGCCTCCCCGCGGCGCAGTACGGCCGTCGCTACCCCCACCAGCTCTCGGGCGGGGAGCGCCAGCGCGTCGGCGTCGCCCGCGCCCTGGCCACCGACCCGCCCGTGCTCCTCATGGACGAGCCGTTCGGCGCCGTCGACCCCGAGCGGCGCCGGGACCTGCAGAACCAGGTGTCGCGCATCCTCGCGGAGGTCGGCTCCACGGTGGTGCTGGTGACGCACGACGTCGACGAGGCGGTGCGCCTGGGCGACCGGGTGGCGGTGCTCTCCCGCGGCGGCCACCTGGAGCAGGTCGCCTCGCCGCTCACCGTCCTCGCGCACCCCGCGACCGACCGCGTGCGGGACTTCGTCGGCGCCGGCGCGCACCAGCGGATGCTCGCGCTCGCGGCCGTGGAGCGGGCGGACCTGGAGGACGCGTCCCTGGTCGTGCAGCCCGCGCCGCCGGCCGTGCCCCTGGGCGCCAGCCTCGCCGAGGCCTTCGAGGCCGTGGCCGCGCTGCCGACGTCGTCCCAGGGGCGGGTTCCGGTGGTCGACGACGACGGCGCCGTCGTCGGGTCGCTCACCGCGGCCGGCATCCTCGGCGGCCTGCGCCGCGCCGCGGACGCCGCCGCCCCCGCAGCGGGCGCAGCGGCCGCCGCCGACTAGGCTCGGCGCGTGACCACGACGCGCATCGGCCTCGCCACCTGCTCCGCCCTGCCCCGCCTCGACAGCGACGACCGCCCGCTGCTCGCGGCGCTCACCGAGCGCGGCGTGGTGGCCGAGGCCGTCGTGTGGGACGACCCCGACGTCGACTGGTCGGTGTACGACCTCGTCGTCGTGCGCTCCACCTGGGACTACTCGCCCCGGCGCGACGAGTTCCTCGCCTGGGCGCGCCGCGTGCCGCGCCTGGAGAACTCGGCCGCCGTGCTGGCCTGGAACACCGACAAGGGCTACCTGCGCACCCTCGAGGAGGCGGGCGTGCCCGTCATCCCCACGATCTGGCTCGACCCCGACCGGCACCTGTCGAAGCGCGCGGTGCACACGCGGATGCCCGCCTTCGGCGACTTCGTCGTGAAGCCGGTGGTCAGCGCCGGCGCCCAGGACGCGGGCCGCTACCAGCCGGTGTCGGCGCAGTCGCGGGCGCTGGCGATCAAGCACGCGGTGGACCTGCTCGACCAGGGGCGCGCGGTGATGATCCAGCCGTACGTGACGTCGGTGGACACCACGGGCGAGACCGGGCTCGTCTTCGTGGACGGCGAGCTGCGGCACGCGGTGCGCAAGCACGCGCTGCTCACCGGTCCGGCCGAGGCCAGCGAGGCGCTCTACGCCGCCGAGCGGATGGAGCCCGCGACCGCCACGCCCGAGCAGGTCGACGTCGCGGAGAAGGCGCTCGCCGTCGCGCGGGAGCAGGTCGGCGGCGAGCAGCCGTTCCTCTACGCCCGCGTGGACCTCGTGACCGGAGACGACGGCACGCCGATGGTCATCGAGCTCGAGCTCACCGAGCCGTCGCTGTGGATGCAGCACGCCGGCACGGCCGCCACCCTCGACGCGTTCGCGGACGCGATCGTCGCGCGGGCCTGAGCCCGTGCCCCGGGCGGGGCGTCAGCGCCCGCGGTCGAGCTCGGCGACGATCGCGTCGTAGCCGCGGGAGGCCGCCAGGTCGCGGGGGAGCACGCCCTGCCCGTCGCGGACCGTGGGGTCGGCGCCCGCGTCGAGCAGGAGGCGCACCACCTCGACCTGGTCGGCCGACCCGTCGCCGAGGACGATCGCCTCGTGCAGCGCCGTCCACGACAGGTCGTTGACGTGGTCCACCGGCACGCCGGCGTCCAGCAGGATGCGGACCGTCGACACGTGCCCGTGCTCGCTCGCGGGGATGAGCGCGGTGCCGCCGAACCGGTTGGTGCTCGTCACGTCGGCGCCGTGCTCGAGGGTGAGCCGCAGGATGTCGTCCAGGCCCTCCGCGCCCGCGTAGAGGAACGCCGAGTCCTGGAGGCGGTCCTGCGCGTCGGGGTCGGCGCCGGCCTCCAGCAGCAGGCGGGCGAGCCCGGCGGAGCCCTGCCGCGTGGCGGCGAGGAGCGGGGTGCGCCCGTCGGCGTCGCGGGCGTCGACGGCGGCGCCCTCGTGCAGCGCCGTGGCGACGGCGGCGGCGTCGTCGTCCGCGACGGCGCGGTGCAGGGCGGCGCCGGTCGGGGCCCCGGGGGTCGAGGACACGCGGGCCTCCTGGTCGGACGGGTCGGACGGGTCGGGTTCGGGCGTCGTGCAGCCGCCCGGCGCGGCCGCGAGGGAGACGCCGAGCACCGCGGCGGCCGCGAGGCGCCTCACGCGCCCGCCTCGGCGTCGTCGGTGCGGCCGATCCGCAGCAGGGCGGGGACGGCGAGCATGAGGACGACCAGGCACGCGACCAGCGCGAGGCTGGCGCCGAGCGCGGTGTGCGGCACCCCGACCCGCTCGGCGACGGCACCGATCGCGAGCGTCGCGGCGGGCATGACGCCGATCACGAGCTCCTGCAGGCCGAGCGCGCGACCGTGCACGGCGGGCTCGGTGACCATGAGCAGCAGCGTGGTCTGCAGCACGCCGAACGCCGCGCTGGCCAGCCCGATGACGGCCATGAGGACGAACGCGGGGGCGGGAGACGTGGCCAGCGAGAAGGCGGCCCAGGCCAGCCCCCACACGGTCGTGCCGAGCACGAACAGCGCGCCCTTGAACCGGAAGTCGCCGAGCGCCGCGATGACCAGCGAGCCCACGAGGCCTCCCACGCCTGCGCACGTCAGCAGCGCGCCCAGGCCCGCGGCGTCGAGCCCGAACGACTCGGCCGCGAAGACGGGCATGAACGACTGGAACACGGGCCACAGGAAGATGTTCGCGGCCAGGGTGACCAGCAGGACGGCGACGGCGAGGCGGTTCCCGGCGACGGCGCGGAAGCCGCCCGCGACCATGGCGAGCACCGACGTCGAGGCGTGGCCGCCCGGGCCGGTGCGGGTGCGCAGGCGTCGCAGCGGCAGCATGAGCAGCAGCGACGCCACGTACCAGGCGGTGGAGACCCACAGGGCCGCGGGCGCGCCGATCGCCGCGATCATGGCGCCGCCCAGCGCGGGCCCGATCACCTGCGTCATGTTCATCGCCATCGAGTTCAGCGCGTTCGCGTTCGAGAGGTTCTCGCGGCCCACGAGGTCGAGGACCAGCGACATCCGGGCCGGCTGGGAGGGGGACTGGGCGATGCCGATGGCGAAGCCGCCCGCGACGAGCGCCCAGTACGGCAGCAGGTCGGCGGTCGCGAGGGCGGCGACCACGGCCACGGCGCCGGTGGCCCAGGTGCAGGCGACGAGCAGGAGGCGGACGCGGTCGTAGCGGTCGGCGAGCGCCCCCGCGACCGGTCCGAGCAGCATGGGCGCCAGCCGAGCCGCCGTGTAGACGGCGACGAGGAGCTCGGACCCGGTGAGCTCGTAGGCGAGCCACCCGAGCACCAGCGTCTGCGTCCAGACGCCGCCGAAGAAGAACAGGTTCGAGGCCCACAGGAGCTGGAAGGGGCGGTTGCCCCGGAGGGAGGAGAACGCGCCGGAGGGTCCGCTCGGTCGGGCGGGAACGGACTGTCGTGCCACGGCGGCGGGGTCTCCTTCGGGTCGGGGGACCGCGTCCCGCGGCCGGGACGATGGTATACCAGGGCGCCGGGGTCGAGATCAGGGGCGCGGGGTGCGCCGCGCCGCGGCGAGCAGGAGCTCGCGGACGCCCGGCCGGTCGACGTCCTCCTCGGTGCGGAACGTGACGTGTCGCGCCCGCCTGCCGGTGCCCTCCAGGAGCCCGTGCGGGTCGTCGTCCGCCAGCTCGGCACCGCGCGCGAGCAGGAGGTTCACGTGCGCGCGGTACGGCGCCACCGCCGCGATCAGCCCCACGTACGTGCCGGGCCGGTAGGTGTACCCGAGGAGGCGGGCCGACGGGTCCGGTTCCTCGACGGCGTCGGGCAGCGCCTCCGCCACGAGGGAGCGCAGCCGTGCGGTGACGGCGAGCACCGGGGGAGCGAGGCCCTCCAGCACCGCGGCCACGTCGTCCCGCCGGTCGTCGCCCATGGTGACGACGCTAGCGGCGCCGCTCGCTCCGTGCCGGACGGGGGTGCGGTCGTCGCTCGCCGCCCGGGGCGACCGAGCGTGGTGAGAAATCTGCAACCGAGGGGTTGCATAGTGACCGAAGGTCGTGTCACCGTGTTATGCAACCGTAGAGTTGCATGATGAGGAGGGGTTCCGATGAGTGATCGACAGAGTCGTCGTCCGCAGGTCGGCCGCTCACGGGTGACGCTCGCCCTGGGCGTGCTGTTCGCGGGGACGTTCGTGACGGGGTGTGCCGAGATGCTCGTGATGGGCATGCTCGATCTGATCGCCGTGGACCAGGCCGTACCGCTGTCGGCCGTGGGCGTGCTGGTGTCGGCGAACGCGCTCGGCATCGCGGTCGGCGGTCCGACGCTGACCTTCCTGACCGCCCGGCTCGACCGGCGGCCGGTGCTGCTGACCGCGCTCGCCGTGTTCACCGGGCTGAACGCGCTGCCCGCCCTGGGAGCCGGCCTGGACGCCTTCGTCGCCGCCAGGGTCGCGATCGGTGCCGTGGAAGGGCTCTTCATCGCGGCAGCGATCACCACGGCGACCTCGATCGTGCCCCGCGAGCGGGTCGGTCGGGCGATGGCCGTGGTGATCTCCGGGTTCGCCGTCTCCGGCGCGGTGGGGATGCCGCTGGGCCGGTTGCTCGGCGAGGCCGTGGGCTGGCGTGCGTCGTTCCTCGCCGTCGTCCTCGCGGCCGCCGCGGTCCTCCTGGTCGCCCTGGTCGTGGTGCCCCGGGTGCACGCCGGGACGGAGGTCGGGCTGCTGGGCCAGCTGAGGTCCGCGTTGGCCCCGCGCGTGCTGGCGGTGCTCGCCGTGGGCGTCCTCCTGTTCGCGGGCGCCTCGGCGGCGCAGACCTACCTCGTCCCGTTCCTGGACGAGATGGCCGGGGTCTCCGGGCCGTGGATCGGGGTCTGCCTGATGGGCTTCGGGATCGCTGCCGCGGTCGGCTCCTTCGGCGGCGGCAGGTTCGCCGACGCCGGTGCCGCGCGCGCCCTGACGCTCGGCACGGTCGGCGTGACGGCGTCGCTCGTCGCCATGGGCGTCGCGGGCGTCAGCCCGGTGATCGCGGTCGCCGCGACGGCCGGTCTGGCCGTGTGCGGCGCCGGCGTCACGAGCCCGTGGCAGCACCGCGTCGAGGACCTCGCCGGGCCCGGCGCGATCCTCGCGGCCTCGCTGCCCGCGTCGGCCGGCAACCTCGGCGATGCCGTCGGCGCCTTCCTCGGAGGGCGGATGATCGACGTGGGCGGCGTCCCGGCGGCGGTGCTCACCGCCGCGGCCCTCGCCGCGCTGTCCATCGTTGCCGCGATCGCCAGCCGCGCCCTGCGGCCCGCGCCCTTGCCGCGGGAGCCCGAGCCTGCGACCGTCCACTGACCGCCGAGCGCGACGAGAGCACGACGACAGCGCGACGACAGCGCGACAAGAGAAGGAGAAGCAGATGGAGAGCGCGCGGAACCCTCAGGCCGTGGTCGACGCCGACACCTTCAGCGTGCGACGCACGATCCACATCCAGGCGTCTCGCGACAAGGTCTGGCGCACCGTCACCGAGCCCGAGCTGATCTCGCAGTGGTTCGGCCGGCTCGTCCTCGACGGCGGCGGTGCCGGCGCCGCCGGCACCGTGGGCTGGCCGGGAGAGCGCCGGGTCCCCATCCGGGTCGAGACGTTCGACCCGCCGTCGGAGGTGTCCTACCGGTGGTGCAACGAGGACGGCCCGCTGCCGAGGACCGTCGACGACCCGCGGGCGACGGTGTTCACGTTCACGCTCGAGGAGGCCGTCGGCGGCACCCGGCTCACCGTGGTCGAGACAGGGTTCGAGCGCACCGGTGACCCGGTGGGACTCATGGCCGACCACCGTGACGGCTGGGACGGGGAGCTCGACAAGCTCGTCGACCTGGTCGAGGGCCGCGCATGAGCGGCGGGTCGCCGGCGGACGGGACGGTGGTCGCGATGTGCAGCGCGCTCGGCGACGAGACGCGGTGGAGCATCCTGGCCGCCCTCGGCGAGGGCGACGCCTCGGCGTCCGCCCTCGCCCGGCGCCTGCCTGTCACCCGGCAGGCCATCGCGAAGCATCTCGCGGTGCTGCACGAGGTCGGCCTCGTGGAGACGGTCCAGGTCGGGCGCGAGGTGCGGTACCGGGTCATCGGGACGCGGCTCAGCGCCACCGCCCGGCGTCTCGACGCCATCGGCGCCGCATGGGACCGCCGTCTCGCCGCGCTCCAGCACGTCGCCGAGAACCTCTGACGCGGTCGTGGCGGACAAGGTCCGGGAATGACGAACGGCGGGGTCCGAGGGGGACCAGAGAAATCTCTCTGGCCGCTCTCGGACCCCGCCGCATCGGGGTGGCTAACCGGGCTTGAACCGGCGACCTCCTGGACCACAACCAGGCGCTCTACCGACTGAGCTATAGCCACCATGGCCCTGTGACTGCGACCGAAGCCGAAGCACCGGGCCGTCGAAAAGTGTACATGCTCCGCGGGGCGGTTCAGGCCTCCGTGCGGTGCCGGGTGACGGACGTCTCGCTGACGCGCTCGGCGACCGCGCGTGCCGTCTTGGTGTCCGGCCCCGGCTGGGGCACGAACAGCGCCTCGCGGTAGTACCGGAGCTCGTCGATGCTCTCCAGGATGTCCGCGAGCGCGCGGTGGCCGCCGTCCTTCTTGGGGGCGGCGAAGTACACGCGCGGGTACCAGCGGCGGGCGAGCTCCTTGATCGACGACACGTCGACGATCCGGTAGTGCAGGTGCCCCACCAGCTCGGGCATGTCCCGGTCGAGGAACATCTTGTCCGTGCCGACGGAGTTGCCGGCCAGCGGCGCCTTGCCCGGCTCGGGCACCCACTCGCGCACGTAGTCGAGCACCGCCTGCTCGGCGTCGGCGAGGGTCATGCCGCCGGAGAACTCCTCGATGAGGCCGGACGAGGTGTGCATGTCACGCACGAAGTCGTTCATCTGCTCGACGGCTTCCGCGGGAGGCGCGACGACGACGTCCACCCCCTCGCCGAGCACGTTCAGCTCGGAGTCCGTGACCACGGCGGCGACCTCGACCAGCGCGTCAGCGCGCAGGTCCAGGCCGGTCATCTCGCAGTCGATCCACACGATGCGTTCGTTCGGGTTCGCGGGGCTCACGGGGCCAGCCTACGGTCCGCGCGCCGGGGGGAAGGTGGGGGACATGACGAGGGCCCCGCTGCTCCGGAACGTTCGGGGAACGGTCCGGGCCGCGGGGCCCTCGTGGCGGTGTCACCGCCGGGTCGGTACCCGGCGGGCGCTCGCCCGGCGGGTGTCATGCGGTCAGCCGGTCGAACAGCGACCGGGAGAGACCGGTGCGCGGGCGACGGGCGTGCGGCTGCCGGCGCTGCTTGCGCTGCTCCTGCAGTCGGCGGACGGTGCGTTCGCGTTCGGCCTCTTCGAGGCGCTCGCGCTGGATGACCTGCACGAGAAGCAGGTTCTCCGGGGGAAACATGGTGATGGTGTCCTTCGTGACGTGGGGTCGTCGGTCCGGGCCAGGGACCACCCGTGCGACCGGTGTCTGACCGGCCGCGCGTCACCGCGGTGCAGGTAAGAGTCTGCCGGGACGTCGTCGTCGGGCGCACGGCTTTTTCCCAGGTCATCACGCCGGCGGGGTGGCGCGACGTCGGTGTCGGCCACATGCCGCCGTTGCGTATCGGTGCCTCCGGCAGGATTCGAACCCGCGACCCGGTCATTAGAAGTGACCCGCTCTATCCAGCTGAGCTACGGAGGCAAGCGACCAGAGTTTAGCCCAGTCGGTGCTGGTCACGACCGTGCTGGGTGCGCCCCTGGTCGCGGAGCATGGGAAGACCCATCGACAAGGACAAGGGCGATCTTGGCGTGGCGAAGGCCGATGCCGGCGCGATCACCGTCCACTTCCGATCCGTCTGGAACGACCGCCAGGGCACCCACGCCACGCCGACGGACAAGACCGCGATCGACGTCGTCCGCATCTCCTGTCCCGAGACCGCCGAGTGCTGCTACGGGTCAGCGCAACGGTGTGCTCGACGCCGCCACGTTCCGAGACCTTGCCGTCCTCGCGCAACGGCGCCCGTGAAAGGTCAGGGCCGGGGCATCGCCGCCGCGTCGGCGTGGTCGACCAGCTCGCGACCCTCGCGCCGGATGCGTTCGGAGCCCCAGGTGCCGAGCGGGGCGAGCGCGTCGTTGAGCGCCCGGCCGTGCTCGGTCAGCGCGTACTCGACGCGGGGCGGCACCTCGGCGTAGACGGTGCGCACCACGAGGTCGTCGGCCTCCATCTCGCGCAGGTGCTGGGTGAGCATCTTCTCGCTCACGCCGGGCAGGCCGCGGCGGAGCTCGGCGAAGCGGCGCACGCCGTGCTCCTCGAGCTCCCAGAGGATGAGGCCCTTCCACTTGCCGCTCACGACGTCGAGCGCGGCGTCGATGCCGCAGACGTAGGGGCCGCGACGGGTGCTGACGGTCATGGGTGCTCCTCGGCCGGGGTACTTCCCTCGAGGTAAGTACCGCAGTAATTAGTGCGTACTTCTCAGCGTCTCCGTACCCCCAGAGCATGGAGGCACAGCGGCATCACCACAAGGCACGACGCACCAGAGGAGCACCGCGCATGACTGCACAGCACGCACCGGTCACGGTCATCGGCCTCGGCCCGATGGGGCAGGCGATGGTCCGCAGCCTCCTGACCGCCGGCCACCCCGTCACCGTCTGGAACCGCACGGCCTCCCGCGCCGACCACGTGGTCGCCGACGGCGCGCTCCTCGCCCCCACGCCGCGTGCGGCGCTGGAGGCGGCGGAGCTCGTCCTGCTCAGCCTCACCGACTACGCGGCGATGGACGCGATCCTCGACGGCGCGACCGACGCGCTCGACGGCCGCACGCTGGTGAACCTGAGCTCGGACACCCCGGAGCGCACCCGCGAGGCCGCGGCGTGGGCGTCCGCGCACGGTGCGGCGTTCCTCACCGGGGGAGTGATGAGCCCCGCTCCGACGGTCGGCACCGACGACGCGTACGCGTACTACTCGGGCCCCCGGGACGTGTTCGACCGTCATCGCGAGGTGCTGGCGGAGCTCGCGGCGCCGCGGTACGTCGGCGCGGACCCCGGGCTGGCGCAGCTCATGTACCAGGCGCAGCTCGACGTCTTCCTCACGGCGCTGTCCGCCCTCATGCACGCCACCGCCCTGGTGGGCAGCGCCGGCATCCCGGCACGGGACTTCCTCCCCGAGGCGCTGACGACGCTGACCGACATCCCGGCGATGCTCGCGGCAGGGGAGGGCGGGCGGGAGAGCACCGGTGCGCAGATCGACGCCGGGCGGCACCCGGGCGACCTGAGCACGGCGACCATGATGGGCGCCACCGCCGACCACCTGGTCGCCGCCAGCGCGGCGGCCGGGATCGACGTCGGCCTGCCGCGGGCGGTGCAGGAGCACTACCGCCGCGCGATCGACGCGGGGCACGGGGCCGACGGCTGGACCCGCATCGTCGACGGCATCCGGGACCCGCGATGAGCCGCGGGACGGAGCCGGTCGCGCTGCTCGGGCTCGGCGTCATGGGACGCGAGCTCGCCGCGGCGCTGCTGGACGCCGGTCGCGAGGTGACGGTGTGGAACCGGTCGCCCGGCCGGGACGCGGAGCTCGTGGGGCGCGGCGCCCGCCGCGCCCCCGACGCCCGGGACGCCGTCCTCGCGGCGTCGACCGTCGTCGTCTGCCTCTACGACCACGCGTCGGTGCACGAGACGCTCGAGCCGCTCGCCGAGCAGCTGCGTGGTCGCGTCGTGGTCAACCTGACCACGACCACCCCGAACGAGGCCCGTGCGGTCGCCTCCTGGGCGTCCGACCACGGGGTGCGCTACCTCGACGGCGCGATCATGGCGACCCCGCCGATGATCGGCCGCCCCGGCGCGGAGATCCTGTACAGCGGCGACGAGGGCGTGTTCCGCGAGACGCGCGGCGTCCTGGACCGCTGGGCGACGAGCACCTTCGAGGGCGCGGACCCAGGGCGGGCGTCGCTGCTGGACCTCGCGATGCTGTCCGGGATGTACACGATGTTCGCGGGGTTCCTGCACGGCGCCGCGATGGTCGGTGCCGACGGTGTGGACGCCACCGGCTTCGCGCGGCGTGCGGCGCCCTTCCTCGCCGCGATGACCGAGGCGTTCGCGCTCGACGCGGCGGTGATCGACGGCGGCGACTACTCCGCGCCCGTGCAGAGCCTGGACTGGTCCGACCTCGGGCACCTGGTGCGCGCGAGCGAGGAGCAGGGCGTGGACCCCGCGCCGATCGCGATGGTGGAGGAGCTGCGCCGGCGCCAGGTCGACGCGGGGCACGGCGCGGAGGACTTCGCGCGCATCTACGAGAGCCTGCGCCGCCGCTGAACCCGCCGGCGACCGGCGCGCGCGTTTGGCACGGAACGCGCCAGCGGGAAGGATGTGCCCGTGACACCTTCCCTGGAGACCCGTGCCTCGCGCCGTGCCGCGAGCAGGAAGGACGCCGGGGCTGGCGAGGAGATCGGCGTCACCGTCCACGACGTCGCCCGCGACCTGCGTCGTGACGTCGCGGCGGTCGAGCTCCCCCTCCCGATCGACGGGGCGCAGGAGGCGGCGGCCTCCCGCGACCGGCTGCTCGCCCAGCTCGACGAGCACCTGCTGCCGCGCCTCAAGGAGCTGTCGTCGCCGGCGGTCGTCGTCGTCGCCGGGTCGACCGGTGCGGGCAAGTCCACGCTGTACAACTCGCTGCTGGGGGAGGCCGTCTCCGAGGCCGGCGTGCTGCGCCCCACGACGCGCGAGCCGGTCCTCGCCCACCACCCCGCGGACGCCGACGTCATGTCGGCCGGACCCGTCACGGAGCTGTCGCGCGTGGTGCAGCACGAGGGCGTGCCGCGCGGGACGGCCCTGCTGGACGCGCCCGACCTGGACTCGTTCGTGCAGCAGAACCGCTCGACGGCGCAGCAGCTGCTCGAGGCCGCCGACCTGTGGCTCTTCGTCACCACGGCCGCGCGCTACGGCGACGCGCTGCCGTGGCAGGCGCTGGCCCGCGCCACGGAGCGCGGGGCGTCGGTGGCGATGGTGCTCAACCGGGTGCCGAAGGAGACGCTGACCACGGTGCGCGGCGACCTGCTGCAGCGCCTGCGCGAGCACGGCATGACCGACGTCCCGCTGTTCGTCGTCCCCGACGTCGGCCCGCACGAGGGGCTGCTCGACCCGTCCGTCGTGCAGCCGGTGCGGCGCTGGCTCACCATGCTCGCCGGACCGGACCGCTCGCGCGCCGTCGTCGTGCGCACCCTCAAGGGCGCGCTGGGCGCGCTGCCCGGCTGGGTGACGTCGCTCGCGGACGCGATCGACGCGCAGCAGGAGGCCGTGCACGTGCTGCGCCGCCGGGTCACGGAGGAGATCCCCGCGGCGGAGCAGCTCGCCCGCGACGCGGTGGCGGCCGGTGTCGTCGCCGGGGCGTCGGTCGAGGCGCGCTGGCGAGAGCTGTCCGGCACCGTCGGCGTCGACCGCGTGAAGGTCCGCGGCGACCGGGCGCGCAGCACGCGCCGCGCCGGCCGCGCGCGCGAGGCCGCTCTCGAGGACCTCCGGTCCGACGTCGTCGACGCCGCGGCGCGCACCCTGGCGGCGTCCGGCGCCCGGGTCGAGGAGCGGCTGCGTGCGGTGCTCGCCGGCCCGGGCGCTCCCGCCGGCGGCGAGGCCGTCGCCCCCGACGGCGCGGCCCGCACGGCGGCCCGCGAGGCCGACGTGCCGGGTCGGGTCGCGCAGTGGGCCGACCGGGCCGACGCCGTGGTCTCCGAGCTGGTCGGGGAGCTCACCGGCGACGCCGCGTCGGGCGCCCGGGTCGAGGCCGCCGTCAAGGCGTTCGGGGCGCGCGGGCTCGCCACCCTGTTCCTCGCCTCCGCCGCGGGCAGCGGCGACGCCGACCGCCTGCTGGAGCGCGTCCTGGGGGACCTGGCCGCCCAGCCCGTCGCCACCCTGCGCGACGACCTCGGCGACCGCGCGGCCGCCGTCGTCGACGCCGAGGTGCAGGCCGTGCTGGACGACCTCGGTCCGTCCGAACCCGCCGACGACGCGGCCGCGGGGCTGCGCGTGCGGCTCGCCGAGCTCAGGAGGCTGACATGACCGAGAGCCCGTCCCACGACGCGACGCTGCGCGCCCGCACCGAGGACCTCGCGCAGGCGCTCGAGATCGCCGGGCCGCGGCTGGACGACGCCACGTCGCGGCGCGTGTCCGCCGCGGTCGAGGGCGTGCGGGAGCGGCTCGCGCTCGGCGTCGACCACACGGTCGTGGCGTTCGCCGGAGGCACGGGCTCGGGCAAGTCCAGCCTGTTCAACAAGGTGTCGCGGCTGAGCTTCGCCGACGTGGGCGTGAAGCGGCCGACGACGGCGCGCGTCACGGCGTGCTCCTGGTCGGACGGCGCGGAGGCGCTGCTGGACTGGGTGGGCGTGGACCGCGAGCGGCGCATCACCCAGGGCGGGGAGCTCGACGGCGGGGACGAGGAGAAGCTCGCCGGGCTGGTGCTGCTCGACCTGCCCGACCACGACTCCGTCGAGCCCGCGCACCGCGAGGTCGTGGACCGCGTGCTGCCGCTCGTGGACCTGCTGGTCTGGGTCGTGGACCCGCAGAAGTACGCGGACGACGCGCTGCACTCGGGGTACCTGCGGGACTCCGTGGGCTCCGAGTCGTCGATGGTGGTGCTGCTCAACCAGGTGGACACGGTGCCGGACGCGCAGCGGGAGAACCTGCTGGCCGACCTGGCGCGACTGCTCGAGGACGACGGCCTGACCGGCGTGTACGTGCAGGGGGTGTCCGCGAGGACGGGCGAGGGGATCGACCGCGTCCGGGGCCTGCTGGAGGAGGCGTGCGCGCGGCGGTCGGTCGCGGCGGGTCGCGCGGCCGCCGAGCTGGACGTCGCGGCGCGGCTGCTGCTGGCCCAGACCCCGGCGGAGGTGCCGTGGCAGATGGGCCCCGCCGTCGAGCGCGAGCTGGACGCGCTGGTGGCCGCGACGGGGCTGGCCGCGGTCGCGAGCCAGGTCGGCAACGCGGTGCGCAACGGCTACGGCCGGCCCGAGGTGCCGCCACCGGACCGGGACGCCGTCGCGCTCTCGCGGGCCCGCTGGCTGACCCGGGCGGGCGCGTCGCTGCGGCCGGGGTGGCAGCGGTCGCTCGCCTCCTCGGTGGCGGGGGCGGACCAGCTGCGCACGTCGGTGGCGGGCGCGCTGCGCGGCGTCGCGCTCGACACGCGGGGCCCGTCGGCGGCCCGCGCGCTGCGCCGCACGGCGTGGGTGCTCGGCGCCGTCGCGGTGGTCGCGGCGGTCGTGGGAGCCCTCGCACTCACGGGCGTGCTCGACCTCGCCTCGCCCTGGCCGGCCGTGGTGCTCGCGGTGGCCGGCGTCCTGGCCGTGGCCGCCGTGGTGGTGGCGTTCGCGGGCACGGCATCGCGGCGTACGCTGGCGCGCAAGCGCGAGCAGGCCGTGGCGTCCGCGGGCCGGGCGGCCCTCGAGCGCGTGCTGGCCGAGGGGCTCGGTGAGCCGACGCAGAAGCTGCTCCACGAGCACCGCCGGGTGCGCGAGCTCGCGCAGGCGGCCACCGAGCTGCCGACGTCGCAGCCGCTCACCGGGTCCCTGAAGCTGCCCACAGGTTCCGAGCTGGCGCCGTCGTCCACAGCCACGCCGAAGGCGGGGGCGCACCGGGCCTCGGGCGACTGATCCTGGGGGCCCGTCGGCGCCTGCCGGCGGCGGACCCAGGAGGAGCGCATGAACGAGGTCAGCATCACGGTGAACGGGTTCGTCGGGACGAAGCCGACGCTGCACCGGTCCGACGGCGGCGTCGAGTGGACCACCTTCCGCGTGGCGAGCACGCGGCGTGTGCGCGACCCGCGCAGCGGTGAGTGGTCCGACGGCCAGACGCTGTGGTTCACGGTGAAGTCCTTCCGCGCCGGGGCCCGCAACGTGGCGGAGTCGCTGGCGCAGGGCGACCCCGTGGTCGTCACGGGCCGGCTGTCCACCGAGGAGTGGACGGACAAGGACGGCAAGGACCGCTGGCAGCTGGTCCTCGACGCGCACGGTGTGGGCCCCGACGTCACCCGCGGGCTGGCGCGGTTCACGCGCGTGGTCGACCGGACGGATCCCGAGGACGTGCCGGAGCCCGATCGGCAGCCCGAGCCGGTGCCGGTCGGCGTGTGAGGCCCGAGGTCGCGTAGGCTGGTGGACCGGCCGCCATGCCGGTCCTCCAGCCTGCCCGCTGGAGCCTCGAACCTCTCGGACCCGATCCCTCGGGTTCGCCGCGCGATCGAACGGTGGAAGCAGAGCCAGTGGCTGAGTTCATCTACTCCATGTACAAGGCGCGCAAGGCGCACGGCGACAAGGTCATCCTCGACGACGTCTCGCTGAACTTCCTGCCCGGCGCCAAGATCGGCGTCGTCGGCCCCAACGGCGCCGGGAAGTCGACGATCCTCAAGATCATGGCGGGCCTCGAGCAGCCGTCGAACGGTGAGGCGCGCCTCTCCCCGGGGTACACGGTCGGCATCCTCATGCAGGAGCCGCCGCTCAACGAGGACAAGACCGTGCTCGGGAACGTCGAGGAGGCGGTCGGCCCGCTCAAGGCGAAGATCGACCGGTTCAACGAGATCTCCGCCCTCATGGCGGAGCCCGACGCCGACTTCGACACCCTGCTGGCCGAGATGGGCACGCTCCAGGAGGACATCGACGCCGCCGACGCGTGGGACCTCGACTCCCAGCTCGAGCAGGCGATGGACGCCCTGCGCTGCCCGCCGCCGGACGCCGACGTGAAGGTGCTCTCCGGTGGTGAGCGACGCCGCGTGGCGCTGTGCAAGCTGCTGCTGGAGAAGCCGGACCTGCTGCTGCTCGACGAGCCCACCAACCACCTCGACGCCGAGTCGGTGCTGTGGCTCGAGCAGCACCTGGCCTCCTACCCGGGCGCCGTCCTCGCCGTCACGCACGACCGGTACTTCCTCGACCACGTCGCGGAGTGGATCTGCGAGGTCGACCGCGGCCGCCTCTACCCGTACGAGGGCAACTACTCCACCTACCTGGAGAAGAAGCAGGCGCGCCTGGAGGTGCAGGGCAAGAAGGACGCCAAGCTCGCCAAGCGCCTCAAGGACGAGCTGGACTGGGTGCGCTCCAACGCGAAGGGCCGTCAGACGAAGTCGAAGGCGCGCCTGGCCCGCTACGAGGAGATGGCCGCGGAGGCGGAGCGGACGCGGAAGCTCGACTTCGAGGAGATCCAGATCCCCGCGGGCCCGCGCCTGGGCAGCGTCGTCCTCGAGGCCAGCAACCTGCAGAAGGGCTTCGACGGCCGCCAGCTCATCGACGGCCTGAGCTTCACGCTGCCGCGCAACGGCATCGTCGGCGTCATCGGCCCGAACGGCGTCGGCAAGACCACGCTGTTCAAGACGATCGTCGGCCTGGAGCCGCTCGACGGCGGCGACCTCAAGGTCGGCGAGACCGTCAAGATCTCCTACGTCGACCAGTCGCGCGGCGGCATCGACCCGAAGAAGACGCTGTGGGAGGTCGTCTCCGACGGGCTCGACTTCATCAAGGTCGGCAACGTCGAGATCCCGTCGCGCGCCTACGTGGCGTCGTTCGGCTTCAAGGGGCCGGACCAGCAGAAGCCCGCGGGCGTGCTGTCCGGTGGTGAGCGCAACCGCCTCAACCTGGCGCTGACCCTCAAGCAGGGCGGCAACCTGCTGCTGCTCGACGAGCCCACCAACGACCTCGACGTCGAGACCCTCGGCTCGCTGGAGAACGCGCTGCTCGAGTTCCCGGGCTGCGCCGTCGTGGTCTCCCACGACCGGTGGTTCCTCGACCGCGTCGCGACGCACATCCTCGCGTACGAGGGCACGGAGGAGGACCCGGCGAACTGGTACTGGTTCGAGGGCAACTTCGCCTCGTACGAGGAGAACAAGGTCGAGCGCCTGGGCGCGGACGCCGCGCGCCCGCACCGCGTGACGTACCGCAAGCTCACGCGCGACTGAGCGCGCGGGCTCCGCGCCCGCACGACCAGCGCGACGCCCCCGGCACCCCGTGGTGCCGGGGGCGTCGCGCGTCAGGGAAATGCCTGGGGCGCGGGATCGCTCGTCGGCGATACTCCTGCGATGACCGCGACGACCACCCGCACCCGCCCCACCTGGCCCGACCTGCCCGCCGCCGTGCGCGCGGGGATCGAGGCGCGGCTGGGGGCGGCCGTGACGGGGTGGACCAGCCACGACGGCGGCTACTCCCAGGGACTGGCGTCCACGCTGCGCACCGACCGCGGCACGGTGTTCGTCAAGGCGGTGTCGACGGAGCACGAGTTCACGGTCCGGCTGTACCGCCAGGAGGCGGAGCGTGCGGCGGCGCTCGGCGAGGCCGTGCCCGCACCACGCCTGCGCTGGACGACCGAGGTCGCCGACGGGCACGAGTGGGTGGCGCTGGCCTTCGACGCCGTCGAGGGCCGCGCGCCCGCGCAGCCGTGGCGGGAGGACGAGCTGCGTGCCGTGCTCGACCTCGCCGCGGAGGTGGGGGAGCAGGAGGCCGCGGCGGGCGTGCTGCCGGAGTTCGCCGCCGAGCTGCCCGCGCAGCTCACCGGGCGGCTCGCGGCGGAGCGGCCGGCGGGCCTCGCGTCGTACGACCCGTGGCTCGCGGAGCACCTGGACCGGCTCGCGGCGCTCGAGCTCGAGGCGCCGGCGGCCGTCGCCGGCGACCGGCTCGTCCACGGCGACCTGCGCGGCGACAACGCGGTGCTCGTCGAGCGCGGGCCCGGTGGCGCGAGCGGGCTGCGCGCGGTCGCCGTCGACTGGGCGTACCCGGGGCGGGGCGCGGCGTTCTGCGACCTGGTGGGCATGCTGCCGGCCGTGCAGGTCGAGGGCGGGCCGACGCCGGAGGGGGCGCTGCGGCTGCGCCCGCTGCCGTCGGGGACCGACGAGGACGCGGTGACGGCCTACCTCGTCGCGCTCACCGGGTACTTCGTGCACTCGTCGCTGCAGCCGCCGGTCCCGGGCATCCCGCACCTGCGGGCGTTCCAGCGCGCCCAGGGCGAGGCGTGCGTCGCGTGGCTGCGCCGTCGTCTGGCCTGACGGGCCTGACGTCGCGAGCGCGCGTCAGGACGACGCGAGCGGCAGCTCGCAGACGTCGGAGTACCCCTGGCTCCGCACGCCCGCCGCGGAGAACGAGCGCGACCGCAGGTTCTCGACGGCGACCATCTCGGTGAGCTCCACCGTCGCGGCGGAGCCGAGGCGGGCCACGAGCGCGGCGACCATGTCGTCGGTGACGGTGGGCGGTGTCGCGGTCATGGCCTCGGCGTACGCCATGACGTCGCGCTCCAGCTCGGTGTAGACGCCCTCGGTCTCGCGCCAGCGCGGCACCTGGCTGACCTTGGTCGGGTCGAGCCCCGGTGCCTCCTGGCGGCGGGTCCGTGGGCCGGCGCGCGGCACGCCGTCGTGCCCTCCCATGGCACCGCGGATCGCGTGGTCCGGGTCGGTCGGGTGCGCCATCTCACAGGTCGGCTCTGCACGGATCGTCCCTGATGGGCAGACTGGGCACATGACCGACCCGGACACGACCGCCGCCCCCGACCCGAGGGACGACGCGGCGGCCCGGGAGCTGGTCGACGCGCTCGAGACGCTGCGCTCCCGGCTGGGCGCCCTGCGCCTGCCGCTGGAGACTCCCGGCGTGGGTGCGGCGCGGGCCGACCTGCACCAGGCCGTCGACCAGCTCGACGACTACCTGCTGCCGAGGCTGCGGGCCGAGCGGGCGCCGCTGCTGGTCGTGGTCGGCGGGTCGACGGGCGCGGGGAAGTCCACCCTGGTCAACTCGCTGCTCGGGGAGCCGGTGTCCGCGCCGGGGGTGCTGCGCCCCACCACGCGCGCGCCCGTCCTGGTGCACCACCCCCTCGACGCGCGGTGGTTCACCACCGACCGCGTGCTGCCCGGGCTGGCGCGCGTGTCGTCCTCGGGCCAGGTTCCGGACGCCGGGACGGCCGGGGAGCACCAGGGCTCCGACAGGGCGCCGACGGCGGAGGGAGCCGCGGCGCTGCGGCTGGTCGCGAGCGAGGCGCTGCCGCAGGGTCTCGCCCTGCTCGACGCCCCCGACATCGACTCCGTGGAGACCGCCAACCGCGAGCTGTCCGCGCAGCTCCTGGGCGCGGCCGACCTGTGGCTCTTCGTCACGACGGCGGCCCGGTACGCCGACGCCGTGCCGTGGGACCTGCTGGGCCAGGCGGCGCGACGCCGCGCGCAGGTCGCCATCGTGCTCGACCGCGTGGACCCGGGTGCGGAGGTCGTGGCCGACGACCTGCGCCGCATGACGGTGGAGCACGGCCTGGGCGACGCTCGCGTCTTCGTGCTCGGCGAGGCCGCCGAGCAGGGGCCCGGGGCCCTGGTGGACGGTCTCCTGCCGGAGGCCGCGGTCGCGGAGGTCGCGACGTGGCTGTCCGGGCTGGGCGGCGACCCGGAGGCGCGGGCGCGGGTGATCGCCGCCACCCGGGACGGCGTGGTGGACGACCTCGTGCGGCGCGCCGTCGCCCTCGCGGAGACCGCGGACGGCCAGGAGGTGGCCGACGCCCGGCTGCGCGACGCCGTCCGGCGGTACCACGCGGAGGCGCTGGAGCAGGTGGAGACGGCGACGTCGGACGGCGCGCTGCTGCGCGGCGAGGTGCTGGCCCGCTGGCAGGACTTCGTCGGGACGGGGGAGTTCTTCCGGTCCGTCGAGGCGGGCGTGGGGCGCGTGCGGGACGCCGTCGCCCGGTTCTTCCGCGGCCGCCCGAAGGAGGCGCCGCAGGTGGAGCAGGCCATCGCGCACGGGCTGGAGTCGGTGATCCTCGACGCGGCGGAACAGGCCGCCGAGCGCACGTTCGCCGCCTGGCGGGGCGACGGCGCGGGCGCGGCGCTCCTGGACGGCCTCGACCTGGCCCGCGTCCCGGCGGCCCTGCGCACCGAGGTGGCGGAGCAGATCCGCGGCTGGCAGGAGGACGTGCTCGGGCTCGTGCGCGAGCAGGGCGCGTCGCGCCGCGGCACCGCCCGCGCGGTGTCCTTCGGCGTGAACGCGCTCGGCGTCAGCCTCATGGTCATCGTCTTCGCCTCGACGGCCGGGCTCACGGGTGCCGAGATCGGCATCGCCGGCGGCACGGCGATCGTCGCGCAGAAGCTGCTCGAGGCCGTGTTCGGCGACGAGGCCGTGCGCCGGCTGGCCGCCCAGGCCAAGGAGCGGCTCAACGGCCGCGTCGACGCGGTGCTGCGCGGGCAGGCGGCCCGGTACACGGCGCAGCTCGACGCGCTGGGCACGCAGCAGACCGGGGCCGACGGCGTCCGGGACGCCGCCCACCGGGTCGCCGCGGCCGCCCGCGCCGAGCGGGCGGCCCGGGCCGTGCCGCAGGAGGGCGTCACCCGCCCGTGGAGCGGCGGCCTGCTGCGCGGCGCGGGCACCTTCCGCCCGCCCGAGGCGCCGCCCGGCACCGACGACGCGCCGGTCCCCGAGGAGGGCGTCCCCGCCCGCCGGGGCGGCTGGTGGTCGCGCCGCCGGTCCCGCTCCCGGGGCGAGGAGGGGGACCGGTGAGCCGGATCGACCTCGCGGACCGGACCGGGGCGCTGGAGACGGCGATCGTGGCGGCGAGCGGCCGCCTCGACCGCGAGCTGCTCGACGACGCCCGGGGCGTCGTGAAGCGCGCCCGCGAACGCGGCGGCCTCTCCGCGGAGCACACCGTCGTGGCACTCGCGGGCGCCACCGGCTCCGGCAAGTCGAGCGTGCTCAACGCCGTCGCGGGCTCGGAGATCGCGACCGTCGGGGTCCGCCGCCCCACGACGTCCCACGCGGTGGCGGCGGTCTGGGGCGACGGCGCCGGGCCGCTGCTCGACTGGCTGGAGGTCCGTCGGCGTCAGGAGATGCCGACGCCGACGGACGACGACCCCGGTGAGGGCCCCGGTGCGGCTCGCCCCCGGCGCGGGCTCGCCCGCCTGCGGGGGAGGCGCGTCCCGGCGGGGATCTCGACCGGGCTGGTGCTGCTCGACCTGCCCGACCACGACTCGGTGGTCGTGGAGCACCGGGTGCGGGCCGAGCGGCTGGTGGAGCGGGCCGACCTGCTGGTGTGGGTGGTGGATCCGCAGAAGTACGCCGACGCGGCGTTGCACGAGCGGTACCTGCGCCCCTTGGCGGGCCGGTCGGAGGTCGTGGTCGTGGTGCTCAACCAGACCGACCGGCTGTCCGACGCCGAGACGGACGCGATGCTCGCCGACCTGCGCCGGCTGGTCGCCGCCGACGGGCTCGGTGGCGCCCGGGTGCTCGCCGTGTCGGCCGCGACCGGGCGGGGGATGGACCAGCTCAAGGGGCTGCTCGCCGAGGCGGCGGCGCGCCGCGAGGCGGCGACCGCGCGGCTCGCCGCGGACGCCCGCGCCGCCGCGCAGCGCATCGCGGACGCGTGCGGTTCCAGCCCGGCGTCGCACGCGGGGGAGCGGGCCGCGGACGCGCTGGTGGATGCCCTCGTGGCCGCCGCGGGGGTGCCCACGGTCGCGGACGCGGTGGCGGCCACGCACCGGCGGGACGCGCACCTGGCCACGGGCTGGCCGGTCACCCGGTGGGTGTCGCGGCTCCGGCGCGACCCACTGCGGCGGCTGGGGCTCCGGCGGGGCGCAGGAGGGCCCGGGGCGGGCGGGTCGCCCACCGGTGGGTCGGGGGGCGGCGGCGCACCCGAGCGCCCCGACCTGGTGCGCAGCTCCCTGCCGACGACGCGCCCCGCCGTGCGTGCGGCGTCGGCGTCGGCGGTCCGCCGGTACGTCGACGAGGTCACCGAGGGCGCGCCCGACCCGTGGGTGCTGGTGGCGCGCGGCCGGGCGCAGGACGCGATCGACCGGCTGCCCGGGGACCTCGACCAGGCGGTCGTCGGGACCCGGCTGGAGGCGGCGCGGCGGCCGCGCTGGTGGGCTGCGGTGGGTGCCGTGCAGTGGGTGCTGCTGGCGGCGGCCGTGGTGGGGCTGCTGTGGCTCGCCGCCGCGGCGGCGGTGGAGTACTTCCGGCTGCCGCCGCTGATCCTGCCGGTGCTCACCGTGGACCTCACGGGCTCCGGCGGCGGGGTGCTCGAGGTGCCGTGGCCCACCCTGCTGGCGATCGGGGGGCTGGTGGCAGGCCTGCTGCTCGCGCTCGTCGCGCGGGTCTTCACGGCGTGGGGCGCGCGCCGCCGGGCGGCGCGGGTGCGCCGTCGCCTGCGTGAGTCCGTCTCGGGCGTGGCGGACCGGTTGGTGCGCGTGCCGGTGGGGGACGAGCTCGCCGCGCTCGCGCGCTGCCGCGCCGCGGCGGCGATCGCGGCCGGCTGACGCCGGTCCCGGGACGATGCCGGTCCGGGGCCGACGGCGTGCGACGATGCGAGCCATGACCCGTCTGCACGTGCCCGTCCCCCTGCGCTGGTCGGACCTCGACGCCTACCAGCACGTCAACAACGTCGCGATGCTCCGCCTCCTGGAGGACGCGCGCATCACGGCGTTCTGGCGGCACCCGGAGGCCGTGGACGGCGAGGAGTGGCCCACCGCCGTCCTCGACACGGGCCCGCACGCCACGTCGCACACGCTCGTCGCCGGGCAGCAGATCGAGTACCTGCGCCCGCTCGCCTTCTCCCGCACCCCGGTCCGGGTGGAGATGTGGATCGGCGCGATCGGGGGCGCGAGCCTCGAGGTCTGCTACGAGGTGCACGACGGCGTCCCCGGCGGCTTCGACCGCACGGGCCCGGCGTCGGGCGGCAAGGCGTACGTCAAGGCGGCCACGACGATCGTCGTCGTCGACGCCGCGATGGGCGCGCCGCGGCGCATCGCCGACGTCGAGCGCGCGGCCTGGGAGGCCTACCTCGAGGACCCCGTGGCCTTCCGGCGCCGCGGCTGACGCACGAGGTCGTGCTCAGCAGGCCGAGGTAGGACGAGTCTCGCCGAGGTCGTGGCCCAGTCCACTAGCTCGGCGAGACGCGTCCTACCTCGGCGATTCCGGTGCTACCTCGCGGTCAGCTGCAGGGCAGCGGGCCGTCGGCCGGCGAGGTGCCGTTGGCGACGAAGCCCACCGTGGCCTGCGCGCCGGCGGCGAGGTCGGCGTTCCACGCCGCCCCCGTGATCGTCCCGCCGGACAGCACGCCGCCCCACAGGTTCGTGGTGGACAGTCCCGCCGGAGCGGTCACCGCCCACCCCGGCGCGCCGTCGTCACCCGCGGTGACCACGATCTGGCCCTGGTACCCGCCCGACCACGAGCTCGTCGTCGAGTACACCGCCGTGCACGCCCCGTCCGTCGGGTCCGGGCCGCCGTCGTCCGGACCCGTCGTCACGCTCACCGGCGCCGACGCCGCCGACACGTTCCCCGCCGCGTCCCGCGCCGTCACCGTGATCTCGTACGACGTCTCCGGCTCCAGGCCGGTGAGCGTGGCCGACGTCGACGTGGAGGTCGTCGCGGCCGCGCCGTCGACCAGCACGCCGTAGCTCGTGACCCGCGTGTCGTCGGTCGACGCCGACCAGGTCACCTGCACGCTCGTGCCGTCCGCGGTGGCGGTCACGCCCTGCGGCACGCTCGGCGCGGTGGTGTCGGGGTCCGGGCCGGGGTCGGTGCCGCCGTCGCCGATCGCCGGGTAGGCGTTGGTCACGAGCATCTGGAACTGGCTCTCGAACCACTTGCCGGACAGCGGCGCGTCCGGGAGCGCGCCGGTGAGGAGGCCGCCCAGCTTGGGCGAGTTGAACGTCGGGTCGCACATCCGGTCGAAGTGCTTGCCCTCGTCGTTCGGGATCTCCTCCGAGGACCCGTCCGACTCGCCCGGGGGCTTCACCCACACGAAGGCGTCGAGGTGCGACTCGGGGTAGCCGGCGGGCGTGGCCTGGGGCCGCTCGCCGATGCCCGCGCCGGACGGGTTGCACCAGGCGCCGCGGTGGTTGCGGCGGTCGACGCGGGACTCGTCGACGTAGGTGTTGAGGTCGCTCGACGTGCTCTCGGCGGCGGGCCGGTCGGGGCCGCCCCAGCCGTTGCGGGAGGTGTCGATGAGCATGCCGATCGAGGCGGGGAAGCCCTCGGCGACGAGCAGGTCGTACAGGTGGGCGGTCCAGTCCGTCTCGTCGAAGTCGGCGTTCCACTCGTAGAACTCGGCCTGGCGCACGAACCCGCCGCTGCCGAAGTTCCCGTCCTCGAGGAACGGCTCCGCCAGGGGCGTCGAGTTCGCCGTGTTGGTGACGAATCCGGCCACGGAGTCGAAGCCCGCCTCGGTGCTGCCCACGACGTCGGCGAAGAGCTGGGCCGCGGGCTGCGCGTTGTTCGGCCAGCCGAGCCAACCGGCGTGCGCGGCGTCGATGTAGCTGTACACGTTGCCCACGTCGTGCAGGCGGTCGAGCGCGTAGGCGACGCCCTCGCGGTAGTACGGCGCGGCCTGCTGGCACAGCGGCTCGCTGCTGTTGGTGACGAGGTTCGGCAGCGAGTCGGGCTCGACGGTCGCCACGATCCGCAGGTCCTCGTACGCCGGGTCGTCGAGGACGTCGACGATGGCGTCGATGTACTCGGTCTCGTAGCGCTCCATGCCCTCGTCCGTCGCGGGCAGCTCGCCGTTCGAGGCCAGGGCGTAGCAGTCGCGCCCGGGCAGGTCGTAGATGACGACGTTGAAGACCAGCGGGGTGTCGCCCTGCTTCTGCGCGAGCGCCGCGTCGAGGTGCGTCCGCAGGCCGGGGCCGTCGGCGTTGCCCTCGATGGCGCTGATCCGGTCCATCCAGACGGACGTCGGCTCGTTCGCGATGGCGCGCATCGAGTCGCCGAGGGCTCCGCCGGCACGCTCCGCGGCGGCCGTGACGTTGTCGGACCAGTACGCGTTGACGTACTGGTCCGCGCCCGCGAAGGGGTTGTCGACGCGGGGTTCGGCCGCGCCCGCCGAGGTGGCGGCCGTCAGCGGCGCTGCCACGAGCGCGGCGACGGCGGCCGTCGTGGCGGTGGCACGGCCGTGTGGCAGTCTCCGTTGCCGTCCCCGTTGCGGCGCGCCCTTGCGCCGTTCCCAAGCTGATCGCACAGGAGCCTCCTGGATCGTCAGGTGCCCGGGCCGTCGTGGCGGGCGCAACCGCCCCGGGACACCGGACGTCGGGCCGTCGGCGCCGACGACCCCAACCTGGCAACGGCCGGCGCCACGGGACAGGGCGCGAAACGTTTAGGCGGGGGCGGGCGCCGTGGAGCCCCGCATGACGAGCCGGGCGACGGGGACCGTGGTACCGGCTCGTCCGTCGTGGTCGTCGGTGGTCGTCGGCTCCCCGCCACCCAGCAGGGGCCGCACGGCGGCGGCGGCCGCGGCACCGAGCTCCTCCCACGGGCGGGCGACCGCGGTCGCGGCGGGATGCACCAGGCGACAGACCGCGGAGTCCTCGAGCACCAGCACGGACAGGTCCCACGGCACGCTCAGGCCGCGCTGCCTGGCCGTCTCGAGCACGGCGAGCAGCGCGACGTCGCCGTCGGCGACGACTGCCGTGGGGCGGTCCTCGGTGGCGAGAAGCCGCGCGGCGCCGGCCGCGGCGTCCTCGACGGTGCGGTACTCGACCCGCTCGACCGTGGCCGCGACGCGCGAGCGGAGGCCCGCCTGCGCCTCGTCGAGGGCGTCGAGCGCGTCGAGCAGGGCGGCCGACCGGTCCTCGTGGGCGTCCCGTGCGAGGAGCGCGAGCCGGGCGTGCCCGAGCTCGCGCAGGTAGCGCGCGGCCCGCTCGTCGGCGTCCCCGGCGAACCAGACCGCGCCCGCCGCGGCACCCGGTCCCGCCGCGCGCGACGGCGCGAGCGGCACGAGGGGGACGCCGCCGTGACGGGCGGCGCGGGCACGCGGGTCGTCGCGCGTGAGCCCCGCGACGACGAACGCGGCGTGGCGCCGCTCCGTCCACGCGTGCTCGAGGTCCCGGGCCGCGGCGTCCCGGTCGGGCGCCACGTCGACGACCACGTCGGTGGCGGGCGCGTCGTCACCCACCTGGAGCGCCGACCGCAGGCCGAGGGCGACGGCGGTGGCCCGCGCGGCGTCCGCCGGGCCGACCGCCTGGACGGAGACGCTGTGGGGCGCGGAGCGCAGCGAGCGCGCGGCGGCGCTCGGGCGCCAGCCCAGGTCCGCGGCGGTGCGCAGCACGTGGCGCCGGGTGCGGTCGGACACCCCCGGGCGCCCGTTGAGGGCGTAGGAGACGACGGCGATCGAGACGCCCGCGGCGCGCGCGACGTCGGTGATGGTGATGCGTCGGGCGCCGACGGCGGGCACGGGCCCGGTGCGGCTTGGCGTGGTCACGCTCCCACACTGTGCCGGGAATCGGTGCAGAATGCACCCGGGAACGTGCGCGGTACTCGACGGCGAGGACGGTGGTACGGATGACGACGGTCGGTGCTCAGGGAAGGGGCCCCGTCGGCGGCCCGCGGACGATCGGGGTGGTCAGCCCCGTGCTCGGGGGGTACTACTTCGGGCGGGCGCTGGCGGGTGCGGCCCGGGTGCTGCGCGCCGGGCGGCACCGGGTGGTGGCGCTGCAGACCTACCCGGCGGACCTGGACCGGGCCGAGTTCCCGGCGGTGCCGCGCCGGCGCACGCTGGTCGGCGGGTCGCGGTGCGACGGACTCATCGTCGTGACGAGCGCGCTCGAGGACGACACGCTGCGCGACATCCACGACGCCGGCACGCCCCTGGTGCTCGTCGGGGTCGGCCCGGTGGAGGGGGTCTCGGCCCCGAGCCTCGGTCCGGACAACTCCGGCGCGGCGCGGGCCGTCGTCGACCACCTCGTCGCGCACGGCCACCGGCGCATCGGCTTCCTCGGCGCCGCGGACCAGACCGACACGCGCGAGCGGTACGACGCGTACCGGGACGCGCTCCTGGCGCACGGCATCGAACCCCGGGCCGAGTGGCTCTACCGCACCCGCGACAACCAGGAGGCCGGGGCGCAGGTCGTCGCGCGGCGCCTGGTGGAGGCGGGCGACGGGACGCTGCCGACGACGGCCACCCTCGCCGCCACCGACCGGAACGCCGTCGGCTTCATGCGCGGGCTGCGCGCCCAGGGCCTGCCGCTCCCGGAGGCGCAGGCCGTGGTCGGGATCGACCACTCCGACCTCGGGGCGCGGATCCGCCCGCGGCTGTCGACCGTGGACCTGCTGCACGACGCGGTCGGTGAGCGCGCCGCCCAGCTCGTGCTGGCGATGATCGCCGGCGAGCGGGTGACGGGGGAGCACCGCCTCGGGCGTTCGGCGCTGGTGCTGCGCGAGTCCTGCGGCTGCGAGGCGGGCGCGCGGGGGCACGTCGTCGTGACGGGGCGGAGCGGCTGCCCGGAGCCCGACGGGCGTGCGGACCTGCCGTCCGGCACCTTCGACGGCGCGTCCGTCTCCGCGCCCGGCACGTCGTCCGGCCCGACGACGGGCGCGGACCCCGGCCTGGACGACGTGGCGCCCGTGGTGCTCGCGCGCGAGCACGGCCGGGACGTGTGGGTCGCCGCCGTGCGGCAGGTGCTGGCCGCCGCGGCGGACCGCGGGCTGCGTGCCCCGGCGCCGGCGCTGCGCGCGCTCGCCGACGCGACGGCCCGGCTGCGCCCGTCGCCCGACGCGCTCGAGCAGCTGGTGCCCGCGCTGCACGTCGAGGCGGCGAGGACCGTCCGGAGCCACCGGCGCGCGGCCGCGCGCCGCCTCTCGGGTCAGGGCGGGGCGGAGGCCGCGCGGAGCGGGACGGCGCTCGGGCCGGCCGCCCGCCGGACGGCGCTGGAGACGACCGTGCGCGACGTCGTGGTCGCGCTGGCGCGCGGGACGGTCGCGGGCACCCTGGGCCGGGCCGGGCGGCTCGAGCGCGAGCTCGCCGAGCAGTACGAGGTGGACCTCGAGATGATGCGGGCGGACGGCGACGCCCTGCGCAGCCTCGACTGGCTGCCGCGCGGCCACGGCGGGGTGGCGGCGCTCGCGCTCTGGGTCGACGACGCCGACGTCCCGGGCGGGCGGGCGCTGCAGGTGGTGGGCGCGCGCGGGGGCGCGACCGGTCCGCGACGGCTGGTCGGTGCGACGTACCCGCCCCAGGAGTTCCCTCCGCCCGAGCTCGTGGACCCGGCGTCGCCGACCGTCGTCGTGCCCGTGGGCTTCGGCAGCTCGGACCGGGGCGTGCTCGTGGTGAGCGGGCTCGTCGACACCCGTGCCACGAGCACGCGGGCGAGATACAACCACTGGGCGGCCATGCTCGGCGTGGCCCTCGACGCGGAGGACACCCTCAGCGCCCTGCAGGCCCAGCGCCGGGAGCTGGCAGAGGCCGCGGAGCGCGAGCGGGTGCTGGCGCTCGAGGTCGCCGCCGGGCACGAGCGGACCGCGCTGGTGTCCATCGCGTCCCACGACGGCACCTGGGACTGGGACGTCGAGGCGGGCCGCGTGCGCTACTCCGACGCGTGGGCCCGCATCGTGGGGTGCGACCCGGCCGGCGTCGGCGACGACCCGCAGGAGTGGCTGGGTCGCGTGCACCCCGACGACGTCCGCCGCGTGCAGTCCGCGGTGGCCGCGCAGCTGTCCGGGTCGCACCAGCCGCTGGACGTCGAGCACCGGATCCGCGTCGCCGACGGTCGCCACGTCACGGTGCGCTGCCGCGCTGTCACGGTGCACGACGCCGGGGGCCGCGCCGCGCGCATGGTCGGGGCGATGGCCGTGGTCTCGGAGGTGACCCTGTTCCGCAGCGAGCTGCGCGAGCGGGTGCTGGTCGACCCCGGCACCGGGCTCGTGGCCCGCGAGCTGTTCGTCGACCGGCTCGAGCGGGCGATCTCCCGCGCCCGCCGGGTCGGGGCGTACGGCTGGCAGGTCCTCGGCGTCGGGTTCCCCGCACCGCCGACCGCCCTGGCGCTGCGCCGCCTGCACGGCGAGCTGGAGCCCGACGACTGCGCGTACGGGCCGGCGCCGCGCGACGTCGTCGTGCTGCTCGACGGCGCGGACGCCGTCGCGGCCCGGGATCGCCTCGCCCGGCTGCGGGCGGTGCTCGGGGCGCAGGCCGTCGTCGAGCACGCCGCGGGCACGAGCCACCCCGAGCCCGCCCACGACGACGGGTCCGCGGGCGGCGGCGACGCCATCGAGGTGCTGCGGCGGGCGGGCGACCGGCTGGCGCGCCGTCGCGCGGCCCCGACCGCCCGGCGCGCCTGAGCGTCACCTGAAACGTTTCCGTGCGTTGCCGGGGCCGTGGAGCCGCGACGAGCCTCGGGGGTGCTCGACGCCCCCGTCGCCGCCGGCGGACCGCGGGGCGGGGCGAGCCTCCCGACGATGAGAGGTGCACGCACGATGTCACGCACGTCACGCACGTCACGCACGTCACGCACGTCACGCACACCCGCACCACAGCCACGCGCCGCCCGATCACGTCCGGCCCGATCACGCCCCGGCGGGCGGCCGCGACGCGTCGTGGCCGCGGGCGCCGCGCTCGCGGCGCTGGCCGCGCTCGCCGCCGCCGGCCCGACCGCGGCGGCGCTCGGCGCGCCCGGTGCCTCCGGGCCGGCCGCCGCGGCGGCTGCCCCGGCCGAGCGCACCCTGCTCGTCGACGGCGAGTACACGCAGCGGTTCCTGGAGCTCTACGACAAGATCCACGACCCGGCCAACGGCTACTTCTCGCCGCAGGGCATCCCGTACCACGCGGTCGAGACGCTCATGGTCGAGGCCCCCGACTACGGGCACGAGACCACGAGCGAGGCGTACTCGTTCTGGTTGTGGCTGGAGACGTCCTACGGGCAGGTGACCGGCGACTGGGAACCGTTCAACCACGCCTGGGACACGCTCGAGCAGTACATGATCCCGACCACGGAGAACCAGCCGACCAACGCGGCGTACGACCCGGCCAAGCCCGCGACCTACGCCCCGGAGTTCGACCACCCGAGCCGGTACCCCTCCCCGCTCGACACGGGCGTGTCGGTCGGGCGCGACCCGATCGGCGCGGAGCTCGAGTCCACCTACGGCACCCCCGAGGTGTACGGGATGCACTGGCTCGCCGACGTCGACAACGTGTACGGCTTCGGTGCGGCGCCCGGCTCGTCCGAGCTGCTGGGGCCGGACCACGAGGGCACGTCGTACATCAACACCTTCCAGCGCGGGCCGCAGGAGTCGGTGTGGGAGACGGTGCCGCAGCCGTCGATCGACGACTTCTCCTACGGCGGCGAGAACGGCTACCTCGACCTGTTCACCGGCGACGCGTCGTATGCGGAGCAGTGGAAGTACACCAACGCGCCCGACGCCGACGCGCGCGCCGTCGAGGCCGCCTACTGGGCCAACAAGTTCGCCGCCGAGCAGGGGCAGCCCGAGGCCGTGGCCGACACGGTGGGCAAGGCGTCCAAGATGGGCGACTACCTGCGCTACGCCCTGTTCGACAAGTACTTCAAGACGCCGGGCTGCGAGTCCACGTCGTGCCCCGCGGGCACCGGCCGCGACAGCGCGCACTACCTGCTGTCCTGGTACTACGCCTGGGGCGGCGCGCTCGACACGGCCTCGCCGTGGGCGTGGCGCATCGGCTCCAGCCACGCGCACTTCGGGTACCAGAACCCGATGGCGGCGTGGGCGCTGTCGAACGACCCGGACCTCGAGCCCGCGTCGCCGACGGCGTCCGACGACTGGGCCGCCAGCCTCGACCGCCAGCTCGAGCTGTTCCAGTGGCTCCAGGCGCCCGAGGGCGGCATCGCCGGCGGCGCGACCAACAGCTGGGAGGGGCACTACGCCGACCGGCCCGACGACGTCGCGACCTTCTACGGCATGGCCTACCAGGAGGCGCCGGTCTACCACGACCCGCCCTCCAACCAGTGGATGGGCATGCAGGGCTGGGGCGTGGAGCGCATCGCGCAGCTGTACGAGGAGACGGGCGACGCGCGCGCCGGGGCCGTTCTCGACAAGTGGGTGCCGTGGGTGATCGACCACATCACCATCACCGACGACTCGTGGCAGATCCCGTCGAACCTCGCCTGGTCGGGTCAGCCCGACGACTGGGACGCCGCGGACCCCGGCGACAACGCCGGCCTCTCCGTCGAGGTCACCGGCTACGGGCAGGACGTCGGCGTCGCCGGCGCGCTCGCCCGGTCGCTCATGTACTACGCGGCCGGTGGCGAGGGGGAGCAGCACGCGCAGGCCCAGCAGGTCGCGCACGACCTGCTGGACGCGATCTGGACCCAGAACAGCGACCCGCTCGGCGTCGCCACGACGGAGACGCGCGCCGACTACTCCCGGTTCGACGACGTGCTCACCTCCGCGGACGGCGACGGCGTGTACGTGCCGGAGGGCTGGACCGGCACCATGCCGAACGGCGACGAGATCGGGGCGGGCGCCTCGTTCCTCGACCTGCGGTCGTTCTACACCGACGACCCGCAGTGGCAGAAGGTGCAGGACCACCTCGACGGCGGGCCCGCGCCCGAGTTCACCTACCACCGGTTCTGGGCGCAGACGGCGGTCGCGACCGCGCTCGCGGACTACGACCGGTTGTTCGGCGAGGACGTCCCGACGGACGACACCACCGCGCCGAGCGTGCCGCAGGGCGTGACCGCCACCGCGGACGGCACGAGTGTGCAGGTGACCTGGTCGGCGTCGACGGACGACACCCGGGTCACCGGGTACCAGGTCAGCCGGGACGGCGAGGTCGTCGGTTCCGTGGGCGCCGCGGCGACGTCGTTCGTCGACGAAGGGCTCGAGCCGGAGACCGCGTACTCGTACACGGTGACGGCGCGGGACGCGGCGGGGAACGTGTCGGCGGCGTCGGCGCCGGTGAGCGTGACGACGGGTCCGGACGACGGCGGCCCGGACCCGACGGACGGGGCGTGCACGGCGGTGTACTCGACGACGAACTCGTGGTCGGGCGGGTACCAGGGCCAGATCGTGGTCACCGCGGGTGACGACGGCGCCCCGGGGTGGGCGGTGACCGCTCCGGCGGGGCTGTCCACCACGAACCTGTGGGGCGGCGTGCTGTCCGGCGGGACGATCACGGGGGCGGCGTGGAACGCCGACCTCGCCGCCGGGGCGCAGGCCACGGTGGGCTTCGTCGCCAACGGCACCTCGCCGGCTGACGGCCCGCTGCCCTGCAGCTGACCCCGCCGAGGGAGTACCTCCTCGCCGAGGGGGTACTCCCTCGCGGTCAGCCCAGCAGGTCCAGCACCGCGCGCTCGGCGGCGGAGCGCGTCCGGGTGGGGCCGATCGTCTCGCCGTGCTCCCACAGGTCGACCAGCCGCGGGTCGACGTACGACGCGCGGGCGACGGCCGGCGTGTTGCCGAGCTCGTCGGCCACGTCACGGACGACCTGGGCGACCACCCGCCGTCGCGCCCGCTGCGAGCGCGGCGGCGCGCCGGCGTCGGCCAAGGCGCGCGCCGCGAGCACGGTGGCGTGCCAGGTGCGGAAGTCCTTCGGCGTCGCGTCCTCGCCGAGGCGCTCCTTGACGGCGGCCTGCACGTCCGCGCTGGTGACGTCGTGCCAGCCCGCCCCGTCGTCGTCCCGCCACGCGAGCAGGTCGACGCCGCCGCGCCGACGCTTGAGGGTCGTGACGAGCGAAGCCACCAGCGGGTCCTCGACGAGGACGTCGCGCAGCTGCCCGGACTTGGCGGGGTACCGGAAGTGCACGCTCCCGTCGCGCCGCACGGTGGCGTGCTCCTTGCGGATCGTCGCGAGGCCGTAGCTGCGGTGCTTCGCCGCATAGACCTCCCCGCCGGCGCGGAAGTACGCGTCGTCGAGCAGCCGGAACGCGAGGGCCAGCACCCGACGGCGCCCGACGCCGTCGCGGCCCAGGTCGCGCGTCACCCCGGCGCGGGCGGCGGGCAACCGCCGGCCGACGTCGAGCACGTGGTCGTGCTTGCGGCGCGAACGCCTCGCCTGCCACTGCTCGTGGTACAGGTACTGGCCGCGCCCGGCGTCGTCGCGGCCGAAGGCCTGGAGGTGACCGTCGGGGTACCGGCAGATCCACACGTCGGTCCAGGCCGGCGGGACCGCCAGCCGGGTGCACCGCGCCACCTCCGCCTCGTCGTCGAGCAGGGCCCCGTCGACGTCGAGGAACGCCCAGCCGTCGCCCTTCGCGCGGCGCGAGTAGCCGGGGGAGGAGGCGGAGACGCGGCGCAGTCGCACGCGCACAGTGTGCGGCGACGGCGCGCTCCCCGCAGCGCCGCGGGGAGGCGCGCGGACGTCAGCCGGGGAGCCGGATCATGCCCTCCTGCGCGATGCTCGCCACCAGCCGGCCCTCGCGGTCGTACACGCGGGCCAGGCCGAGGCCGCGCCCGCCCTGGGCGCCGGGCGACTCCTGGACGTACAGCAGCCAGTCGTCGGCGCGCGCGTCGCGGTGGAACCACATGGCGTGGTCGAGGCTCGCCATCGGCACGGCGCCGCCGACGTCGATCCACGAGCGCCCCGCCTGGCGCAGCACCGGCTCGAGCATCACCTGGTCGCACGCGAAGGCGAGCAGCGCGCGGTGCAGCAGCGGGTCGTCCGACGCGATCGCGTGCCGGGCCCGCACCCACACCTGCTGGGTGGGCTTCGGCTCCGGGTCGGGGCCCAGGTACAACGAGCCGCCCACGTGCCGCAGGTCGAACGCCGACTCGTGCGACCAGAACTTCGCGGCCGGGTGGTCGATGCCGTGGAGCACCTCGATCGCCGACGGGACGTCCTCCGGTGCCGGGACGCCGGCCGGCGCGGGCTCCGCGGCCTCGTACCCGGGCTGGTCGGTCTGGAACGACACCGTCAGCGACAGGATCGGCTTGCCGTGCTGGATGGCGTGCGTGCGCCGGGCGCTGAACGACCGCCCGTCGCGCAACCGCTCCACGGCGAAGTCGATCGGGGTGTCCAGCGCGCCCTCGCGCAGGAAGTAGGCGTGCAGCGAGTGGGGCAGGCGGTCGTCGTCCACCGTGCGGCCGCACGCGAGCAGGGCCTGGGCCAGCACCTGGCCGCCGTACACGCGGCGGCCGGGGCCGGGCACGCTGTCGCCGCGCCACAGGTCGTCCTCGCCGCGGGGGCCCCAGCCGTCGACCTCGCGCAGGTCGAGCGCCGACAGCAGGCGGTCCAGGGCGTCGGGGATGCCCGCGGGGGCGGGCGTGGTGGTGGACGTCTCGCTCACACGCACTCCAGGTCGAGTCGCAGGGTGGGTCACCGGACGGGTCCAGGTGTCACTCGTCGAAGGTGTTGATCATGCTGTACGCCGCGCGCTCCAGGTAGTCCCACAGCTGGGACTCGTGGATCGGCGCCAGGTCCAGCGCGTCGACGGCGACGCGCATGTGCGCCAGCCAGCGGTCGCGGGCGTCGGGGTTGACCTTGAAGGGCGCGTGCCGCATCCGCAGGCGCGGGTGGCCGCGCTGCTGGCTGTACGTCGTCGGGCCGCCCCAGTACTGCTCGAGGAAGAGTGTGAGCCGCACCTTCGCGGGCCCGAGGTCCTCCTCCGGGTACATGGGGCGCAGCACCTCGTCCGCGGCGACACCCTCGTAGAACACGTCGACGAGTCGCTCGAACGTGGCGTGCCCGCCGACGGCGTCGTAGAACGACTCGGGCGATGGCTCGAGAGGCGACGCGGGTGAAGTCTGGTCCGTCACCGGGCCATCCTCCCAGACACCCGCGGTGCTGCTCCTCCCGCTCGGGCCCCGGGAGCGTTAGGCTGGTCACGGACCTGCAACGACGCATTCCACGGGAGGCCCCCATGACCATCGCCCCGAACAAGGCTGACGACATCCTCGCGGCGCTCGGCGGCAGCCGGAACGTCGTCGAGCTCGAGCCCTGCATCACGCGGCTGCGGGTCGAGGTGAGCGACCCGGCCCTCGTGGACGACCAGGGGCTCAAGGCGTCGGGCGCGTTCGGCGTGGTGCGCTCCGGTCGCGTGGTGCAGGTCATCGTGGGCCCGGAGGCCGACGACCTGGCCGCTCAGATGGACCCCCTGCTCGTCTCCTGACCGTCCCGTCCCGCCCACCCGCGCCTGGTCAGGCCTCGGTCTCCTGCTCGAGGACGGCCGGCTCGGCGTCGGCGGACGGCACGAGCACCCCCGCCGCGCGCAGCTCCTCCTGGGCGCGGCGGCGCAGCTCGCGCGAGACCTCCCACTGGTCGCCCGGCCGGGTCTGCGCGTGCAGCGTGAACGACATGGTGATGTCGTTGACGGCGTCCACGCCCCGCACCGAGGGCGCCTCGAGGAGCAGCGGCGACAGCTCGGGGTCGGCCTGCACGTCGTCGGCCGCGCGGCCGAGCGCGACCCGCACCGTGTCGACGTCGGCCTCCAGCGGCACCCGCACCTCCGCGACGGCGCGCGACCACTGCTGCGTCATGTTGCCGGCGCGCAGGATCTCGCCGTTGCGCACGTACCAGAGCGTGCCGTCGAAGGCGCGCACCTGAGTCACCCGCAGCTGCACCTCCTCGACCGTGCCCGTCGCGCCGGAGCCGAGGTCGACGACGTCGCCGACGCCGAACTGGTCCTCCACCAGCAGCAGGACGCCGGAGATGAAGTCCTTCACCAGGCTCTGCGCACCGAAGCCCAGCGCGACACCGACGACGCCGGCGGAGGCGACCAGCGGGCCGACGGGCTGACCGAGCGCCTGCAGGATCATCAGCGCCATGATCGTGCCGATGAAGATGTTCGCCGTCGAGCGCAGCACCGACCCGACCGTGCGGGCCCGCTGCGCGCGCCGCTGGCTGGCCAGCGGGTTCGCCATCGCGATCGCGTCCTCGACGAACGGCGTGCGCTGCAGGTAGCGGCGCCAGGCCGGGGACGTCTCGGTCGTGGTCGTGCCCGCGCCGGTCGCGATGCGCTCCGCGACGTGCGCGATCACGCGGCGCAGCAGCACCAGCACGACGATGCCGATCGCCAGGATGATGAGGATCTGCAGCGGCCAGCCGGTGAACCACTCCCAGAACGACGAACCGGCGTCCGCGGCGGCCTTGATGGTGTCCTCGACGGCGGACTCGGTGTTCGTCGCGCTCGGGCTGGGTGTGGGCGCAGGCGTCACCGCCGTCGGGGCAGCGGTCCGGAGCGTGGAGATCACGGGGGTCACCCGCCCACGGTAGCGAGCGGGCGGGCCTCGACGAAACGTCCGCGGGCGTGAGGTCGTGCCGCGTGGGCGGACGGCCTGGTGGGACGGGGGATGGCAGGATCGTCTCCGTGAGCAAGGACCAGCCGACCACCTCGGACGACGCCCGCGACGACATCCCGGACGACTCCCGGGACGATACGGGCGGCACGGTCGACGACGCGCGTGCCGACGAGCCCGGGTCGGTGGCTGACGCTCCGGCGACGACGACGGACGACGGACCCGCCCTGGAGGGCGGCGACACCGACGAGCCGAGCACCGACGGGCCGAGCGCGGAGCTGCGCGAGCTCGCCGAGGCGTACGGCGTGCTCGGCGAGCACCACGGCTTCGGCGGCGAGGTGGTGGTCGCGCCGGCGTCGACCCTCGTCGCGGTGCTGGGTGCGCTGGGCGTGCCCGCGGGGACGTCGCAGCAGGTGACGCACAGCCTGCAGCGCGCCCACGACGACGAGTGGCGCGCCGTCCTGCCGCCCACGGTCGTGGTGCGCGAGGGCGCCGGCACGCAGGTCCCGGTGCACGTCACGGACGGCGCGGCGGTGCACGTGTGGCTGGAGCTGGACGGCGCGGAGCCCGCGGCGCGCGAGCACGCGGTGCGCCGTCGTCGCGACCTGGACCAGCTCGACGTCCTGGTCGAGCCGCGCGCGGTGGACGGACGTCGGGTGGGGCGGGCGACGTTCGCCCTGCCGCAGGACCTGCCGCTCGGCTGGCACTCGCTGCATGCGCTCACCGAGGGGCACGAGACGCGCGCCACCGTCGTCGTCACGCCCCGCCGGCTGGAGCTGCCCGCGGGCCTGGAGGACGACCAGTGGTGGGGCTTCCTCGTCCAGCTCTACTCGGTGCGCTCGCGCACGTCGTGGGGCGTGGGCGACCTGGCGGACCTCGCCGACCTGGCCTGGCTCACGGCGCACCGCGCCGGCGCGGACTTCGTCGGGGTCAACCCGCTGTCCGCGACGGAGCCCGTCACGCCGCTGACCCCGTCGCCGTACCTGCCGACAAGCCGGCGCTTCCTCAGTCCGCTGTACGTGCGGGTGGAGGACATCCCGGAGACGGCGTACCTGTCGGCGGCGGACCGCTCCCTGGTGGAGTGGGCGGCCGACCCGGTGCGCGACCTCGTGGCCGACCCCGGCGCGCTCGACCGCGACGCCGTGTGGGAGGCGAAGAAGGCGGCCCTCGAGGTGGTGTTCACCGCGCCCCGGCGCGCCGCGCGGGAGGCTGCCTACCAGGAGTTCGTCGCCGAGGAGGGCGTCGGGCTGCGCGACTTCGCGACCTGGTGCGCGATCGTCGAGCACCTCGGCTCCCGCCCGCGGCCGGACGAGCTCGGTGACCCGGCGTCCCCCGCCGTCGCCGCGCTGCGCGAGCAGCTCGCCGAGCGCGTGGAGTTCTACGTGTGGCTGCAGTGGGTGGCCGACGAGCAGAAGCAGACCGCGCAGCGCGTGGCGCGCGAGGCGGGGATGCGGATCGGCATCATGCACGACCTGGCGGTCGGCGCGCACCCCGAGGGCGCGGACGCCTGGGCGCACCGCGACGTGCTGGCCCGCGACGTCTCGGTCGGCGCGCCCCCGGACATGTACAACCAGCAGGGCCAGGCCTGGTCGCAGCCGCCGTGGAACCCGCGCGCGCTGGCGCGTGCCGGCTACGCGCCGTACCGCGACATGCTGCGCACCGCGCTGCGGCACGCGGGCGCGCTGCGGGTCGACCACGTGCTCGGGCTCTTCCGCCAGTGGTGGGTGCCCGAGGGGGCCTCGCCGGCCGTCGGCGCCTACGTGCGGTACGACCACGAGGCGCTGCTCGGCATCCTGTGCCTGGAGGCGCACCGCGCGGGGGCCGTCGTCGTGGGGGAGGACCTCGGCGTCTTCGAGCCGTGGGTGCGCGACGAGCTCGCCGACCGCGGCGTGCTCGGCACCTCCGTGCTCTGGTTCGAGAAGGAGGACGGCCGCCCCCTGGAGCCGGAGAAGTACCGCCGGGCGTCGCTCGCGACCGTCGGCACCCACGACATGCCGCCGGCCGCCGGCTACCTCGCCGGGGAGCACGTGGACCTGCGCGAGCGCCTCGGGCTGCTCGCCGGCGACGCGCAGGAGCTGCGCGCCGCCGCCCGCACCGAGCGGGACCAGACGGTGCTGGCCCTCGCCATGCGCGGGCTGGTCTCCGACCACCCGTCCGAGCGCGAGATCGTCGAGGGGCTGCACCGGTACCTGCGCAGGACGCCGGCCGCCCTCGTGGGCGTGCAGCTCACGGACGCCGTCGGCGAGCGGCGCACGCAGAACCAGCCCGGCACGGACCAGGAGTACCCGAACTGGAAGGTGCCGCTGGCCGACGGGTCGGGGAACGTCGTCCTGGTCGACGACCTCTTCGACAACGCGCGCCTGCGCTCCCTCGTCCAGGCGGTGCGCACGGCGCGCTGACCCGCCGTCCCGAAGACGACGGAACCCCGCCCGGTCGACGTGACCGGGCGGGGTTCCGCGTTCCGTGCCGGGACTCAGGCGTCGACGGCCTGCGCGGCGAGCGCGCGCTCGGTGCCGGCGAGCTGCTCGACGACCATGCGGCGGAGGGCCGCGGGGGCGTCCGCGTGCGCGTCCAGCCAGCCGCGGACGGCGTCGCGCAGCGCTGCCGAGGCGAGGGGTGCCGGGTAGAGCCCCTCGATGAGCTCCTCCGCGATGTGGTAGCTGCGCGTGGTCCAGATCGGCAGCAGCGCGTCGACGTAGCGGGCGGCGAACGGCTCCAGCACGGCCGGGTCGGTCACGTGCACGAAGCCGGCGGCGGTGGAGCGGATGATCGCGTTCGGGACGTCCGTCCGGTCGACGACGGAGGCGAACGCGGCCTCCTTGCCCGCGACGGTCGGCGTCGCCGCGCGGGCGCGGGCGGCCGCCTGCCGGCCGGTGGCCGTGTCGTCCTGCGCGAGCGCCGCGTCGATCTCGGCGCCGTCGGCCGCGCCGAGCAGCACGAGGCTCTCCAGCAGCTCCCACCGCAGGTCGGTGTCCACGGTGAGGCCGTCGAGCGCGACCGAGCCGTCGAGCAGGCCGCGCAGCGGGGCGACGTGGTCGGGCGTCGACGCGAGCTGCGCGACGAACTTCACGAGCTGCAGCTGCAGGTCGGAGCCCGCGTCCGCCTCCTGCGCGAGGTCCCACAGCCGGTCGCCGATGCGCGCCAGGGTGGCGGCGCGACGCTCGGGCGCCACGTACGACCGGGCGGCCAGGCCGAGCTGGTTCAGCGTGGTGCGCACGGTCGTCGACTCCGTCTCGGCGGCGATGTTGCCGAGCACGAGGTCCACGTACGCCGACGCCGGCGTCTCGCCGTCGCGCACCGCGTCCCACACGGAGCCCCACACGAGGGAGCGGGCCAGCGGGTCGGTGATGCGCGACAGGTGCTCGACGGCCGCGGCGAGCGACTCCTCGTCGAGGCGGATCTTCGCGTACGCCAGGTCCTCGTCGTTGAGCAGCACGAGCGCGGGGCGCTCGCGGCCCACGAGGTCCGCGACCTCGGTGCGCTCGCCGTCGACGTCGATGACGACCTGGTGCGTGCGCGTCAGCGCCCCGTCGACGAGGTCGTAGAAGCCGATGCCGAGGCGGTGCGGGCGGATCGTCGGGTAGTCGGCGGGGGCCGACTGCAGCACGGCGAACCCGGTGATGCGGCCCTCGGCGTCGACGGCGATCTCGGGGCGCAGCGTGTTCACGCCCGCCGTCTCCAGCCACGCCTTCGACCACGCGGTGAGGTCGCGGCCGCTGGTCGCCTCGAGCTCGACGAGCAGGTCGCGCAGCTCCGTGTTGGACCAGGCGTGCTTGCGGAAGTACGCGGAGACGCCGGAGAGGAACTCGTCCCGGCCGACCCACGCCGCGAGCTGCTTGAGCACGGACGCGCCCTTGGCGTAGGTGATGCCGTCGAAGTTGACCTGCACGTCCTCGAGGTCGCGGATCTCGGCGACGATCGGGTGCGTGGAGGGCAGCTGGTCCTGGCGGTACGCCCACGTCTTCTCCATCGCGGAGAACGTGGTCCAGGCCGCCTCCCACTCGGTGGCCTCGGCGGTGGCGAGCGTGGACGCGTACTCCGCGAACGACTCGTTCAGCCAGAGGTCGTTCCACCACTTCATGGTCACGAGGTCGCCGAACCACATGTGGGCCAGCTCGTGCAGGATCGTCACGACGCGGCGCTCGCGGACGGCGTCGGTCACCTGGGAGCGGAAGACGTACGACTCGGTGAACGTGACGCAGCCCGGGTTCTCCATCGCCCCCATGTTGTACTCGGGCACGAACAGCTGGTCGTACTTGTCGAACGGGTACGGCACGCCGAACGTCGACTCGTAGAACGCGAAGCCCTTGCGGGTGGTCTCCATGATGTAGTCCGCGTCCAGGTGCTCGGCGAGCGAGGAGCGGCAGAAGACGCCGAGGGGGATGGTGCGGCCGTCGGACGACGTGAGCTCGCCGCGCTGCACGGCGTACGGGCCGGCGACGAGGGCCACGAGGTAGGACGAGATGCGCGGCGTCGGCTCGAACGCCCACGTCGCGGTCGGGACGTCGGCGTCCGTCGCGTGCGCGGCCGGGGTCGGCTCCGGGGTGGGCTGGTTCGACACGACCTGCCACGCGGCCGGTGCGGTCACGGTCACCCGGTAGGGGGCCTTGAGGTCGGGCTGCTCGAACGTCGCGAAGACGCGGCGCGCGTCGGGCACCTCGAACTGCGTGTAGAGGTAGACCTCGCCGTCGACCGGGTCGACGAAGCGGTGCAGGCCCTCGCCGGTGTTCATGTAGGCGCAGTCGGCGACGACGCGCAGCTCGTTGGTGGCGGCCAGGCCGGTCAGCGCGATGCGCGAGTCGGCGAACACCTCGGCCGGGTCCAGGGCGACGCCGTTGAGCACCACCTCGCGCACGGACGGCGCGACCAGGTCGACGAACGTGCTCGCGCCGGGGGTGGCGGAGAACCGGATGACGGTCGTGGACGCGAACGTCGTCGGTCCGGTGGTCAGGTCGAGGTCGACGGCGTACGACTCGACGTCGGTGACGACGTCGGCGCGCTCGATCGCCTCGGCGCGGGTCAGGTTCTCTCCGGGCACGGGTTCTCCCTCGTCTCAAGATGGTGCGGCGCGTGATGGGCGCGCAGGCTCGCGCACGATGATGCCACCTCGGGCCTGCTGTGACGCACGGGATTCCCGGCCTCCCGCTGGGGACGCACGGGGGCGGGTTCGACCGTCGAGACCCGATCGTGACATCCTGCCCGGTGCGTCGCCGCCGTGCGGGTGCCGGTCACCCGCCGCGCGACGCCCGAGGAGTGACTGGAGGGAGTCCAGATGTCCGGCACCGTTCCGCCGCCCCCACCGGGGTCCGACGGCAGGCCGTCGACCGTGCCGCCGGGAGTGCAACCGACCGTGTCGCCGTCGTCGCCGGCCGCCGGCGTGCGCCGCGTCGCGTCCGCGTACCAGCGCCCCGCCGCCGACCCGATGGCCGAGGTGCCGCTGCAGCAGGTCACGGCGCCGGCGCCCGTCACGCCCCCCGCGGGGGCGGCGACGGTGCACGCCCCCGTGCCCCCGCCACCGGACGCCGGGGCCACGGCGCCGCAGGTGTCGCCGCCGCAGCCCGCGTACCAGCCGGCCGCCCAGCACACCCAGCAGCTGCCGCCGGCCGTGCCGTCCGGACAGCAGCCCGCGCCCTACCCGCCCGCGTACGCGGCCCAGCCGGCGTACCAGCCCCAGCCCGCGTACGCGCCCCAGCCCGCGTACGCGCCGGCCCCGGCCGCTGCGGCGACCCAGGTGCACCAGCCGGTCTACGCGCAGCCGGCGCCGCAGGCTCCCGCCGGGTACGCCGCGCCGGCGCCGGTCGGCGCGCCGCCGCCCCCGCCCGCCCCGCCGCGTCGGCGCCGTCGGCTCTCGGCCGGGTGGATCGCGTTCATCGCGGTCGACGTGGTGCTCATCGTGACGATGGTGGTGCTCGCCGTGCAGATGTTCGGCGCGCCGTCGCCCACGGTCCCGGAGGCGGGCGGCGCCCCCGCGGCCTCGCAGGAGCCGTCGGCGTCCGCGTCCGAGGAGGCGCCGATGCAGGGCGAGGTGCTGGCGCGGTTCGCGGCGCCGTCGAAGAACATCACGTGCTCGATCTACGCCGACGGCGTGTCCTGCGGGATCGCCCAGCTCAACCAGCAGCCCGCCCCGACGGAGGGCTGCGACGGCACGACGGGGTACGTGGTGACCATCGACGGCGAGGGCACGGTCGCCCAGCCGTGCGTCCCCCAGGACCAGCAGCCGAAGAAGGCGGGTGACGACCTCGACGACCTGGACTACGGCGACTCGATCACCGAGGGCGACTTCACGTGCCGCAGCGAGGACACCGGCATGTCGTGCACGCACGACCCCTCGGGCAAGGGCTTCTCCCTCGCCCGGGCGGGCATCGGCACGAGCTGAGGCGTCCCGCCCCGACGCGACGAAGCCGCCGACCGTGACCACGGCCGGCGGCTTCGTCGCGTCAGCTCCCCGGACGGGTCACCAGATGCGCACGCGCTCGTCGGGGGCGAGCCACAGCGCGTCGTCGGGGCCCACGCCGTAGGTCGCGTGGAACTCGTCGATGTTGCGGATCACGCCGTTGCATCGGAACTCGTTGGGGGAGTGCGGGTCGGTGGCGATGCGCCGCACCACCTCCTCGTCGCGGCCCTTGGACTGCCACACCTGCGCCCATCCGAGGAAGACGCGCTCCAGCCCGGTGAGGCCGTCGACGACGGGCGCGTCGTCCAGCGTCGTGCCGAGCGCGATGCGGTACGCCTTGATCGCGATGGACAGCCCGCCGAGGTCGCCGATGTTCTCGCCGATGGTCAGCGCGCCGTTGACGTGCGGGCCGTCGGTGGGCAGCTGTGCCGGGCGGAAGGCGTCGTACTGCGCGATGAGGGCCTGGGTGCGCTTCTCGAACTCGGTGCGGTCCGACTCGGTCCACCAGTCCTCGAGGCGGCCGTCGCCGTCGTACTTGGAGCCCTGGTCGTCGAAGCCGTGGCCGATCTCGTGCCCGATGACGCCGCCGATGCCGCCGTAGTTCACGGCGTCGTCGGCGTCGGGGTCGAAGAACGGCGGCTGAAGGATCGCGGCCGGGAAGACGATCTCGTTCATGCCCGGGTTGTAGTAGGCGTTGACGGTCTGCGGCGTCATGAACCACTCGTCGCGGTCGATCGGACGCCCGATCTTGCCGAGCTCGTGGTCCTGCTCGAACCCGTGCGCGCGGCGCACGTTCCCGACCAGGTCGGCGGCGTCGACCTCGAGGGCGGAGTAGTCGCGCCACTTCACCGGGTAGCCCACCTTGGGCGTGAACCTCTCCAGCTTGGCGAGCGCCTTCACCTTCGTCTCGGGCGTCATCCAGTCGAGCGCCTCGATGGACTCGCGGTAGGCGGCCACGAGGTTCGCCACCAGCGTGTCCATCCGCTCCTTGTGCTCCGGCGGGAAGTGGCGGGCCACGTACTGCTCGCCGACGGCCTCGCCCAGCGCCCGCTCGACGAGCGCGACGCCGCGCTTCCAGCGGTCGCGCACCTCCTGCGCGCCCGACAGCGTGCGGCCGTAGAAGTCGAAGTTGGCCTCGACGGTGGCGTCGTCGAGGTAGGCCGCGCGGGCGGTGACGAGGTGGTAGGCGGCCCAGAGCTTCCAGTCGGCGAGCGGCTCCGTCCGCCAGAGCTCGGCGAACCCGGTCGCGAACGACGGCTCCCGCACGACCAGGGCGTCCAGCGACCCGGCGGGCGCGCCGAGCGCCGCGGCCCACGCGCGCCAGTCGAAGCCGGGCGCCCGCTCGACGAGTTCGGCGAGCGTCATCGGGTTGTAGGTGAGGTCGGCGTCGCGGTCGCGCACCACGTCCCAGTGGTGGGTGGCGAGCTTCGTCTCGAGGGCGAGCACGCGCTGCGCGGCGTCCTCGGGGTCGGCGCCCCACCCGGACGTGGCGGTGACGCCGGCGAGGCGCAGCATGCGCGCCAGGTGCGGCGCGTACTTGTCGCGGACGGGCGCGTACTGGTCCTCGCGGTAGTACGCCTCGTCGGGCAGGCCCAGGCCGCCCTGCACGAGGTAGGTCACGTAGGTCTCAGGGTCCTTGGCGTCGTTGTCGACGTAGAACGCGACGGCGCCGCCCCCGCCGGTGCGCTGCAGGGCGCCGAGCACGTCGACGAGCTCGGCGGGCGACGTCGCCCCGGCGATCTGCCCCAGCTCGGCGGCGATCGGCTCCGTGCCGAGCTGCTGGACGCGGTCGGCGTCGAGGAAGCTCGCGTACAGCGCGCCGATCTTCGCGGGGGTGGACGCGGGGTCGAGGTCGTCCGTGGCGGCGAGGTCGGTGATGATCTCGCGGACGCGCTCCTCGGACAGGTCGTGCAGCGCGCGGAACGCGCCGTCCATGGCGCGGTCGGCGGGGATCTCGTGCTGGGCGATCCAGCGCCCGTTGACGTGGCGGTACAGGTCGTCCTGCGGGCGGACGGCCTGGTCGAGGGCGCTGAGGTCGATGCCGGACCGCAGCCCGGTGGCGTCGGCAGTCATGGCGTCACCCTACGGCGCGCCGCCCACGTGCGGCGCGGGTCGAACCCTGCGGACGACCTGAGGGAGAATGTGGGCATGCGTCTGCACATCGCCGCCGATCACGCCGGATACGAGCTCAAGACCCACCTCGTGGACCACCTGCGCGCCGCGGGCCACGACGTCGTCGACCACGGCGCCCACGAGTACGACCCTCAGGACGACTACCCTGCCTTCTGCATCGCCGCGGGCGAGGCCGTGGTCGCGGAGCCGGGTTCGCTGGGCGTCGTCATCGGGGGCTCGGGCAACGGCGAGCAGATCGCGGCGAACAAGGTCGTCGGGGTGCGCGCCGTGCTGGCCTGGTCGCTGGAGACGGCGACGCTCGGCCGTCAGCACAACGACGCCAACGTCGTCGCCGTGGGCGGCCGGATGCACACGCTCGAGGAGGCGACGTCGTTCGTCGAGGCGTTCGTCGCGGAGCCGTTCAGCGGCGACGCCCGCCACCAGCGCCGCATCGACAAGCTGGTCGCGTACGAGGCGTCCCACGACGTCTCCGCCATCGCCTGACGCGATCGCCTGACGTGCCCGAGGGTCACACCGTCCACCGCCTCGCGCGTGCCCTGGACGGGCTGTTCGGCGGCGAGGCGCTCGCCGTGTCCAGCCCGCAGGGCCGGTTCGCGGGCGGTGCCGCGCTGCTCGACGGCCGCCGGATGGCGTCCGCCGAGGCGTGGGGCAAGCAGCTCTTCTGCGCCTTCGCGCCCGCCGACGACGACGGGACGCCCGACGACGTGCGCTGGCTGCGGGTGCACCTCGGCCTGTACGGGGCGTGGTCGTTCGCCGGCGACGGCAGCGCCGACGTGGTGCACGCCATCGGCGCGCCGCGCCGTCGCATCGGGGAGCGCGAGTCGACGCCGGACGACGGAGGCGACCCCGACGTCGACGCCGCGGGGGAGTGGGTCGCGCCCGCCCCGCGCGGCGCCGTCCGGCTGCGGCTGCTCGGCGCGCACGCCGTCGCCGACCTCACCGGGCCGACGGCGTGCGAGGTGCTCACCGGCGCGGAGAAGGCCGCCGTCGAGTCGAGGCTCGGGCCGGATCCCATCCGCGACGGGGGTGACGCGGCCCGCACGGCGTTCGTCGAGCGCGTGCGGCGCTCGCGCGTGACGGTCGGCCAGCAGCTCATGGACCAGGCGGTGATCGCCGGCGTCGGCAACATCTACCGGGCCGAGGCCCTGTTCCGGGCCGGCGTGGACCCGTTGCGCCCGGGTTGCGACGTGCCGGCGGCGGTGCTCGCCCAGGTCTGGGACGACCTGGTCGTGCTCATGCGCGACGGCGCCGACCGCGGGGCGATCGTCACCACCCGGCCCGAGCACCGGGTGGCGGACGGCGGCGGCGGCCGGGTCACGCGACAGAACACCGACGGCGACGCCGACGCGGTGCCCCGGGACGCGTCGTTCTACGTGTACCACCGCGACGGGCTGCCGTGCCGCGTCTGCGGTGCCCCGGTGCTCACCAAGGAGCTCGCGGGCCGCAACCTCTTCTGGTGCGGCGTCTGTCAGGTCTGAGGGCCCGGCACCAGGTCCAGCAGCGCCGCCAGGTGCCGGCCGGGCGCCTCGCCCCAGTCCGCCCACTCGGCCTCGGTGGCCTCGGCGAGCGCGCCGCACCACGTCCAGGCCCGGTTGACTGCGTGGGTGACGCCGGCCGCGCGCCGCAGGTCGTCCCACGTCGGCGCGTCGTCGGCCGCTCCCACCGGCGGGAGACCCTGGGCGGCGCACCAGCCGTCCCACGCGCGGCGGTACGCCCGCTCGACCGGCGCCCAGTCGGTGCCCGCGTCGCGGGCGACCGCGGACGACACCTCGAGCACCTCGAGCGGGTGCGCCCACTGGGCGTCGCCGAGGTCGAACACGCGCAGGGCGCCGTCGACCTCGAAGACGTTGCCCGGGTGCAGGTCCCCGTGCTGCAGGCTGCTCGGCAGCGGGCTCGCCGCCAGGGTGGCGGCCGCGGCCGCCACGGCGTCGCGGGCCTCGCGGAGGCGCGCGACCGTGCCGTCGTCCGGCCGGGCGGGGTGGCCGGGCGGGAAGCCCTCCAGCAGGTCGAGCACGGTGTCGAGCCGCGCCGCCACCGTGCCGGGGGAGCAGTCGGGCAGCCCGGTGCCGCGCAGCGCGTCCCCGCGCCCGAGGAGGGTCTGCTGCAGGTGCGCGCACCGCGACAGCAGCGCGCCCCAGTCGGCCGCCGTGGGCTCCCGGCGTTCGCGCAGCGTGGCGCCCCGGTCGGCCGTGAGCATCCACCCGCGGTCGGCGTCGACCGCCGCCGGGGCGTCCGCCGCGTCGGGGGCGACCTCGGCGAGCAGCGCCTGCAGGGCGGGCTCGAAGGACGACGAGCGGCAGGTGGCCTTGAACCAGTAGCGGCCCGCGTCCGTGGCGACGACGAGCTGCGTGGACCACGGCCGCACCCGCGGCTGCTCGGGCGGGGCGACCACGCGCACGCCGTCCCGGGCGAGGGCGGCGGTGATCCAGGCGGTGGCCTCGGCGCGCCACGCCGCCGACGTGACGGTGTCCGAGAACGCCGCCACCACGGTCAGAACACCCAGCCGCAGGCGGGGGCGAGCGGCCAGCCGAACGCCGCGCTCGTGCGGCCGAGCGCGCCTGCCGACCGCTCGTCGACGAGCCCGGCGCCGGCGAGCGTCGCGAGGGACGTGCCGCCCAGGTAGACGGCGCCGAGCTCGCGCACGTCGAGCCGCAGGTCGGGTTCCGCGTCGGTGCGCTCGCACGTCGCCGCCCCGAACGCCGTCGCCCGCAGGCGCCACGACCCCGCGTTGTCGGGCAGCCGGGCGTCGTCGACCCCGAGCACGACGTCGACGTCGGCCTGGTAGCGACGGCCCGCGAGCGCGGCGGGCACGTCGACGACGCGCACCCACACGTTGTCGGCGACGCGGGCGCCCGCGGCCCGCGGGTCGACGAGCAGGCTCATGACCGCGTCGTCGACCGGCAGCAGGAACGGGTCCGTGCTGCTCATGAGGTCGAGGTCGAGCAGCACGCCCCACAGGGCGCGCGCCGCGGCGGCGTCGAGGGCCACGACGTCACCCAGGTGCACGGTGCCGCGCGGACCGGTGACCTGCCAGTCCAGGCTGCGGCGGAACGTCGCGTAGCCGCGCGCCTCGCCGTCGCGCTCTACGACGACGATGCGCAGCGACTCGCGCCCGCCCGCCCGGAACGACTTCGGGTCCGCCCAGTAGCTCTCCCACAGCGCGTCGGTCTCCCGCGTGGCCCAGCCGGGCCGGTTGATCCCCGCCGGGCCCGCGGGCAGGCCCGGAGCACGGTGCAGGCGGGCGACGAGGTCGCCGTGGCGTGCGCGGTCGGCGTGCTCCACGCGCACGGTGTGGTCCGCGGCGCCGGGGACGTCGCGCAGCGCCGCTCCCCGCGGGACGGCGATACGCAGGTCGTCGGCCGCCTTGCCGTACCCGAACCGTCCGTAGATGGCGGTCTCGGCGGCGAACAGCGCGGACAGCGGCTCGCCCCTCCGCCGGCACGCGTCGAGGTGGTCGTCGATCATGGCGGTGAGCAGCCCCCGGCGGCGGTGCTGCGGGTGCACGCCCACCCACGTCAGGCCGGCCGTGGGCAGCGTGGCGCCCGGCACGGGGAAGCGGGAGAACGGGTAGGACGCACGGATCGCGGCGAGCCCGTCGTCGGGCGCGCCCTCGACCTCGACGCCGACAGCCCGCTCCCACGTCAGCGGCAGCGGCAGATCGTCGAACTCCGCCACCGAGTGCGGGTCGGGGAACGCCCAGGTGTCCAGGTCGAGCAGCGCGCCGCGGTCGTCGGCGGTGAGCGTGCGGCTGCGGTAGCCGGCGGGCAGGGCGGTGCGGGAGCGGTCGGAGGTCACCTGCCGATCGTGGCGCGGTCCGGGGCTCGGGGCCAGCGGATTTCCGGACCCGCCGGACGGTCCTCCGGCGACCCGCGGTTCGGTCCGCCGCCGGGGTCGGCGACGGGCCGTAGGGTCGCGGTGTGCCAGCCCGCGCCTCGACGTCCGACGAGCCCCTCGACGCCCCCGACGAGTACGCCGCGGAGGTGCTCGCCCTGGTGCGCCGCATCCCGTCCGGCCGCGCGATGACCTACGGCCTGATCGCCGAGATCGTCGGCGAGCGGCTGGGGCGGGGCGGGCCACGACAGGTCGGGAACGTCATGGCGGGCTCGGGGGACCGCTATGCGCACCTCGTGCCGGACGGCGCCGCGGTGATCGGTCCCGTGCAGGACGACCACCTCGTGCCCTGGTGGCGCGTGGTGAACGCGTCGGGTGCCCCGCCGGCTCGGCACCTCACGGCGGCCCTCGACGCGCTGCGCGCCGAGGGCTGCCCGCTCTCGCGCGACGGCCGGCGCGTGGACCTGCGCCGCGCCGTCTGGTTCCCGGAGGAGGGCTGACGGCCGGAGGACGTCGCCCCGGCGGTCAGGCCTTCTTGGGTGCCACGCGGGCGGCGGCCGCACCGGCGGCGGCGCGCACGCGGGCCCCCAGGGGCGTGCCGCCGTCCGCGTCCTTGCGGGCCGCCTGTGCCGCGGCGAGCACCGTGAGCATCGACGACGGGTCGCCCTGCAGCAGCATCGTGGTCAGCGCCGTGCCGTCCCAGCGGGCCAGGTCGCGCGCGACCTTGTCCGCGGGGCCGACCAGCGCGACCTCCTCGACGAGCTCGGTCGGCACGGCGCGCGCGGCGTCCTCCCGGCGGCCCGCGAGGAACAGCGCCTGGACCTCGTCGAGCTCCGCCGCGTAGCCGAGGCGGTCCAGCGACGCCTTGTGGAAGTTGGCCTCCTTCGAGCCCATGCCGCCGGCGTACAGCGCGATGTGCGGGCGGATGACGTCCGCCGCGGCCTCGACGTCGTCGCGCACGACCACGGGCACCGTCGCGAGCACCTCGAAGTCGGACGACGGCCTGCGCGCGTCGGAGCGCTGCGCGAACCCGGACGCGAGCAGCTCGCGGTGCTCGGCGTCGGCCCGCGGCGCGTAGAAGCCCGCCATCCAGCCGTCGGCGATCTCGGCGGCGAGCGTGACGTTCTTCGGTCCCTGGGCCGCCAGCACGATCGGGATGTCCGCGCGGCGGGGGTGCACGGTCGGCTTGAGGGCCTTGCCGAGGCCGGTGGCGCCAGGGGCGTCCGCGGGCAGCGGGAGGCGGAAGAACTCGCCGTCCGCGGTGACGGGGCGCTCGCGGGCGAAGACCTGGCGCACGACGTCGACGTACTCGCGGGTGCGCGCCAACGGCCGACGGTAGGGCTGGCCGTACCAGCCCTCGACGACCTGCGGGCCGGACGCCCCCAGCCCCAGCACGAAGCGCCCGCCCGAGAGGTGGTCGAGGGTGATGGCCTGCATGGCGGTGGCGGTCGGGGTGCGGGCCGCCATCTGCGCGATGCCGGTGCCGAGCCGCAGGCGGCGGGTGCGGGAGCCCCACCAGGCGAGGGGGGTGAACGCGTCGGAGCCGTACGCCTCCGCCGTCCAGACCGAGTCGAGGCCCAGCGCCTCGGCCGCGACGAGCGCGGGCACGATGCCCTTCGGGGGCTTGCGGGACCAGTAGCCGGTCTGGATGCCGATGCGCAGGGTGCTCATGGGGCGGGGTGCTCCTCGTCGAGATGATGCGGTCGTGCCGATGTGTCCGGTACCGGGAGTACGGGGTAATGCCCGTCACACCCTAGCCGACGCCGTGCGTGCGGCGGGACCGCCGCTAGGTTCGGGGGATGGCGACGATCGACGACGCGGCCCGCGCCGCCGCGGGGCTGCCCGAGGTCACCGAGACGACGACGTTCCGGAATCGGGCGTGGGCGGTGTCCGGTCGCGTGTTCTCCTGGCTGCGGCCCTTCAGCAAGGCCGACGTGCGGAGGTTCGGGGACGAGCCGGTGCCGACCGGGCCGATCCTCGCCGTGGTCGTGGACGACCTGGGCGAGAAGGAGGCCGTGCTCGCCGCCCGCCCGGAGACGCTGACGATCCCGCACCTCGACGGCGTGCCCGTCGTCCTCGTCCGGCTCGAGGCGGTCGACGGCGACGCGCTCCGCGAGCTTCTCGTGGACGCCTGGCTCGCCAAGGCGCCGCGCCGCGTGGCGGCCGCGCACCCGGAGCTGCTCGCCTGAGGCCGCGGGCGGTCAGCGGCTCCGGGCGCGGTCGGCCATCGTGTTCAGCAGCGCGGCGGCCTCGGCGGCGTCGTCGACCGTGACGGCGAACGACCGCCCCCCGGTGCGCTCCACCAGCAGCGCCTCGCCCGAGCGCAGGACCACGCCCACGCGCCCGTCGCGGGCGGTGCGCCAGCCCCAGCCGCCGTAGTCGCGCAGCGGGCGCACCTGGGTCACCGACGCCCGGACCACCTCGCCCGCCGGGACGTGGGTGCCCGGCCAGCGGGCGGCGGAACGCACCGTGAGGCCGGCGGGGTCCACCCGGACGGTGAAGGCGAACATCGTGACGAACAGCGCGGCGAGGACCACCGGGACGACCAGCATCGACCACTCGGCGGTCAGCGCCGCGGCGAGCGTCGTCAGGGCGACGGCGACGGCCCCGACGGCGAGGCCCGGCCCGCCCGTCGCGCGACGCAGCCAGACCGCGCGCTCGCCGTCGCGGAGCGTGGCCCGGGGCGCGTCCTCGGGGACGGCCTCGACGGCGGGCATCGCGGAGTCGCCCGGGACGAGCGCGGCCGCGATCCCCGCCGGGACGAGCGGCAGGAGGAAGGCCGTCAGCAGCGCGGTGCCGGACAGCTCGACCTGGGACGGGTCGGTGAGGCCGCGCTGGGGCGCGAGCGTGCCGACGACGATCGCGGCCAGGAACGCGCCCGACCACACGCAGCCCGCGGCGGTGATCCGCCGGGTCGAGGCGGCGGCGCCCTGCGTCAGCCCGATCGCCGCGAAGAGCCCGCAGAGCGCGACGGTGGTCACGACCCCGACGAGCGCCAGGGCCGTCGGCGACATGAAGCCGTCGGGCGCCCCGCTCCCGCTCCAGTGCGTCGCGACCTGCGCGGGCAGCTCGTCCCGCCATGCCCAGACCACCGCGGCCGTGCCGAGCGCGAGCACGACGCCCACGAGTGACGACCAGGCCATCGCGCGGCGCGCGAGAGGGCGCCACACCTCCGTGCCGGAGCGTGCTCGGGGGCTGCCGGGCGGGGGAGCGGTGGTCATCGGTGCATCGCCTCCGTGACGAGGGTGGTGGTGGTCTGGACGGACAGCCCGGCACGACGGGCCGCGGCGGCCAGGTCGGCCACCGCCCGCTCGACGTCGGCCAGGTCGGGTGCGGTGGACGCGACGAGGGCGCCGCGCCCGCGCCGCAGCTCGAGCGTGCCGTCGTCGCGCAGCACCTGGTAGGCCCGCAGCACGGTGTGCATGTTGAGGTCGAGGGAGGCCGCGAGCTCCCGGGCCGAGGGAAGCCGTTCGCCCGGGCGGAGCGTGCCGTGCGCGACGCCGAGGCGCACCTGGGCGACCAGCTGCGCGTACAGCGGCTCGTCGCTCGTCGGATCGATGCGCCACATCACGGGCGTCAGACTACTTGTTCTACGACTACCAGAACAAACACGCGACGGGACGACGACGGCCCGTGCGCCCGCCGCGGGAGCGGTGGGCGCACGGGCCGCGGCTGCGGGCCGCTCAGATGACGTACTCGAGCAGCTCCGAGGCGTCCTCGACGTGCTGGCCGTGGTCGGGCCGGTGACCGGGCGTGCGCGCGTGCGCGGGCACCCCGACGGCCACCATGCCGTTCGGCACGTCGCGGGTCACGACCGCGTTCGCGCCGATCTGCGCGTCGTCGCCGATCCACAGCGGGCCGAGGATCTTGGCGCCGGCGCCCACCATGACCCGGTCGCCCAGGGTGGGGTGCCGCTTGCCCCGGGTCATCGAGCGGCCGCCCAGGGTGGAGCCGTGGAACAGCACGCAGTCGTTGCCGACGACCGCCGTCTGCCCGATCACCACGCCCATGCCGTGGTCGATGAAGAGCCGCCGCCCGATCCGCGCGCCGGGGTGGATCTCGATCCCGGTCACCCACCGGGCGGCCTGCGACAGCAGGCGCGCCGGAAGGCGCAGGCCGGGCCGGTGCCACATGCGGTGGGACACCCGGTGCGCCCACACGGCGTGCACTCCCGGGTAGCCCAGCGCGACCTCGAACCGGGAGCGCGCCGCCGGGTCGTGCGCGTGCGCCGCCTCGAGGTCCTCGGCGAGGATCTCGACCAGGTGGCGCAGGCCCGGGCGGTGCCCGGCCGGCATCGGGTGGTCGACGTCGCCGTCGAGGTCCTCGTGGGCGGCCCCGGCGGCGGCGGTCGGAGCGGTGCGGCGGCTCGTCACGTCAGTCCAGCAGGTCCGAGTACAGGATGGTGGACAGGTACCGCTCGCCGAAGTCGGGGATGACGACCACGATCAGCTTCCCGGCGTTCTCGGGCCGCTTCGCGACCTCGAGCGCCCCGGCGATCGCGGCGCCCGAGGAGATGCCGACCAGGAGGCCCTCCTCCTTCGCGGCGCGGCGGGCGAGCTCGACCGACGTCTCGGCGTCGACGTCGAGCACCTCGTCGTAGACGGAGGTGTCGAGGATCTCCGGGACGAAGTTGGCGCCCAGGCCCTGGATCTTGTGCGGGCCGGGGGTCCCGCCGTTGAGGATGGGCGACTCGGCGGGCTCGACCGCGACGATCCGGATCTCGGGCTTGCGCTCCTTGAGGACCTGGCCGACGCCCGTGATGGTGCCGCCGGTACCGATGCCGGAGACGACCACGTCGACCTCGCCGTCGGTGTCGGCCCAGATCTCCTCGGCCGTGGTCTCGCGGTGCACCTTCGGGTTGGCCTCGTTGGCGAACTGGCGGGCGAGGATCGCGCCCGGCCGCTCGGCGGCGATCTTCTCCGCCGCGGCGACGGCGCCCTTCATGCCCTCCGCGCCCGGCGTGAGCACGAGCTCCGCGCCGTACGCGCGCAGCAGGGCGCGACGCTCCTTCGACATCGTCTCCGGCATCGCGAGCACGACCTTGTAGCCGCGTGCGGCGCCGACCCAGGCGAGCGCGATGCCGGTGTTGCCTGAGGTGCCCTCGACGATGGTGCCGCCCGGCTGCAGGTCGCCGGAGGCCTCCGCGGCGTCGATGATCGAGACGCCGATGCGGTCCTTCACGGAGTTGGCGGGGTTGTAGAACTCGAGCTTCGCGACGACCGTCGCGTCGAGGCCGGCGGCGAGACGGTTCAGCCGGACGAGCGGGGTGCGGCCGATGAGCTTCGTCGCGTCGTCGTAGATGCGTGCCATGGGGTGTTCCTTCTCGAGGAGTGCGTGCGGGCGAGGTGGTGCGGGTGCGCCGTCGCGTGCGGTGCGGGCCCCCGAGCAGGTGCTCGGAGGGCGCGGCGCAGGGGCGTCGGCGAGGTCGGTGCGAGCGCCGCACGGTCGTCGGGGACCCGCCGTCGGGCGGGTCGGACGTGACGTGGACGCTCTATCGACAGCATCGCGGCGTCGTCGCCGCGGCGCACGCCGGGGTGCGGAGCGCCGACGCCGGCACCGTCCTCCGGTGGGACGAGAGGGCGGTCGAGGGGGCGACGCGGCGGACGTTCGTCATGCCGGCCCTCCTCGTGATGCTTCGTGTTGCTTCGGGGTGCTTCGGGGTGCTTCGGGGTGCTGCTGCCGTGTGGTCGCGCCTGTCGCAGGCTGCGGCGCCGAGCCTAACCAGGACGCGACCGATCGACAAGGAGCATCTCATCCATCGGCGTCGTCGATCGGTCGGGAGACACCTGTCCCCTGGGTCGCGGACGGGCCGCAAAGGGGAAGGAGGGGAGAGGAAGCAGGGGAGCGGGCGACGGGAATCGAACCCGCGTAGCCAGTTTGGAAGACTGGGGCTCTACCATTGAGCTACGCCCGCACGGCCACCCCGCGACATCGTCGCCGGGTGGGAACGCGGGCCAACCCTAGCAAAGCCGCGGGGGCGCACGGACCCGTCGACGCACGTCGGGGGCTCGCCGCCGGACGGCGGCACTACACTGACCGAGGCCCCGCCCGACGGCGGGCCACGGGGTGTGGCGCAGCTTGGTAGCGCATCTGCTTTGGGAGCAGAGGGTCGCTGGTTCGAATCCAGTCACCCCGACAGCGGCACAGGGCGGACGTCGTGGTTCGTCGCGGCTCGCCCGTGGATCGGCCCGCGCTCGGCGTGCCGATCTGGAAGGATCGGCCCCCGATCGCCGACGGACGGCGACCGACGTGCGAGGAGAACCTGATGACCACCCCGGACCCCTACACGCCAGGCACGCCCGAGCCGGGTGCGACGCCCCCCGGCGGCGCCGAGCCGCAGCAGCCCGCCCCGGGTCAGCCGGCGCCGGGCCAGGCCTACCCTGCCCAGCCGGCCGGCGGGCAGGCGTACCCCGCCGCTCCGCAGGCGCCCGGCCAGGCGTACCCCGCCGCGCCGCCGGCGGGGCAGTACGCGCCGGCCTACGGCCAGCCGCCGCAGAACCCGGGCAAGACGCTGGGCATCGTCGGCCTGGTGCTCGGCTTCTTCGGGCCCCTGTCGATCGTCGGCCTGATCCTGTCGATCGTCGGCCTCGTGAAGTCGCGCAAGGTGGGCCAGCCGAACGGCGTCGCCATCGCCGGCATCATCGTGAGCGCCCTCGTGCTCCTCGGGACGATCATCCTGGCCGTGGTGCTGGGCGTGGCGGCGAGCCACCTGATCGAGGTCTGCGGCGACCTCGGGCCGGGCGTGCACGACGTCAACGGCATCACCTACACCTGCTCCTGATCGTCCGCGCCCGATCCTCTGCCAGGACGTACCCGGCGAGGGTCGCCCGGGACGCGCGTCGTCGTGACGCGGGCGTCCCCGGGCGGCCCTCGCCGTGGCGTAGGATGGACGGGTTGCCCGTACGCCCGTCGTACGGTCCCCGCACCCCGCGCCGCAGCAACCAGGCCGGCTCGCGCCGGTGAGACGCGCGCGCAGCACCCGAACCGTTGGAGACCATCGAAGTGAAGAGCGCCGTCGAGACCCTGGAGCCCACCAAGGTCAAGCTGACCGTCGAGGTGGAGTACGACGAGCTCAAGCCGAGCATCGACCACGCGTACAAGCACATCGCCGAGCAGGTGAACATCCCCGGGTTCCGCAAGGGCAAGGTTCCCCCGCGCATCATCGACCAGCGCGTCGGTTGGGGTGCGGTCGTCGAGCACGCCGTGAACGACGCTCTGTCGAACTTCTACCGCGACGCCGTCACGGCCGAGTCGCTGCGCCCCCTGGGCCAGCCCGAGGTCGAGGTGACCGAGGTCCCCGCCAAGGCCGGCGAGGGCCAGCTCGCGTTCACCGCCGAGGTCGAGGTCCGGCCCGAGATCACCCTCCCGGAGCTGTCCGGCATCGACATCACGGTGGACTCCACCGAGGTGACCGACGAGGACGTCACCGAGCGCCTCGACGCGCTGCGCGAGCGCTTCGGCACCCTCGTGGGCGTCGACCGTCCCGCCGTCGAGGGCGACTACGTCGTCATCGACCTCAAGGCCGTCATCGGCGACGAGGAGATCGACTCGGTCTCCGGCGTCTCCTACCAGATCGGCGCCGGCAACATGCTGGACGGCCTGGACGAGGCCCTCACCGGCCTGTCGACGGACGAGACCACGACCTTCGCCACGAAGCTCGCCGGCGGCGAGCACGAGGGCGAGGAGGCGCAGGTCACCGTCACGGCCACGGCCGTCAAGGAGCGCGACCTGCCGACGCCGGACGACGACTTCGCCCAGCTCGCCTCGGAGTTCGACACGCTCGAGGAGCTGACGGCGGACCTGCGCGAGCAGGTCGCGTCGATCAAGACGTCGAACCAGGCCGTCGCCGCCCGCGACCTGCTGCTGGAGAAGCTGCTCGAGGCCGTCGAGGTCCCGGTGCCGTCCGGTGCCGTCGAGGCCGAGGTGCACCGCCACCTGGAGTCGGAGAACCGTCTCGAGGACGACGAGCACCGCGCCGAGGTCACCGAGGACGCCACCAAGGCCCTCAAGAACCAGATCCTGCTGGACACGCTGGCCGAGAAGCTCGAGGTTCAGGTCGGCCAGGGCGAGCTCGTCGAGTACCTGGTCCAGGCGTCGCAGCAGTACGGCATGGACCCGAACCAGTTCATCTCGACCCTGGACCAGGGCGGCCAGATCCCCGCCATGGTCGGTGAGGTCGCGCGCTCCAAGGCCCTCGCGGTCGCGCTGCGCGACATCGAGGTCAAGGACTCCGACGGCAACGTCGTCGACCTGGCCGAGTTCATCGGCACCGAGGAGGAGGACGCCGCGGCCGCCGAGGTCGAGGGGGCCGCCGACGACGCCACGTCCGAGGAGTCGACGGAGGAGACCTCCGAGGAGACGGCCAAGGCCTGACCCCGGACCGCCCGGACACCCACGCCGGCCCGCACCGTCCCCCCGGACGGTGCGGGCCGGCATCGTCCGTGGGGGTGGACCGGTCCGTATCGTGGGTCGGGTGACCGAGCAGACCCCGCGGCAGGCGTCCCTCACCCCGGCGGCGCGCCGGATCCTCGAGGCCGCGTCGCGCCTGTTCTACGCCCGCGGGCTGCACGCCGTCGGCGTCGACACCGTCGCGGCGGAGGCGGGCGTCACGAAGAAGACGCTCTACGACCGCTTCGGCTCGAAGGAGGGGCTCGTGGTGGCGTACCTGCGCGACCGCGACTCCCGGTGGCAGGCACACCTGGTCCGGGCCCTCGCGGCGCACCCCGAGCCGGGCGTCGGCCGGGTGCTCGCGGTCTTCGGCGCCGCCGAGGGGTGGTCGGCGGCCGAGGGCGGCCGTGGCTGCGCCGCGATCAACGCGCGCGCCGAGGTGGACGACGCCGACCGGCCCGTCGCCGTCGAGGTCGCCCGGCAGAAGTCGTGGGTCCGGGAGCTCCTCGAGACCGAGTGCCGCGCAGCCGGGCTCGAACGTCCCGGCGAGCTGGCGGACGCGCTGCTGCTGCTCCACGACGGGGCGCTGGCGGGGGCGGGGACGGGCGTGCCGAAGGACCCGTTCCCGACCGCTCGGCGCGCCGCCCGGGCGCTGTGCGAGGCGCACGGGGCGTGAGCCGAGACCGCCGCCGGCGTCGTCGTGTGCGCCCGCAGCGAAAAGCCCCTCCACCGGGACGTTTCGCGTGGCTGCCGCACGTTAGGGTCGATCGACGGCGATGACGAAGGAGACGGACGTGAACGACTTGCTGCGGATGGACGGTGCGACGCCGGTGGCGCGCGCCGACGGCCAGGGCCTCGGGCTCAACGACTCCATCTACAACCGGCTCCTCAAGGAGCGCATCATCTGGCTGGGCTCGGAGGTGCGCGACGAGAACGCGAACGCCATCTGCGCGCAGATGCTGCTGCTCGCCGCTGAGGACCCGGACAAGGACATCTGGCTGTACATCAACAGCCCCGGCGGATCCATCACGGCCGGCATGGCGATCTACGACACGATGCAGTACATCAAGCCGGACGTCGCGACCATCGCGATGGGCATGGCCGCGTCGATGGGGCAGTTCCTGCTCTCGTCGGGCACCAAGGGCAAGCGCTACATCACCCCGCACGCCCGCGTGCTCATGCACCAGCCCTCCGGCGGCGTGGGCGGCACCGCGACGGACGTGCGGATCGGCGCCCAGCTGATCATGCACATGAAGAAGGTGCTCTCCGAGCTGACGGCCGAGCAGACCGGGCAGTCGCTGGAGACGATCCTCAAGGACAACGACCGCGACAAGTGGTTCACCGCGGACGAGGCCCTCGAGTACGGCTTCGTCGACCACGTGGTCACCAGCGCCGCCTCGGTCTCGGGCGGTGGCGGCGCGTCGGGCTCCTGACGCCGACCACCCGCCCCCGGAACCCACCGACTTCCCACCCGAGGAGAACACCGTGAGCTACTCAGACGAGTACCAGTTCGCTATGCGGGCCCAGAACCTGGCGGGCGCCGCGGCGCGCCCCGGCGGCGTCGCGCTCCCGCACGGCGCTCCGACGTCGCGCTACGTGCTGCCCCAGTTCGAGGAGCGCACCGCGTACGGCTTCAAGCGCCAGGACCCGTACACCAAGCTGTTCGAGGACCGCATCATCTTCATGGGCGTCCAGGTCGACGACGCGTCGGCGGACGACATCATGGCGCAGCTGCTGGTCCTGGAGAGCCAGGACCCCGACCGCGACATCATGATCTACATCAACTCGCCCGGGGGGTCGTTCACGGCCATGACGGCGCTGTACGACACGATGCAGTTCATCAAGCCGCAGATCCAGACGGTGTGCCTCGGCCAGGCGGCCTCCGCCGCGGCCGTGCTGCTCGCCGCCGGCCAGCCGGGCAAGCGCCTCGCGCTGCCGAACGCCCGTGTGCTGATCCACCAGCCCGCGATGGAGGGCGGCGGCTACGCCCAGGCGTCCGACATCGAGATCCACGCCAACGAGCTCATCCGCATGCGCGAGTGGCTGGAGTCGACGCTGGCGGCGCACACGGGCAAGTCCGAGGAGCAGGTGCGCGAGGACATCGAGCGCGACAAGATCCTCACGGCCGCGCAGGCCAAGGACTACGGCCTGGTGGACCAGGTGCTCGAGAGCCGCAAGCCCGCCGCTCTCGCGCCGCGCTGACCTGCACGTTCACGGGGCCCGCGACCTCCCGAGGGAGACATCGCGGGCCCCGCGACACGACGCACCGGGCTGCTCGGCTGACAACGACGCCCCCGTGGTGTGGAATGGACGCAGGACCAAGCACTCAGGACGTGCACTCACGAGATGGAGGCTCCCGGTGGCTCGGATCGGTGACGGCGCAGACCTGCTGAAGTGCTCGTTCTGCGGGAAGTCGCAGAAGCAGGTCAAGAAGCTGATCGCCGGCCCCGGCGTGTACATCTGCGACGAGTGCATCGACCTGTGCAACGAGATCATCGAGGAGGAGCTCGGCGAGGCGGCGGAGCTGGGGCTCACCGAGCTGCCGAAGCCGCGCGAGATCTTCGACTTCCTCGAGCAGTACGTGATCGGGCAGGAGCCGGCCAAGCGGGCCCTCGCGGTGGCGGTCTACAACCACTACAAGCGGGTCCAGGCGGGCGAGGCCCAGCGCGACGGCGACGACGCGGTCGAGATCGCGAAGTCCAACATCCTGCTCATCGGGCCCACCGGCACCGGCAAGACCTACCTGGCGCAGACGCTGGCGAAGATGCTCAACGTGCCGTTCGCCATCGCGGACGCCACGGCCCTCACGGAGGCCGGGTACGTGGGCGAGGACGTCGAGAACATCCTCCTCAAGCTCATCCAGGCCGCGGACTACGACGTCAAGAAGGCCGAGACGGGCATCATCTACATCGACGAGGTCGACAAGGTGGCCCGCAAGGCGGAGAACCCGTCGATCACGCGCGACGTCTCCGGCGAGGGCGTGCAGCAGGCGCTCCTGAAGATCATCGAGGGCACGACGGCGTCGGTGCCCCCGCAGGGCGGGCGCAAGCACCCGCACCAGGAGTTCATCCAGATCGACACCACGAACGTGCTGTTCATCGTGGCGGGCGCGTTCGCCGGCCTCGACGACATCGTGGCGTCCCGCGCGCGCAAGCGCGGCATCGGCTTCAGCGCCCCCATGGAGACCGCGGCCGACGACGACCTGTTCGCCGAGGTGCGACCCGAGGACCTGCAGAAGTACGGGCTCATCCCCGAGTTCATCGGGCGGCTGCCCGTCATCGCGTCCGTGTCCCCGCTGGACCGCGACGCGCTGGTGCGGATCCTCACCGAGCCGCGCAACGCGCTCGTCAAGCAGTTCCAGCGCATGTTCGAGATCGACGGCGTAGAGCTCGAGTTCGAGCAGGACGCCGTCCACGCGATCGCCGAGCAGGCGCTGCTGCGGGGCACCGGGGCGCGCGGGCTGCGCGCCATCATGGAGGAGGTCCTCCAGCAGGTGATGTTCGACGTGCCCAGCCGGGACGACGTCGAGCGGGTGGTCGTGAGCCGCGAGGTCGTGCTGGAGAACGTCAACCCGACGCTCGTGCCGCGCACCTCGCCCGTCCGCCGTCGTGCGCCCCGCGAGAAGAGCGCCTGAGCACTACCCGGCGTAGAGCGCGTCGACCTCGTCCGCGAAGTCGCGCAGCACGAGGTCGCGCTTCACCTTCAGCGAGGGCGTCAGGTACTCGTTCGCCTCGGTGAAGTCGCCCTCGAGCACCCGGAACTTGCGGATCGACTCCGCCCGGGAGACGGCCGTGTTCGCCTCCTCGACCGCCGCGTCGAGCGCCGCCAGCACCCGGGGGTCGGTCCGCGCGGCGCCCACCGACATCGGCGCCATGCCCTGCGTGGCCAGCCAGCCGGGCAGCATCTCGGCGTCCAGCGTGACGAGCGCGCCGATGAACGGACGCTTGTCGCCCACGACCACGACCTGCGACACGAGGGGGTGGGCGCGCACCCGGTCCTCCAGCGGCGCCGGGGCCACGTTCTTGCCGCCCGCGGTGACGATGATCTCCTTGGTACGCCCTGTGATGCGCAGGTGACCCTGGTCCAGGGCGCCCAGGTCCCCGGTGCGGAACCAGCCGTCCGTCATCGCGTCGGCGGTCAGGTCGGGGCGTCCGCGGTAGCCCCGGAACAGGTGCGGGCCCGCCACGAAGACCGCGCCGTCGTCGTCGATCCGCACCGAGGTGCCGGGGAACGGCGGGCCGACCGTGCCGATGCGCAGGTCGGAAGGCAGGTTCACCGCGGTCGGGGCCGTCGTCTCGGTGAGCCCGTAGCCCTCGAGCACGGTGAGTCCGGCCCCGCGGAAGAAGTGTCCGAGGCGGTCTCCGAGCGGCGCGCCGCCCGAGATCGCGTACCGCAGGTTCCCGCCCATCGCGGTGCGCAGCCGGGACAGCACCAGCCGGTCGGCCAGCGCGTGGCGGGCCCGCAGCGTCACCGGGACGCGTCCGGTGTCGAGCGCACGCGAGTACTGGCCCGACACGCGCGCGGCCCAGCCGAAGACCTGCCGCTGGGTGCGCGACGCGGCCCGCTGCTCGGCCGAGTTGTAGACCTTCTCGAACACGCGGGGGACGGCGAGCAGGAACGTGGGGCGGAACGTCCTGAGGTCGTCGGTGAGCGTCTTCACGTCGGGCAGGTGGCCGAGCACCGAGCCGCTGGCGATCACCGCGACCTGGATGAGGCGGGCGAAGACGTGCGCCAGGGGAAGGAAGAGCACCGTGCGCGCGCCGTCCGAGTCGAGAAGCTCGGGCAGGGCGAGGCGGGCGTTCATCGCGAGGTGCGCGAAGTTGCCGTGCGTGAGCTCGGCGCCCTTGGGGCGTCCCGTGGAGCCGGAGGTGTAGACGATCGTGGCGAGGTCGTCGCGGCGCACGGCGTCGCGGCGGGCCGCGACGTCCCGCGCGGGGACCGACGCACCGGCCTCGCGCAGCTCGTCGACGGCACCGGTCGCGATGACGAGCACCTCCTCGAGGTCGGGCAGCTCGTCGTCCACCTGGCGCACGGCGTCCGCGTGCGCGGGAGTCTCCACCACGACCAGGCGGGCTCCGGAGTCCTCGAGGATCCAGCGCACCTGGTCGGGGGAGGACGTCTCGTAGACGGGCACGACCACGGCGCCGGTCGCCCAGGCGGCGAAGTCGAGGAGCGTCCACTCGTAGCGGGTGCGCGACATGATCGCGACGCGGTCGCCGGGCTCGATGCCGTGCGCGACGAGCCCGCGTGCCACGGTCATGACGTCGGCCTGGAACTCGCCGGCGGACACCGGTACCCAGGAGCCGTCCGACGCGGTGCGCCGCTCGATGAGGGTGCGGTCGCCCGTCCGGGCGACCCGGTCGGCCAGCAGCGTGCTGATGCTCGTGCCCTCGGGCACGTCCACGAGGCTCGGCGTCGTCGCGACCGTCATCTGCTCTCTCTCCGGGTGGGCGGCGTGGGCGGGCGGTGTGCGTCCCTGGCGTCGTGCCGCGTGCTGGTGGCCGGCGGTTCCCGACCAGTCTCCGGTCGGCGTTCGGGCCGACGTGGGACCTTACACGCTCGGCGCGCCTCGTAGGATCGAGTCATGCCCGACACCCCTCACGACGTCCCCCAGGACCCCGCCCCGCGCCCCGCGTCGGACGGGATGCCCCAGGAGATCCTGGACCTGCGCGCCAGCATCGACAACATCGACGCCGCGCTCGTGCACCTGCTGGCCGAGCGCTTCAAGATGACGCGACGCGTCGGCGAGCTCAAGGCGGTGGGCGGGCTGCCGCCCGCCGACCCGTCTCGCGACCGTCAGCAGGTCGACCGCCTCAAGGACCTCGCGGCGGGCGCCGGCCTGGACCCGGAGTTCACGGAGCAGTTCCGCAACTTCATCGTCTCCGAGGTGATCCGGCACCACGAGCGCATCGCCGAGGAGCACGCCGCCGGGCGCCTCAAGGGCGAGCTGCCGCCCCTGGACACCTACGCTTGAAGAGGTGAGATCTGACCTCGCGCGCGAGGTCGGGACCGCCGGGCCGAGGGGTGGCGTCCGCCGCGTTTCCGTCGCACGCTGGAGGACACAGCCGACGACGACATCAGGGGGATCCACGGATGAAGATCGACTGGCTCAAGCCCCTCGTCGGCCGCCCCGGACCGTTCGCGACCGTCTACCTGGACGCGACGCCCTCGGCCGAGGCGGGCGACAGGGACGTCGCGAACCGGTGGCGGGCGGTGCGACGTTCCCTCGAGCGACAGTCCGCACCCACCCGGGTGCTGGACGACCTCGAGGCCGCGGTGCTGCGGCCCACGCGCGTGGCCGGCGCGCACGGCCGGGTGCTCATCGCCGGGGACGGCGGTGTCGCGGTGGACCGCGTGCTGCGCAACCCGCCCGCCGTGGCCACGGGGGTCTGGCTGCCCGTCCCGGCGCTGCTGCAGGCCGCCCTGGCGGCCGACGAGACCGTCGACGCGCTGTGCGTCGCCGTCGACCGCAGCGGCGCGGACTTCTGGCCCTGCGACGCGGTCGGCCGGCCCGGCGGAGCGCGCGAGACGTTCGAGGGCCCGAACGACGAGGTCAGCAAGACCTCCAGCACCGGCACCAAGCGCGCCATCATCGAGTCGCGCGCCGAGGACTCCTGGAAGCGCAACGCCGCGGCGGTGGCGGCGGAGATCGACCGCCGCGTGGCCGAGGGCCGCCCGGAGGTCGTGCTGCTCACCGGCGACGTCCGGGCGGTGAACCTCGTGCGTGCCGAGCTCGGGCAGGACGCCGCGCGGCGGACCGTCGAGGTCTCGGGCGGCGGGCGGGGCCCGGGCGTCCGCGCGGACACGTTCGAGGCCAACGTCGAGGACGCCCTCGACTCCTACCGGGAGCGCCGGCGCGAGGTGGTCCTCGCCGAGTACCGCCAGGACCAGGGCCGGGAGGAGGGTGCGGTCTCGTCGGTCGACGACGTGGTCGCGGTGCTCTCCCGCGGGCAGGTGAAGGCGCTCGTGCTGTCGGAGCAGCTCGCCCTCGACGCCGCGGCGGTGCTCACGGCCCCGGGCAACGGCGTCGGGGGACCGGACCTCACGGGGCTGCTCGGCGGCCGCACGCTGTGGATCGGGCCGGACCCGATGCACGTCGCGACCTCGCGCGCCGACCTGGAGGACCTCGGCGTCACCGACGGCCTGGAGGAGATGCCCGCGCCGTCCGCCCTGCTGCGCGCGGCGATCGCGCAGGACGCCGCCCTGACGTTCGCGCCCGAGGGGTCCGTGGACCTGGTGGACGGCGTCGGCGCGACCCTGCGGTGGCACGACGACGGGACGCCGAAGGAGGTCGCCGCCACGATGAGCGGCGACGGCGACCGGTTCACCACGCCGAGGTAGTCCGGAAGTTGCCGAGGTAGTTCGACAAGTGCCGAGGTAGTCCGTGCGGGCCGCAGAACTGCGGCCGTCCACGAACTACCTCGGCACTTGTCGAACTACCTCGGCAAGTCGGGGACTACCTCGGCGGGTTCGGAACTACCTCGCGCGGGTCAGGCCTTGGGCTTGCGGGCCGGGGGCTCGCCCAGCTCGGACGCCGTGACGACGATGCCGCCCTGCACGTCCGGGTTGCCCTGGCCCTCGGCCGCCTCGACGACGTCGAGGGTGCCGGTGGCGCGGCCGGCGCCGCGGACGTCGTCCAGCGCCGACCGGACGCCGTCGAGCATCGCGGCCGGCACGGCCATGGACGCCGTGAGGATCGGCGTGCGCATGGAGACCTTGGCCTCCGACTTGATCTTGCGGAGCGCCGCGAGGGCGTGCCCGGCGGCGGTGAGCTGCACCGGGTCGGCGTCGCCGGCCACCGCGCGCAGCGGCGCGGCCACCGGCCAGGCGGCGTGGTGCACCGAGCCGGTGCGCCACCACGACCAGACCTCCTCGGTCGCGAACGGCAGGAACGGCGCCAGGAGGCGCAGCAGCGCGTCCACCGCGAGGGCGAGGGCCGTGCGTGCCGACACGGTCTCGGCCGTCACCTCGGTGGCCGCGGCGCCGGCGCCGTACGCGCGGTCCTTGACCAGCTCGAGGTAGTCGTCGCAGAAGGTCCAGAAGAACGTCTCCGTGACCTCCAGCGCGCGGGTGTGGTCGTACGCCTCGAACGCGGCGGTGGCCTGCTCGACGACGTCCGCCAGGCCGGCGAGCATCGCGCGGTCCAGGGGGACCGTGACGCGGGCCGGGTCCAGCACGATCTCGCCGGCGCCGGTCTCCGGGTCCACGCCGAACGTCAGGGCGAACTTCGAGGCGTTGAGCACCTTGATCGCGAGGCGGCGGCCGATCTTCATCTGGCCGACCTCGAACGCGGCGTCCGTGCCCAGGCGGGCGGCGGCGGCCCAGTACCGCACCGCGTCCGCGCCGTGCTCCTCGAGCAGGCCCATCGGCGTGACGACGTTGCCCTTGGACTTGGACATCTTCTTGCGGTCCGGGTCGAGGATCCAGCCGCTGATGGCGGCGTGCTTCCAGGGCAGGACGCCGCACTCGAGGTGCGAGCGGACCACCGAGGAGAACAGCCAGGTGCGGATGATGTCCTGGCCCTGCGGGCGCAGGTCCATCGGGTAGACGCGCTCGAAGAGGTCCGCGTCACGCTCCCAGCCGGACACGATCAGCGGGGACAGGGACGACGTCGCCCAGGTGTCCATCACGTCGGCGTCGCCGACGAAGCCGCCCGGCGCGCCGCGCTGCGACTCCTCGTAGCCGGCCGGGGCCTGCGACGTCGGGTCGACGGGCAGCTCCGCCTCGGTCGGCACGATCGGGTGGTCGTGGTCGACGTCGCCCGCCTCGGTCACCGGGTACCACAGCGGCACGGCCACGCCGAAGAAGCGCTGGCGCGAGATGAGCCAGTCGCCGTTGAGGCCGTTCACCCAGTTCTCGTAGCGCACGCGCATGAAGTCCGGGTGGAAGTCGAGCTCCTTGCCGCGCGCGAGCAGCTCCGCCTTGAGGTCACGGGCCGCCCAGTCGCGCCCGCCGTTGCGGATGTACCACTGGCGGGAGGTGACGATCTCGAGGGGCTTGTCGCCCTTCTCGTAGAAGTTCGTCATGCGCTGGGTGGCCGACGGCTCGCCGTCGAGGTCGCCCGACTCGCGGAGGGCGTCGACGACGGCCTTGCGGGCGCTGAACGTCGTCTTGCCGGCGAGCTCCTCGGCGTACAGGGCCTCGCCCGGGCCGCCCGCGACCCACTCGGGCGTCTCGCGGGAGAGGCGGCCATCGCGCTGGATGACCGAGCGCGTGGCGAGCTGCAGCTCGCGCCACCACTGCACGTCGGTGAGGTCGCCGAAGGTGCAGCACATGGCGATGCCGGCGCCCTTGTCCATCGCGGCGGCCGGGTGCGCGAGCACCGGCACCTCGACGCCGAACAGGGGGGAGGTGACGGTGGTGCCGAACAGGCCCTGGTACCGCTCGTCGTCCGGGTGGGCGATGAGCGCCACCACGGCGGGGATGAGCTCCGGGCGCGTGGTCTCGATGTACAGCGGGCTGCCGTCGGGCCGGTGGAACGCGACGCGGTGGTAGAAGCCCGGGTACTCGCGCGCCTCGAGCTCGGCCTGCGCGACGGCGGTCTGGAACGTCACGTCCCACAGGCCCGGCGCCTCCGCCTGGTACGCCTCGCCGCGGGCGAGGTTGCGCAGGAAGGCGCGCTGCGACGCGGCGCGGGAGGTGGCGTCGATGGTCTGGTAGTTCTGCGCCCAGTCGACGGACAGGCCGAGGCGGCGCCACAGCTCCTCGAACTGGCGCTCGTCGTCGGCGGTGAGCCGCTCGCACAGCTCGATGAAGTTGCGGCGGCTGACCGGCACCTGGTCGCCCGGCTTGACGTTCTTGCCGTCGGTGCCCTGGTGCGGCGGCTCGAAGCCCTCGACGTAGGGCAGGGACGGGTCGCAGCGCACGCCGTAGTAGTTCTGCACGCGGCGCTCGGTGGGCAGGCCGTTGTCGTCCCAACCCATCGGGTAGAAGACCTTCTTGCCGCGCATCCGCTGGAAGCGGGCGACGGTGTCCGTGTGCGTGTAGCTGAACACGTGGCCCACGTGCAGCGAGCCCGAGACCGTGGGCGGCGGGGTGTCGATCGAGTACACCTGCTCGCGGGTGGCCGTGCGGTCGAACGCGTAGGTGCCCTCGGCCGACCAGCGCTCGTCGAAGCGCTGCTCCAGGCCCTCCAGGCTGACCTTGTCCGGTACCTCCCGGACCTCCGCGCGGACGACGTCGCCGGCTACCTGAGCAACAGGGTTGCCGGCGTTCGGGGTCGCTGCGGGGGTCTGCGCGGGCGCGGTCGGCGCCTCGGGGGTCGGGAAGTCGCTCATGGTCGGTCATTCTCCCAGATGCACGGGGCCCGCCGGGCAGGGGCGTCTCGATCGGCGGACGGCGCCGGAGCGTGGCCCATAACCTCTGACTAGAGTCAGAGGTATGCAGAGTTCGACGGGTGGGACGACGGGTGGGACGGGGGCGGAGACGGCCGCGCAGGTCGAGCGGCAGGTCGACGTCGTACGGCGGTTCAACCGCGGCTACACGCAGCGCGTGGGCGCGCTCGAGGACTCGTTCCTCGGGACCGGGATGCCGCTGGGCACCGCTCGCCTCCTGTTCGAGATCGGCACGGAGCCGGGCACCACGCGGGACCTGCGTGCCAGGCTCGGCCTGGACTCGGGGTACCTCAGCCGCCTGCTGCGCCGGCTGGAGTCCGACGGGCTCGTCGCCGTCGTGCCCGACGACGACGACCGGCGACGCCGCCGCGTCGACCTCACGCCCGCGGGCCGGCGCGCGTGGGACGACCTGGAGCGGCGGTCCGTGGACCGGGCGCGCGACCTGGTCGCGCCGCTCACCGCCCGCCAGCGGGCTCGGCTCGCCGCGGCCCTCGCGGAGGCCGACCTCCTCGTGCGGGCCGCGACCGTGACGCTCGAGCGCGCGGACCCGGCGTCGGACCTCGCCAGGCGCGCGGTCGCGGCGTACGTGGCGGAGCTCGACGAGCGTTTCCCCGGCGGGTTCGACCCCGGTCCCCGGCCCGCGGCGGGCGAACCCGACCCCGAGGACGCGCGTCTCGCGCCGCCGTCGGGTGCGTTCGTCGTCGCGACGAGCGACGGCGAGCCCGTCGCCTGCGGGGGCGTGCGCACCCTGTCGAGCGAGGTGTCCGGCGGCGTGGGGGAGATCAAGCGGATGTGGGTGCACCCGGGATGGCGGGGCGCGGGGCTCGGCTCCCGGCTGCTGCGCCACCTCGAGGGCGTGAGCCGCGACCTCGGCCACCGCGAGGTACGCCTCGACACGAACGGGACGCTGACGGAGGCCGTCGCGATGTACGAGCGGGCCGGCTACCGGCGCATCGCCCGCTACAACGACAACCCGTACGCCGAGCACTTCTTCGCCAAGCGGCTGGGCTGACCGACCCTGCTGACCGACGCCGCTGACCGACCCTGCTGACCGACCCGGTACCACGTACCTGGTCGTCGGCCGGGGATAGGGTCGGAGGCATGGCTGCGAACCCCGACCTGACCATCGGCTATGCCGCGATGCTCGAGCAGTTCCACCCCACCGACGTGGTCGAGTTCTCGGCCTACGCGGAGGAGCACGGCTTCTCCGGCGTCATGGCGGCCGACCACTTCCAGCCGTGGGTGCCGCAGCAGGGCGAGGCGGCCTTCGTGTGGAACGTGCTGACGGCGCTCGGCGAGCGCACCCGCGGCGACCTCGGACCCGGCGTCACGGCACCGACGTTCCGCTGGCACCCGGCGATGGTCGCGCAGGCGTCCGCCACGCTCGCCGCGATGTACCCCGGCCGGCACTGGCTCGGCCTGGGGTCCGGCGAGGCGCTCAACGAGCACGTCGTGGCCGGGTACTGGCCGGAGGCCCCCGAGCGGATCAACCGCATGTTCGAGGCCATCGACATCATCAAGAAGCTCTTCGCGTCCGGCATCGACGGCAAGGACGTCAAGCACTCCGGGCAGTACTACAAGATGGAGTCCACGCGGCTGTGGACCATGCCCGAGGTGCCGCCCGAGATCCTCGTCGCCACGGCCGGCCCGATCACCGCCAAGCGCGCCGGCAAGCACGCCGACGGCCTCATCACCGTCGGGGCGCCGCTGGAGAAGATCGAGATGCTGTTCGGCAAGTTCGACGACGGCGTCCGCGAGTCGGGTCGCGACCCGCAGGGGATGCCCAAGGTGCTCCAGGTGCACATGTCGTGGGCGGAGACCGACGAGGAGGCGCTCGCGAACGCGATGACCGAGTGGCCCAACGGCGGCATGAAGTTCCCCAAGGCCGACATCCGCTCCCCGCACGACTTCGCGCAGATGGCGAAGCTGGTCCGCCCCGAGGACTTCGAGGGGCGCATGGTCATCAGCGCCGACCCGGACGAGCACCGCGCCGCCATCCAGAAGTACGTCGACCTCGGCTTCGACCGGATCTACCTGCACAACGTGGGGCGCAACCAGAAGGAGTGGATCGAGGTCTTCGGCCGCGAGGTGCTCCCGAAGCTGGTGCGGTGAGCGCTCGGCTCACCGCCTGGGCTCCCGGCGGGTTCCCGGAGGTCCGGCCCGGGGACGACCTCGCGGGCCTGGTCGGCGACGCCCTGGCCGCCGACGGCGCGGCGTCCGGGGACCCGCTCGCCGAGGGCGACGTCGTCGTCGTCACGTCCAAGGTCGTCTCGAAGGCCGAGGGGCGCGTGGTGCGCGCCGCCGACCGCGAGCAGGCGATCACCGACGAGACCGTGCGCGTGGTCGCGACCCGCGCGCGGCTCGACGGCCAGCCGCCGCTGCGCATCGTCGAGAACCGGCTGGGGCTGGTGATGGCCGCCGCCGGGGTGGACGCGTCGAACACGCCCGAGGGCACCGTGCTGCTGCTGCCCGAGGACCCGGACGCCTCGGCGCGCGCGTTGCGAGCCGCCCTGCGCGCGCGGTTCGGCCTGGACCGCCTCGGCGTCGTCGTCACCGACACCGCCGGGCGGACCTGGCGGGACGGCCTCACCGACATCGCGATCGGCGCGGCCGGCGTGGACGTCGTCGACGACCTGCGCGGGGGGGTCGACGCGCACGGCCGCCCGCTGTCGGCCACGGTGACCGCCGTCGCGGACGAGGTCGCAGCCGCCTCGGAGCTGGTGCGCGGCAAGGCGGACGGCCGACCCGTCGCGGTGGTGCGCGGCCTCGCGCGGCACGTCCGCGCGGGGGAGGGGCCGGAGGCCGACGGCCCCGGTGCCCGCACGCTGGTGCGCCCCAGCGCCGACGACCTGTTCCGTGAGGGCAGCGCGGAGGCCTACGCCCGCGGGCTCGCCGACGGTCGCGCCGACCTCGCGAGGTAGCACCGATCTCCGCGAGGTAGCACCGGAACCCGCGAGGTAGCACCGGAACCCGCGAGGTAGTACGGGAATCCGCTCGCGGAGCCCGCGCGCCGTCGCCTACGGTGCCGACATGCCTGCGCCGGAGAACCCCCTGCCCGCGGACTGGATCGAGCACCGCCGCCCCGACGACCGCGAGGCGCTGGGCTGGCTGCGCCCCGAGGGCGACGGCTGGGTCGCCGTGTCGCTGCTCGGTCGGGACGTGAGCGGGCCGCTCGACTGGACGGATGCCGAGGAGGCGCTCGAGTCGACCGGGTTGTCGTGGATGGCCGACGTCTGGACGCTCGAGCGCGACGACGACGAGCCGCTGCGCGTGAAGCTCGTCGAGGTCACGCCCGACCGCGTCGTCGTGCAGACCGACGACCTCGGGGCGATCGACGTCGCCGTCGAGCGGTTCGCGCTGCCGTGGCCGGCCCCGTCGGCGCTGCGCCCGCGGCGGGAGGGCGACCCCGACGGAGGCGCCCTGTTCGCCCGCTGAGGCGCCGAGAAGCCGGCCCCGGTCGGCTCAGCCGGCGTCCGTCGTGCCCTCGTAGAGGCCGATCCGGTTGCCGTCCGGGTCCTCCAGCACGGCCCACCAACTGGTGGGGCTGATCTCGGACTTCTCCATGAGCACCGTGCCGCCCAGCTCGCGCACCCGGGCGAGGGTCTCGTCGATGGAGTCGACCTCGACGTAGCTGCGGGGCTGGTCGAACCCGTCGCCGCGCGGCGCCAGCCCGCCCCCGCTGATCTGGTTGGGTGCCCGCCACATCGGGTAGTCCTCGAACCCGGGCGGTGCCTCGATCTGCCAGCCGAACAGGCCGGAGTAGAAGCCTCTGGCGCGTTCCTTGTCCGTCACCGGGATGTCGATGTGCGTGATGTCGCCGTGAGCCATCGTCGTGCCCCTCGGTCGCGTGGTCGTGGGTGGTCGGGTGCGGTCCCGCTCGGGGAGCGGGGCGCTCTCACCACGCTAGCCGCGGCCCGGCGACCGGCAGGGCGGGTGCCGGGGGCAAGGATCGTCGGCGCGTCGTCTGGTAGACGCCGTCGCACGTCGTGATACTCGGTCTCGGCGTTCACCGTCGAGCGCCTGCGGACACACAAGGGAGTTGTCATGCACCTCGCACGTCGCACTCGCCGTACCGCCCTCGCCGCGGCCTCCGCCGCCGCGCTCGCCGCCGCCGGCGTCGTCGCCGTCGCGGCACCCGCCGGAGCGGCGCCTGATCCGGTGCGATACGTCGCCCTCGGCGACTCGTACTCGGCCGGGTCGGGCATCCTTCCGCCCGATCCCGACGCCCCGCTCGCCTGCCTGCGCACGACGCTGAACTACCCGCACTTCGTCGCGGACCGTCTCGGCGCGGACCTGGTGGACGTCACCTGCGGGGCGGCCCAGACCAAGGACCTCGGCAAGGCCCAGTATCCGGGCGTCGGGCCGCAGCTCGACGCCGTGACCGAGGACGCCGACCTGGTCACGCTCACCATCGGCGGCAACGACAACAGCACGTTCATCGGCGCGCTGCTGGCCTGCGGCTCGGCCGGCGCTGTCACGGCCGGGCGCGGCAACCCGTGCGAGCGCACCTACGGCGACCGCTTCACCGACCAGGTCGAGGAGTCCACGTACCCGGCCGTCCGGCGGGCGCTCGAGGACATCAGGGCCCGGGCGCCGCACGCCGACGTCGCGATCCTCGGCTACCCGTGGATCGTGCCCGCGGAGAAGGGGTGCTTCTCCAAGCTCCCCGTCGCGGCGGGCGACGTGCCCTACCTGCGCGACCTGCAGGCCACGCTCAACGGCGTCATCGAGCGGGCCGCCGACGAGGCGGGGGCGACGTTCGTCGACCTCGCGGAGCGCAGCGAGGGCCGCGACGCCTGCGCCCCGGCCGGCGAGCGCTGGGTGGAACCGTTGCTGTTCGGCACGAACGTGGTGCCCGTGCACCCGAACGCGCGCGGCGAGAGCGCGATGGCGGACGCCGCCCTGGACGCGCTGGGCTACTGAGCGGACCCGTGCCCGAGGACAGCCGGATTCACTCCGCGGGCGGCACGACCGGCGTCGGCGTGCCGCCCGTGATCCGCACCAGCTCGTCGTAGGACGTCGGGAACACGGTCCGCGCGTGCCCCGCCGCGGCCCACACGACGTCGTGGCCCCGGAGGTCGACGTCGACGAGCGTGCGCACGGGGGCGGGATGGCCCACGGGCGCGACGCCGCCGATCACCTGGCCGGTGGCGTCGCGCACGGTCTCCTTGCTCGCGCGCGCGAGCCGGCCGCCGAGGCGGGAGCCCAGGAACTCGGTGTCGACGCGGTGGGCGCCGCTCGTCAGGACGAGCAACGGCTCGTCGTCGAGCGTGAAGACCAGCGAGTTCGCGATCGCGCCGACGGGGACACCGAGGGCCTCGGCGGCCCGTGCGGCGGTGGTGGCGTGGTCGTCGAGCCAACGGATGTCGCCGTCCGCGCCGGCGCCGTCCAGCGCGTGCCGGACCCGGTCCACGGCGGGGTGCGAGGGGGCGGGTTCGGCGGGGACGTCGGCGACGGCGGCGGGCATCGGGGTGGCGGGGCGCTCGTCCTGGGGCGTGACATCGTCGCCCGAGAGCCACCGGAGCCACACGGTGCGCGGGTCGCCCTCGAGGACGAGCGCCCGCACCAGCAGGGTGAGCGGGATCGCGAGGATGGCGCCGAGCGGGCCGATGACGAAGGTCCAGAAGACCACGGACATGAAGCTCAGCGTGAGGCTGAGGCTGACGGCGTCGGAGACGAACTTGGGCTGCACCAGCACCTGGAGCACCACGTTCACGACGCAGTAGACGGCCGCGACGGCCAGGGCCAGGGGCCAGCCGCCGACGACGAACGCCATGACGAGCGGCGGGACCAGGCCGAGCACGAACCCGATGTTCGGGATGAAGTTGGTGACGAACGCGAGGATCGCCCACACGACCGGGGCGGGGACGCCGAGCAGCGCGAGCGCGAAGCCGTCGACGATCGCGACGATCGCACCGAAGGTCGCGTTGACCACGAAGTAGCGGCGCACCCCGGTGCTGAACCGCGTCGCGCGACCGATCTGCTCCGCGTGCGTGGCGCCGAAGACGCGGGACGCGGTCGCGTACCGGGCGGCGTCGGCCGCCATGAAGATCGCGTAGGCGAGCACGAAGAAGAAGGCCGTCGCGATCGACAGGACCATGCCGCTCACGCTGCCTGCGAGGGACAGCAGCCGGGAGGGCTCCAGGAACGACGTCGCGGCGTCGGTGACCTGCGTGTCCAGGCCGAGCTCGGCGAGCTGCGCGGCGATCTGGGACACCGACTGCTCGAGGTCGCGGAAGTACTCGGTGACCAGGTCGGCGAACTGGAAGCCGGCGAAGACGAGCATCGCGAGCAGGGCCGCGAGGATGAGGTACGCGACGACGATCACGGCCGTGGTCGCCGCCCAGCGCGGCCAGCCCCGGGCCTCGAGCGGGCGGCGCACGGGGTGGCAGATGATGACGATCACGGCGGCGAGGAACACCGGCGCCAGGACGTCCGAGGCCCAGTGCACCCCCGCGAGGACGAGGACGGCCGCACCGAGCGACAGGAGCGTGCGGGTGGCGGGGTTGAGACCGCCGGGGTCGGTGGTCGGGCTGCCGGGCGCGGTCGTCGCGGTCGAGGTCACCCCGCGACCCTAGCGACCGCGCCCGGCGACGGCGCGCGCGACCACGCGGCGGCAGCCGCCCGGCGTGGCCCCGCTCAGATCCAGCGCTTCCAGCGGAAGACGGCGAAGAGCGCCACGCTCACGCTGAGCATGGCCACCAGCGCGGCCGGGTAGCCCCAGGCCCAGTGCAGCTCCGGCATGTCGTCGAAGTTCATCCCGTACACGGTGCCGACCAGGGTCGGCGCGAACAGGATGGCCGCCCACCCGGAGATCTTCTTGACCTCCTCGCCCTGGCGGATGCTCACCTCCGTGAGGTGCGTCATCTCCTCGTTCTGCCGCTGAGCCACGAGGGTGGCGTTCACGGTGAGGATGTCGCGCAGGGCGGCGCGGAACGACTCGACGCGGTCCGCGACCTCGGTGAGGTGGTCGGCGACGTCGCGCAGGTACGCCTGCATCTCCTCGGTGACGCCGTACTTCTCCGCGCCCTTGGCGAGCGAGCCGCACACGCGCTGCAGGGGGCGCACCGCCCGCTGGAACTCGACCACCTCGCGGGAGAGCTCGTAGATGCGGCGCGACACCGCCGCGTCGCCGCCGAACACCTCGGACTCGATCTCGTCGATGTCGCCGTCGAGCCCGGCCACGACGGGTGCGTAGTCGTCGACGACGCGGTCCACGATCGCGTACAGCACCGACTCGGGGCCGCGGGCCAGCATGGCCGGGTGCGCCTCGAGGTGGGTGCGCACGGCCGCCAGGTCGGGGCACGCGCCGTGCCGGACCGTGACGACGAAGTCGGGGCCCACGAAGACGTGCAGCTCGGAGAACTCCACCTCCTCCGCGTGGTCGAGGTAGCGGGCCGCGTGCAGGACGACGAACAGCGTGTCGCCGTAGCGCTCGATCTTGGGCCGCTGGTGCGCGACGATCGCGTCCTCGACGGCCAGGGGGTGCAGGTCGAACTCCCGCGCCAGCTGGGCGAGCTCGGTCTCGTCGGGTCGTTCGAGCCCGATCCACGCCATGCCGCCGGGGTGGGCGCGCAGCTCGCGGAACGTGTCCGCGAGGCGCGTGAAGCTCGCGACCCGGCGGCCGTCGGCGTCGTACAGGGCGGACTCGACGATCGACGAGCGGCCGGGCACGTCGCGCCGCGTCGCCGACGCGTCGGTGCGGGCGCTGCCGAGGTGGCCGCCCGCGCCGGAGGCCGGGGTGGCGCGGCGGGGGCGCAGCGCGCCGAGCAGGGGACGGGTGCGGACCGTGCGGGAGCCGGTGGCGCGGGGGGAGGTGACGGACATGGCGGACTCCGAGGGCGTGCAGGGACGAGGGACGGTCGTCGGTCCCGCGACTGCGGCTGGGGGCGCCCCGGATCGTCGGGGCGCTCGGAGAACGGTGGCGCCGGTCAGGAGCGCGTGCGCCACGGCCGCCCGGCGTCGTGGCCGGGCGGGGAGCCGTCAGTCGCGGCTCGGACTACTGGGAGGCTCGCTACGGGTCATGTGGCGCGCACCTCCCTCGTCGTCGTCGCGGCGGTCGCCGCTGCTGCTCAGGCCGTCGGCCAGCATAGCCCCGACCGGGTGGCCGGGCCATGACCGGGAGGGTGCCGGCGGGGTGATCTCCGTGACGTCGACGTCGGTGCCCTGCCGCCCCGCCTCGCCCGCCCCGCCCGCCCCGCTCTGTCCGCCCCGCTCTGTCCGCCCCGGGTTCAGCGGCGCGGGTCGACGACGACCATCCCGGAGCGCGGGGTGCCGGGCAGGTCGGGGAGGAGCCGCGCCCCCTCGTCCAGGCCGACGACGCGGTCGACGAGGTCGGCGGGGCGCAGCGTGCCGTCGGCGACCCGCGCCAGCATCTCCGGGTAGTCGGCGGCGGCCATCCCGTGGCTGCCCAGCACGTCCAGCTCCCAGCCGATCACGCGGGACATCGGCACGCGGGGGTGGCCGTCGACCGGCGGCAGCAGGCCGACCTGCACGTGCCGCCCGCGGCGGCGCAGGCTGCCGATCGCGTCGGCGCAGGTGCGCTCGCTGCCGACCGCGTCGACGCTCACGTGGCAGCCGCCGGTGAGGTCCTGCACCACCGCGGCGACGTCGACGTCCTCGTCGGCGCGGACCGTGTGCGCGGCCCCGGCCCGGCGCGCGGCCTCGAGCGCGGCGTCGTGCCGGTCGACGGCCACCACCTGGGCGCCGAGCGCCGCGGCGACCATGACGGCGCTGAGGCCCACGCCGCCCGCGCCCACCACCACGACGCGCTCGTCCGGGAGCACCCGGGCCCGGCCCGCGACGGCACGGTAGGCCGTGGCGAAGCGGCACCCGAGGCTCGCGGCGGTGGCGTCGTCCACGGCGTCGGGCAGGCCGACGAGGTTGGTGTCGGCGGCGTGCAGCACCACGAGCTCCGCGAACGACCCGGCGTGCGTGAACCCGGGCTGCGTCTGGTCGGGGCAGACCTGCGCCTGCCCGGAGCGGCACCAGTCGCAGTGCCCGCAACCGCAGACGAACGGCGACGTCACGCGGTCGCCCACGCTCCAGCGCCGCACGCCGTCGCCCACCGCGGCGACCACCCCGGCGAGCTCGTGGCCGGGCACGTGGGGGAGGGAGGTGATGTCCGTGTCGTGCCCCGCCCAGGCGTGCCAGTCGCTCAGGCACAGGCCGCTCGCGTGGACACGCACCACGACGCCGCCGGGCGGCGCCGCGGGGTCGGGCACCTCGCGGACCGTGACGGGCCCGCCGAACCGGTCGAACGTCATCGCGCGCACGGGGCGATCCAACCATCGATCCGCAGGTGGGTCCGCCTGTCGGTCCGGCGATGGTCCAGGCGGCGGTCCACCTGAGACGGCGCGTATCACGATTGGGCCACACCGCGCGGGCGCCGCTAGCGTGCCCGGGTGACCCAGACCCGGTCGCGGGCGACGTCGCTCGCGTGCTCCCTTTTCCTGCTCGTCCTGACGGCGCTCGCCGTCTGGGCGGTGCTGCCGCCGTCCGCCCGGTCGGCGGACGGCGCCGCGGACGAGTTCAGCGCCGAGCGGGCGTTCGCGACGGTCGAGGCGGTCGGCGGCGAGGTGCACCCGCACGGCACAGCCGCCGCGGCCGCCGTCCGCGACGCGATCGTGGCCGACCTGGAGGGGCTCGGGCTCGACCCGGAGGTGACCGACGGTGTCGGCATGTCCGGCCGGCTGGGCGACCAGAGCCGCGTCGCGGCCACGAAGAACGTCGTCGCCACGATCCCGGGGACCGACCCGACCGGTCCGGTCTTCCTCGTCGCGCACTACGACTCCGCCGAGGTGTCGCACGGCGCCAACGACGACGGCGCCGGCGTCGCGACCCTGCTGGAGACCGCCCGCGCGCTCGGCGCCGGCGAACCGCTGCGCAACGACCTCGTGCTCGTGTTCACCGACGCGGAGGAGGCGTGCCTGTGCGGCGCGGAGGCGTTCGCGGACTCCGACCCGCGCGCGGCCGACGGGGGCGTCGTGGTCAACGTCGAGGCCCGCGGCTCGTCCGGCCCGGCGATCATGTTCGAGACGTCGGACGGCAACGCGGCCCTCGTCGACGCCTACTCCCACGTGCCGTACCCCGTGGGCAGCTCGATGGCGGTCGAGGTGTACCGCATCCTGCCGAACGACACCGACTTCTCGCCGTTCCTCGACGACCCGGAGGGCCGGTTCACCGGCCTCAACTCCGCGTACATCGACGGCTCGGCGACCTACCACGCGCCGCAGGACACCCCCGAGCGGATGTCGACGGCGAGCCTGCAGCACCACGGCGCCAACATGCTGGCGCTGGCGCGCGAGCTCGGGGACGCCGACGCGGCGGCGCTCGCCACGCCGTCGGCCGACGACGCCACCTACTTCCCGCTGCCGGGAGGGGTGCTCGCGCGCTACCCGGGCTGGCTGGTGTGGCCGCTCGCCGTCGCCGCCGTGGTCGCGGTCGGTGCCCTGGCCGTCGCCCTCGCCCGCCGGCGCGAGGTGCGGGGCGAGCGGACCACGGCCGGCACCCTCGCCCTGGGCTTCGCGTCCGCGCTGCTCCCGCTCGCCGGTGCCGTCGCCGGGTCGGTCGCGCTGTGGTGGGTCATGGGCCTGGTGCGGCCCGGCTATGGCGAGATGCTCGACCCGTGGCGCCCCTGGGGCTTCCGCGTCGCCCTGCTCGGCATCGTGGCGACCGTGTGGACCGCCTGGTTCCTCGGGCTGCGCCGGTCGCTCGGCGGGGCCGCGCTCGCGTTCGGGGCGCTCGGCTGGCTCGCCGTCCTCGGCGTCGTCCTCGCCGCCGTCACCCCCGGCGGCTCGTACCTCGCCGCGCTGCCGGCGCTCGCGGGCGCCGTCGCCGGGCTGCTGACCCTGCGGGTGGCGCGCGGCGTCGTCGGCCGGCGGGTGGCCGTGACCCTGGGCGCGGCCGTGGGGGTCGTGGTCCTCGTACCGATCGTGCTGCTGTTCTTCCCGGCGCTGGGTCTCGCGACGGGCGCCGCGCCCGCGGTCGTCGCCGCGCTGCTCGGGCTGGCGCTCACGCCCGTCCTCGCCGCGCTGTGGCCCCGCGGCCGACGACGTGCGCTCGGCCTGGTGGGCGCGTGCGCCGCGGTGGGCGTCGTCGCGCTCGTCGTCGGCTTCGTCGCCGACCCGTTCGACGCCGAGCACCCCGAGCCCACCCGCCTCGCGTACGCGCTGGACGCCGACACCGGCTCGGCGCACTGGGTCTCCGACGAGGGCACCCCGAGCAGGTGGACCGCGCAGTTCGTGGACACCGAGACCGACCTGTCCGAGCCGTTCCCGATGTTCGCGGGCGAGGTGCACGCCGGCGACGCCGAGGCGGCCGACCTGCCCGCCCCCGTCGTCGACGTGCTGGACGCCGAGCCGGCGGGCGACGCCCGCGTCCTCACCCTGCGCGTGACCCCCGGTGCGGGGGCGCCGATCGGCACCGCGGGAGCCCTGCGGTACGTGCAGCTGAACGCCTCGAGCGTGGAGAGCGCGAAGGTCGCCGGCCGGACGGTGCCGGTCGAGGGCGGCGCCCTCGACACCCGCTTCTACGCCCCCGGCGACGACGGCTTCGAGGTGCGGCTCGTCGTGCCCGCCGGGCAGCCGCTGGACCTGCGGGTGGTCGCCGCCGGCGGCGGGCTGGAGGATCTGCCCGGGTTCCGCCCGCGGCCCGCCGACGTCGGCGTGGCCGGGTCGCACACGTCCGAGCTGGTGCTGGTCGGGACGTCCGTCTCCCTCTGACAGCGCAGTATCGTCATTGTGGCTCAAAGGAGCCATTAGCCTCCGCCTGAAGTCGGAGCGCTATTGCTCGGTCAATTAGCCTGCGATTCGTCATCGATGCTCCGTCAACGAAGATTCTCCTACGGAACTCTAATTCACCCATCTGCTCCGCAAGTTTCGCCATGACCTCGTCCGCGAAGCTAGAGGAGATAACGCCAACGCCTCGAAAGTCGAGTACTACATGCCGTGCACCTGCACGTAGGTAGTTCTCAAGCCGAGTGCGAATCTCGGTGCCAAGCTTCCTCGACCCAAGGGCCGCCTCGATCTCGCTAACGGAAACGCGGTGGGCCCCCTCTTCGTCCTCTATGTTCTCGATAAAGTCGTTAACGGGGGAGTGGCCGCCGCCGAGCGCTTCCTCAATGCGAACTTTCTTTGCGCAGTCGAGGCGCCAGTCGACTAGTGTCGCTTGATGGTTGATTGCATCGGGAATCGGCGTGGTCGGGTCGGCATTCCAAGAGATTCCCCCCTCGTCCAACTGCCAACTTCCTCGCCCGGAGCGCACCGAGAGTGATCCGCCGTTAACCTCGACAGCCCGACGAAGCCCAAAGAGTCCGTTTCCTTGATTGATCCGAATTTTGCTTGTAACCCCCTGCTGGAGGGCCTTGTTGATGGCGGAACCTGCGTCTGCGATAGTCGGGAGGTCAAAGTGGCCAGAAGTAAAGAGAGACTTCTGAATTCCGATGCCAGTGTCGGCCACGCCGATCACGCATCTCCGGGCCCGGACGTGGAGTTGCATCATCACAAACCCGCTGGCTGCCTGGCTATGCTGGAAGACGTTGTCCATAACTTCGTACAGGCACCAGTTCAGAGTGTCGATGACGCCTTCCTCGCATGCGACGTGATCCGAGAGGAACTCGGTGAACATGCTGGCAAGTCGCTGAGCTGCCTCCTCGTTGTCGTATCGCCAGACGGAATTTGTGATGGTGTGCCCGGCGCTCCGGTCGAACGTACCCAGCGTCTGCGGTGCCGCAATATGTGCCAAATTATGGCCATTAGGTAGTGCGACCCTGACTGACCTGGGTGAGATCGAATTGAAGAGCGCAATGGACGCGGCCAAAGGGACTGTGCCGTTTGGGTAGATCTGTTCAGCCTCGCGGAGATCGACCAAAACGGTGCTGTCGCCCCGGCTTTTCCAAGCGCGAATCAGCCGATTTGTCGCCGCCGTATCGTTGAGGCGTTGAATGTTGACAATTGGTCGGCTGCTCATGGGCCCTCAGGTGAACTCGACGTATCGTTGATTTCGAATCTCGCTTCGAGAATATACTGATCTGGCGCTGCCCGGGCTAGGCGAGGCAGGGGTGAATAGTCTTAATCGCGCGATGAGGTCGGGACGGTACCTCCGTCGGCGTTGCTAACGCCAGATTGTGCGGGCCGGTCGACGGCGTCGGCCAGCGCGCGCGGCGCCTGGAGGCAGTAGGAGTCGGTGAGCAGCTCGGCCATCTCGCCCCAGTCGGTGGCGTCGTCGAGGACGACGCCGACGACGTTGGCGCCCCAGCCGGCGCGGAAGTAAGGGTGGCCGAGGTGCTCGAACGCCCGGACCTCCTGCGGCTCGGCGCGGAACGTCACGCGGAAGTGCTGGTCCTCGCCACCGAAGACGTGCGCCACCGTGGCCCTGCGCACCCGCCAGCGGACGCCGGTCCAGGCGTCCTCCTCGGCGCACTCCGGGAACTCGAGCAGCCCGCGCAGGCGCGCGACGAGGGCGGGCGGGACGGCGGGGCGGTCGGGCATGCCCCGAATCTCGCACGGCCCACCGACAGCGCCAGGTCGAGCCGTGCGAGGACCAGAGACCGCTTCCGACGGGCGGAAGCGCCCCGGGGGTCAGCCCAGCCGGGCCGTGAGCACGAGCTCCTCGCCGACGTCGAGGCGCACGTCCGCGAGCCGGACCCCGGGCGGCAGCGCGGCCGCGAGGTCGATGCGGCGGTTCGCCGCGGCCTCGACGCGGCCCCGGACGGCGCCGAGCATCGCGGCGACGAGCGGGTTGCCGCTGGAGATGCGCACGTCGCCGACGGTCAGCACCATCGCCGCGTCGACCGAGGCCGACGCCGTGGCGGAGACGCCCGCGGAGAGGAACCCCTTGCGGATCTTCGCCTCGATGCGCAGGCCTGCCGCGCGCGGGCCGTGGGAGTCGAGCTGCACGTCCAGGTCGCTCAGCGTGATGCCCTGGGACTGCAGCGAGACGGCGAGCAGGCCGTGCACGGTCGCGACCAGGCCGGCGCGGGAGACCGCGACGCGGGCGTGACCGGTCACCGGGTGCGTGTCGTCGGGCTCGACCGGCTCGAACCCGACCTGGCCGTCGGCGCCCTCGACCCACGTGAACCGCAGCCCCTCGGCCTCGGCGGTGACGTCCACGGGCAGGTCGACGGCGGTGAGCGGGTGGGCGTCGACGCGCAGGCGGCGCACCGTGCCGTCCTCGCGCGCGGTGATCGTGCCGGGCTGCCACCCGACGCCCGGGGCCTTCTGCTGCGCGCCGCCGAACGCCACGCCGGTGAGGTCCGCCTCGAGCGTCGCGACGTCCGCGCCCTCCAGGGTGGCGGTGACGCGCGCCCGGTCGAGGCCGGCGACGCCGGCGCCGGCCGCCCGCGTCGCGAGGGCGCGGAGCCGGTCGGCGAGGTCGTCTCCCGTGGTGGGTCGCGGGGCAGGGCCGAGCGGCAGGGGGTGCGCTGAGGTCATGCGGCGAGCCTAGTGGGCGGCCGCGAGGTGGGACGTCGCGCCGAGCTCCACGAGCGTCCGGTTGCCCCACCCGTCGTCGTGGGTGAGGTGGGTGATCGCGCCCGGTGACGTGGCGAAGGCGGCGAAGCCCGCCGCCTCGACGGGGACGTGCAGCCACGCCGTCACGACGAACGTGTGCGCGAAACCGTGCGTCACCACCACGTGGTCGTGGTCCGTGTCCGGCATCAGCCCGGCGACGCACGCGTGGACCCGGTCGGCCACCTCGCGTCGCGTCTCCGCGCCGGGCACGGGGCCGCGGTGGTCGAGCCTGTCGTCGTCGGGCGCGTGGACCCGCCGCGCGGCGAGCCATGCGTTCGGTCGGCCCTCGGCGGTGCCGAAGCTGATCTCCCGCAGTCGCCGGTCGCGCGCGACCGCGACCCCGAGCGCCGCGCCGACGACGTCCGCGGTCTCCGCCGCACGGGCGAGGTCGGCGGCGGTGTGCTCGGCCTGCGGATGGGCGACGACGAACAGGTGGTGGCGGATCATGCCGCCATCCTGCCCGTCGTCCCGAGCGTGCGAGACGGTCAGCGCGGGGCGGCCAGCAGGTCGGCGTCGATCGACGCCGCGGCGAGCTGTCCGGCCGCCATCGCCGCGGTCACGGAGCTCACGGGCATGGGGAAGTCGGCGGTGTGGGCGAGGTCGCCGGCCGCGAGGACCCCGGGCATGCTGGTGCGGGCCATGGCGTCGACGGCCACGCAGCCGGACTCGCGCAGCTCGAGCCCGAGGCGGGCGGCGAACGGCGCCGCCTGGTGCAGCGTCGGGGCGACCATGATCCCGCCGAGCTCCTCCGCCGCGGCGCCGTCCAGCACGGCCCGTGCGCCCGGGTGCCCGCCGGGCAGCGTCAGCGGCTCCAGGCGGAGCACCTTCTCCGGCCGGACGGCGACGCCGCGGGCGTCGAGCGCCGCGCGGACCTGCGGGTCGACGTCGCCGCCGTCGGCCAGGACGACGACGCGGGTCGCGATCCGCTCGACCAGGCCGGCGACGCGCGGGGCGTGCGGCCCGGCGCCGAGGATCGCGACCGGGGTGCCGGAGAACTCGTGACCGTGGCAGTACGGGCAGTGTGCGGCGACGGTGCCGAACAGCCGCTCCAGCCCGGGCGTCGGGGGCAGCTCGTCGCGCACGCCGGTGGCGAGCAGCAGGCGGCGGGCGGCGACGTCGCCGTCGTCGGTGCGCACGACGAACCCGTCGGCCGGCGACGCGGGGTCGAGCGGGGCGACGTCGTGGGCGGTGGCGCGGCGCAGTTCGACCGTGTCGTACGCGGCCAGCGTGCGGTGCGCGGCGCCGCGGAACTCCGCCGGCGCCACGCCGTCGAAGCCGAGCACGTTGTGCATCGCGTCGGTGGGGTCGTTGCGGTAGGTGCCGGAGTCGAGCACAACGACGTCGCGGTGGGTGCGGCCGAGCATCAGAGCGGCCGCGAGGCCGGCCGGTCCGCCGCCGATGATCACGGCGTCGTGCAGGTCGTGGCGGGTGGTGTCGCTCATGGCGTCTCCTTCGGGTCGGGTTGCGTGCTGACCCCAGGCTGTGACTTCATGTCGACATGAAGTCAAGCGGGATGGCGTCGAGCGGTGCGGCCCAGCAGACGTGGAGCGTGGGGGAGCTGGCCGAGCGCTTCGGCCTGGAGACGCACGTGCTGCGCTACTGGGAGGACGTCGGTCTGCTGGACCCGGTCCGCGACGGCGCGGGGCGGCGGCGCTACGGGCCCGACGACGTCGTGCGGGTGGCGACGATCCTCAGCTCCAAGGTCGCGGGCATGAGCCTCGAGCAGATCCAGGTGCTGCTCGACGCCGGGTCCACGGGGCGCGGCGCCCGTGACCGCCACGAGGTGCTCACCGCGCACCTGGCCGAGCTCGACCGGCGCCAGGAGGAGATCGACCGCTCCCGGCACATGACGGAGCACGCCCTGTCGTGCCGGGCGCACGACATCGCCACGTGCCCGCGGTTCCGCGAGCACGTGCAGGACCTGGTCGACGGCTCCCGCACCTGGCGCGACGTCCACCCGGCTCGGCTCGTCCCCACGGGGCGGGCATGAGCGGCGCGCGGCCGGGGCCCCGCGAGCTCGGCGTCGTCGTCGGCGGTCTGCCCACGGGCCCGGCGAACGCGATCACCGACGTCCCGGGGGTGCGCGTCGGGCACACCACCCTGCACGAGGGCGAGCACCTGCACACGGGCGTCACCGCCGTCGTCCCCGACGCGCTCGGCGCCGGGCCCGGGCAGCGGCGAGCGCTGCCGTGCGGGCTGTTCGTGGGCAACGGGTACGGCAAGCTCGTGGGCGCGACGCAGCTCGAGCAGCTCGGCGCGATCGAGACGCCGATCCTCCTCACCGCGACGCTCTCCGCGTTCCGCGCCGCCGACGCGCTCGTCACCCACGTGCTCGCCTGGCCCGGCTACGAGGACGTGCGCACCCTCAACCCGGTGGTGGGGGAGACGAACGACGGGTACCTCTCGGACATCCGCGCCCGGCCGATCACCGAGGCGCACGTGCTCGCCGCGCTCGACGGCGCGACGTCCGGCCCGGTGGAGCAGGGCTGCGTCGGTGCGGGGGCGGGGACCGCCACGCTCGGGTACAAGGGCGGGATCGGGACGTCGTCGCGCCGGGTCGACGTCGCGGGCCGGCCGCGCACGGTGGGCGTGCTGGTGCAGTCCAACTTCTCCGGCACCCTCACCGTGCAGGGCGTGCCGCTGCCCGCGGCAGATCTGCTCGGCACGGAGTCGATCTTTTCGGCAGTTCCCCGTGCCGAAGAGATCGACGCGGTGCCGAAGAGATCCGGTCCGGCGGAGGGCAACTCGTGCATGATCGTCGTGGCCACCGACGCCCCGCTCGACGCCAGGCGGCTCGAACGGGTCGCCCGCCGTGCGGTGTTCGCCATGGGCCGGGTGGGCTCCGACTTCGCGCACGGCAGCGGTGACTACGGCCTCGCGTTCACGACGGCGGACCCCGCCGAGCCGCTCGTGCCCGACGACGCGCTGGACCCGCTGTTCGCGGCCGCGACGGACGCCGTCGAGGAGGCGCTGCTCGCGTCGGTCTTCACCGCCACGACGACCGTCGGGCACCGCGGGACCCGGCACGCGCTGCCCCACGACCGCGCGCTCGGACGGCTGCGCGCCGCCGGGTGGTCGCCGGGGCGAACGGCCCGTGACGGCGAGGGGCATCGGGCGTAGCGTCGATCACGGCGAGGGGAGCGCCACGTCCCGACCCGGCCACCGCGCCGAGCCTCACCGTCCGTGCAACGACGCACCTCGGGAGGGGTCCCCATGCGCACCCCACGCATCATCGCCGTCCTGCTGTCCACCATGCTCGCCGCGACCACGGTCGCGACCGCTGCCGCGACTCCGTCGCACCACGGCCACGACCACGGCCACCATCACGCCGACCCGTCGCTCTTGACCACCGGGCTGTCCGGCGGTGCCGGCTCCACCGTCGGTCCCGACGGGGCCCTCTACGTCACCGAACCGGTGTCCGGGGAGGTCTCCCGGATCGACCGCCGCACCGGCGCCGCCTCGACCTTCGTCTCGGGGCTGCCCGTGCAGCAGCCGGGGACGCCCGGCGGCGCCCTCGACGTCGCGTTCCGCGGCCGCACCGCGTACGTCCTCGTGTCGCTCGCGGACCCGCAGGTCTCCGGTCTGTACCGGGTCGGCCGGGACGGCGTCGCGCGTCCCGTCGCCGACATCGGCGCCTGGTCGATCGCCCACCCGCCGACGACCGACTTCTTCGTGCCCTCCGGCCTGCAGTACGCCATGGAGCCGTACCGCAGGGGGTTCCTCGTCACCGACGGCCACCACAACCGGGTGCTGTACGTGACGCCCGACGGCTCGATCACGCAGGTCCGCGCGTTCGGCAACGTCGTGCCGACGGGCCTGGAGACCATCGGCCGGACCGTCCTGGTCGCCCAGGCGGGTCCGGTGCCCCACCTGCCGCGCGACGGCCGGGTCGTCGCCTTCACCCCCTGGAGGCACGGCGTCCACGAGGTCGCCTCCGGCGGCCGCCTGCTCGTCGACGTCGAGCGCGGACGGGGCGGGCTGTATGCGCTCGCACAGGGCCACTTCACCCCGGGCAACCCCGAGGGGTCGCCCGCCGACCCGGACACCGGCCAGGTGATGAAGGCCGGGCGGCACGGCGTCCTGCGAGCCGTGGCGACCGGCCTCGACCGGCCGACGTCGTTCGAGATCGTCGGGCGCACGGCCTACGTCGTCACCCTCGACGGCGAGGTGTGGAAGGTGCCGCTCCCGCACGGGCACCACGGCCGCTGAACCGGCGTCCCGCGGCGGCCGAGCGGGGCCTCAGCCCTGCTTGGCCGCCTTCGCCGCCGCCTTCTGCGCCTTCTTGAAGGTCCGCACCTCGGCGAGGGACTCCGCGCTGGTCACGTCGGCGATCGAGCGGCGCGCGCCGTCGTCGCCGTAGTGCCCGGCGGCCTCCTGCCAGCCCACGGGCCGGACGTCGCGCTGCTTGCCGAGCATGGCGAGGAAGATCTTGGCCTTCTGCTCGCCGAAGCCCGGTAGCGCGCGCAGGCGGGCCAGCACCTCCGCGCCGGTGGCCGGCCCCTCGGCCCCGGGCGTCGTCCAGAGCTTCGCGACGTCGCCGTCGTAGTCGTCCACGATCACCCGCGCCAGCGCCTGCACGCGGCCCGCCATGGACCGGCCGTACCGGTGGATGGCCGGGGGAGTGGTGGCGAGGGTGACGAACTCGTCCGGGTCGGCGTCCGCCACCGCGTGCGGGTCGATGCTGCCCAGCCGGTCGCGGATCTTGCGCGGCCCCGCGAACGCGTGCTCCATCGGGTACTGCTGGTCGAGGAGCATGCCCACGAGCAGCGCGAACATGTCGTCGCTCAGCAGTGCGTCCGTCTCGGGGTCGCCGGTGATCCAGAGCTGTGCCGTCATGGGGCCATTGTGCCGCGCCCCCGTCCGCCGTGGCCCCTCGACGGTCGCCCGTGGGCGGGATCGATTGCGCACCGACGCGCTGCGCTCGGCGCTGCGCGCAGGCCCACGTCGACCCCAAGGAGGACGACCAGGGGGTTGACCCGCCTGCAATCGTTTGCCACTGTTGCGGCACGGCGGGTGCGACGGCGCACCGGTCCGACCTGAAGGGGTGTCATGGCGAGCGCGCGTGACGTGGCCGAGTCGGCGGGGGTCTCCGTGTCGACCGTCTCCCGTGCCCTGGCATCGACGGGCCGGGTCTCTCCTGCCACGCGCGACCGGGTCGTCGCCGCGGCAGCCCGACTGGGGTACCAGCCCGACCCGACGGCCCGCGGGCTGCGGATGGGACGGACCCACGCCATCGGGCTGCTGGTCCCCGACCTGGAGAACCCCTACTTCGCCTCGGTGACGAAGGGCGTCCAGGCGCGCGCGAGGGCGCTCGGCTACGCCGTCTTCATCGTCGACTCGGAGGAGGACGCGACCTCGGAGACCGCGCTCGTCCGCGAGCTCGCGCGCCGGGTCGACGGCGTGCTCCTCGCGTCGCCCCGCTCGAGCGACCACGACGTGCTCGGCCTCGCGGGCGACGTCCCGACGGTGCTCGTGAGCCGGGAGGTCGGTGCCCTGCCGTCGGTCGCCGTCGACGACCGTGACGGCGTCTCGCAGGCGCTGCGCCACCTCTACGTCCTCGGCCACCGCCGGGTCGCGGTGGCGGCGGGCCCGGTCAGCTCCTGGTCGAGCGAACGCCGCTCGGACGGTCTGCGGCGCGCCGCCGAGAGCCTGGACGGTCTGTCGCTCGTCGAGCTCGGCGCCTTCAGCCCCTACTTCTCGGGGGGCTTCGCCGCGGCGGACCACGTGCTCGCGCAGGACGTGACGGCCGTCGTCGCCTTCAACGACCTCATGGCGCTCGGGATGCTCGGCCGCTTCCGGGAACGCGGGGTGAAGGTGCCGGACGACGTGTCGGTGGTCGGGTTCGACGACGTCGCGGTCGCCACGCTCGTGTCCCCCGCGCTGACCACCATCCGCGTTCCCCGCACGAGACTGGGCCGCCGCGCGGTGGACCTGCTGGTCGGGGAGCTCGGCTCCGAGGACCCCCCGGCCCGGGTCGACGCCGGGGCGCGTCCCGGTCCGGCCGTGGACCGCCTGCCCGTCGAGCTCGTGGTCCGTGGCTCCACGGGCGCCGTCCACGAGGTCGTGGACCGCCGGACGGGCGCCCCCACGAGGACGTCCGCCGGCCCCCCTGTACCCCTCGAGTAGCACCACCCCCTCGCCGACGTCGACGAGGGCTCCTGACGTCCCCGGGCCAACGTCGCCCCGAATCAGAAGGAAGCAGGTCTCATGCGTACCTCCGTCATGCGGTCATCCAGCGTGTCCCGTACTGCCGCACTCCTCTGCCTCGCCGGTCTCGGCGTCGTCACCGTGGCGGGCTGCGCCCCACCGGCGGCCGAGGGCGACGGCAGCGGTCCCGCCGTGACCGACGCGGCCGACGTCCCCGACGCCCCGTCGGAGCCCGTCGAGCTGCACATCCTCGACGTCGCGGGGAACCAGAAGCTCACCGAGCCGATGGTCGACGCGTTCGTCGAGGCGAACCCCGACGTCGTCTCGTCCGTCACCTGGGAGACCGGCGGCGCGCCGGACGTCACGGGCATCGTGAAGCCCCAGGTGGACTCCGGGAACCTCTCGGTGGACCTCGTGCTGACCGGCAACGACGGCCTGTCCGCCGGCATCGCGCAGGACCTGTGGGTGCCCGTCGTCGACGACTTCGGCGACCGCCTGTCGAACCAGGAGAACTACCTCGAGCCGGCGGCGGCCATGCAGGACCTCGCCGAGGGGTACGGCGTCGTCGTCACGTACTACCCGTCCGGGCCGCTGCTCCAGTACGACCCGGAGGTCGTGACGGACGTGCCGTCGACACCCCAGGAGCTGCTCGACTGGGCGAAGGCCAACCCGGGCAAGTTCGGGTACGCGCGACCCGCGAACTCCGGCCCCGGCCGCACGTTCCTCATGGGCCTGCCGTACATCCTGGGCGACAAGGACCCGAAGGACCCGGAGAACGGCTGGGACAAGACGTGGGCCTACCTCAAGGAGCTGGGCCAGTACGTCGACAACTACCCGACCGGCACCGGGCAGGTCGTCACCAACGTCGGTGACGGCACCTGGAGCATGATCCCCACGACGACGGGCTGGGAGATCGAGCCGCGCACCGACGGTCGGCTGCCGAACACGCTAGAGGCGGCCCCGTTCGACGACTTCACCTGGGTGACCGACGCGCACTACGCCGCGATCCCGAAGGGGCAGTCGGCGGACAAGATCTCGGCGATCCTCCTGCTGCTGCAGGACGTCCTCACGCCCGAGCAGAACGCCAAGGCCTACGACCACGGCTACTTCTACCCCGGCCCCGCGGTCGAGGGCGCCACGCTCGACAAGGCCCCGCAGGAGTCGCAGGAGACCATCGAGAAGTACGGCCGCGACTGGTACGACGACCTCATCGAGTCGGCCCCGTCGACGACGCCGCTCGCCCCGGACGCGATGGTCAAGGCCTTCGACATCTGGGACCGCGAGGTCGGCGCCGGCAAGTACACGGAGGAGTGAGGTCTCCATGGCGATCACGGCCGGCACGTTCGAGTCGTTGGAGCTGCGCGACGTCGGCCGCAGCTTCGGCGGCCACCAGGCCCTGGCGGGCCTCGACCTGACGGTCCGGGCGGGCGAGTTCATCGCCCTGCTCGGCCCGTCGGGCTGCGGCAAGTCGACGGCGCTCAACTGCCTCGCGGGCCTGCTCCCGCTGACCCACGGACAGATCCTGCTCGACGGGCGACGGGTGGACACGGTGCCCAGCGAGAAGCGCGGCTTCGGGATGGTGTTCCAGAGCTACGCGCTCTTCCCGCACCTCACCGTGGAGAAGAACGTCGCGTTCGGGCTGCAGATGCGGGGCCTGCCGCGCGCGGACGTCACGCGGCGGGTCGCCGAGGCCATCGCGCTGGTGAAGCTGGAGCAGCACGCCAAGAAGCTGCCGGGCCAGCTCTCCGGCGGGCAGCAGCAGCGCGTCGCGATCGCGCGCGCGGTGGTGCTGGAGCCGTCGCTGGTGCTCATGGACGAGCCGCTGTCGAACCTCGACGCGAAGCTGCGGCTCGACATGCGCACGGAGATCCGGCGGCTGCACCAGGAGCTGGGGCTCACGACGATCTACGTGACGCACGACCAGGAGGAGGCGCTGTCCCTGGCCGACCGCCTCGTCGTGCTGCGCGAGGGCAGGGTGCAGCAGATCGGTGCGCCGGACGACCTCTACGACCACCCGCGCAACTGGCACGTCGCGGACTTCATGGGCTACCGCAACATCCTCGCCGGGACCCTGGGCGGCGGGGGCACCGTCCGCGTCGGCGGGCTGACGCTGCACGGACGCACGGTGGGCGACGTCGCGGCGGGGGACGAGGTCCGGGTGGCGGTGCGGCCGGACGACCTCACGGTGCTGGCCGACGGCCACGCGCCGCGCGACGGCAACGTCGTCGAGGGCGTGGTCGCCGTCGTCGAGTACCACGGTCGGGAGTTCGCCGTGGTGGTGCAGACGGCGGACGGCGCCACGCTGCACGTGCGCACACCGACGGCGCCCGCGGTGGGCGACGCCGTGCGCCTCACCGCGGCCTCCGACCGGGTGCTCGTCTTCCCGGCGGAGCTCTCGGCGGCGCCGGCGGCCGCCGACCGGGCGGAGGCGGTGACGGTGGCATGACCGCCGTCGCCGACCACCCCGCGCGCAGCACCGCGAGCCTGCGGCACCGGCTCGCAGAGCGCGGCATCGACTCGTCGCTGTGGCTCATGGTGCCCGCGCTGGTCTTCGCGCTCGCGCTGTTCGTGTACCCGTTCTCGTACGGGATCGGGCTCACCTTCCAGCCGAGCGCCGCCACCCAGGAGCAGTGGGGCGGCGGGATCCTGGCGAACTACGTGGCGTTCTTCCGCGACCCGTTCGTCTTCGACTCGATCTGGATCACGATGCGCCTCGCCCTGCCGGCGGCGCTGTTCAACGTGCTCGCGTCGATCCCCGTGGCGATGGTGCTGCGCCGCAAGTTCCGCTTCAAGCGGTTCATGACGTCGGTGCTGGTGCTGCCGATCACGCTCGGCACGGTGCTCACGGCGCAGGGGCTGCTCATCTTCGCCGGGCGCCAGGGGTGGCTCAACCGGTTCCTGCTGGCGACGGGTCTCGTCGACGAGCCGGTGCAGCTCGTGAACAACTACACCGGCGTGATGTTCTCGCTGATCATCACCGGGTTCCCGTTCGCGTTCCTGCTGGTGTCGAGCTACCTGTCGGGCATCGACTCGTCGCTCGACTCGGCGGCGCGCACGCTCGGCGCAGGCTGGTGGCAGCGGTTCCGGCGGATCACCCTGCCGCTGCTCGCGCCCGGGCTGGCTACCACGTTCATCCTCACGTTCGTGCTGGCGTTCTCGGTGTTCCCGTCCGCCCGCCTCGTCGGTGACGCGATGGGCTCCACGCGCGTGATGTCGCTCATGGCGTTCCGCGCCTTCGGCGAGCAGAACGACTACGCGATGGCCTCGACCATCGCGCTCATGATGGGCGTCGTCGAGCTGATCGTCATCGCGGTCGTGCTCGCCTGGCGGTCGTTGCTCTACAAGGGATCGACGGGAGGCAAGGGATGAGCACGCTCGAGAGCCCGACGACGACGTCGGGCGCGCCGCAGGACGCTCCGGCCCGCGCGCGGGGCGCGGCGGGCAGGCCCCCGGGCGAGCGGTCGTTGGCGGCGTCGCCGTCGACGTGGTTCGTCTGGGCGGGCATGGCCGCGTTCCTGGTGTTCCTGCTCGGCATCATCACGGCCGTGGTCGCGGACTCGTTCGGGCGGTCGTGGTTCGACACGTGGCTGCCGGCCGAGTGGACCACCGAGTGGTACGCGAGCTCGTGGGACCGGTTCGACCTCACGCACGTGGTGGGCGTGACGGTCGGGGTGGCGCTCGCCGTCGTCGTGCTGTCCGTGCTGATCGGCGTGCCGGCGGCGTACCTGCTGGCACGGCGGAGCTTCCCCGGCAAGCGTCTGGTGAACCTGCTCTTCCTGCTGCCGATCCTCATGCCGCCGATCACGTTCGGCATCCCGCTCGCCACCGTGATGTACGCGTTCGGACTGGGCCGGTCGGTGATCGCGGTGATCCTCGTCAACCTGGTGCCCTCGGTGCCGTTCGTGATCCTGACCATGACGCCGTTCATCGAGCAGATCAACCCGGCGATCGAGTCCGCGGCGCGCATGTGCGGCGCCGGGATGCGGCAGGTGTTCACGCGCATCCTGGCCCCGCTGCTCGTGCCCGGCATCCTCGCGGCGTCGATCCTCGTGCTCGTGCGCACCGTCGGCATGTTCGAGCTGACGTTCCTCGTGTCCGGGCCGCAGTCCGACACCCTCGTCGTGGCGATCTACCGCGCCATGACGTCGGCGGGCGGCGGCGAGGCCCGCCAGCTCGTCTCCGCCATGGCCGTCATGTACACGGCGACGATGCTCGTCATGCTCGTCGCCGCCCTGAGGTTCGTGAACCCGACCCAGCTGGTCGCCCAGGTGAAGGAGGCGCGCGACGACTGAGCCCGGCCGCGAGCGCGGTCACGCGTCGCGACGCCGGACGGCGACGGCGGCCGCGGCGAGCACCGCCGTCGCGTAGGCCGCCAGCACCGCGAACCCGGCACCGGGGGAGAGGAGCCCGTCCGGGGTGGGCCCGGTGGCGACGAGGCGCTCGCCGGCCACGGTCGGGAGGTAGGCGTAGACGTCCTGCGCCCAGGCGGCCGAGCCGGCGAGCACCTGGAACAGCAGCGGCAGCACCATCAGCAGGCCCAGGGTGGTGGCGATCCCGGCCGCGGTGCTCCGCCAGAGGGCGCCGATGCCCAGCGACAGCGCGGCGACGGTCACCAGGTACGCGACCGTGCCGCCCAGGGCGCGGAGATGCTCGCTGTCGGAGAGGTCCAGCGCGAGTCCGTCGGCGGACAGCGAGGACGCCGTCGCGAGCCAGGCCGCGGCCAGGCCGACGACGGCCAGCAGCGCCGTCGTCGCCGCGACGACCAGGAGCTTGGCCCACAGGACGGGCAGCCGCCGGGGCACGGCGGCGTACGTCGCGCGGATCATGCCGGTCGAGTGCTCGCCGGTGATGGCCAGGACGGCGAGCACCGCCACGGTGAGCTGCGCGAACCCGTACCCGAACGTGACCGCGACCGCACCGCTCGGGGACGCCAGCCGGGGGTCGGCGCTCATGGTCTCCTGGATGCCGGGCGAGCTCGCGGCCGACCCGAGCGTCGCGGCCATGAGCGCCGCGAGCCCCGCCATGAGCAGCACCGTCAGCGCCACGCCCCACCAGGTGGAGCGCAGCGACCAGAGCTTGAGCCGCTCCGAGCGCAGCACGCGCGCGAAGGTCACGTGGGCGTCGGCGGCCGGCGCGCGGCCCGCGACGAGGGTGGTGGTGGCGCTCATGACGGGTCTCCCGTGCTCGTCGTGCCGGCGGCCGCCAGCTGGTCGGAGGTGTCGTCGGTGCGGTACTCGACGGCGTCCGCCGTGAGCTCCAGGTAGGCGTCCTCGAGGGTCGAGGCGACCGGGGTCAGCTCGTGCAGCGCGACGCCGGCGGTGAGGGCGATCTCGCCGATCGCCGCGGCGTCCAGGCCCGTGACCTCCAGCGAGCCCTCGTGGGCGACGTCGGGCACGACGACGGCGGCGCCCGCGCGCTCCAGCGCGGTGCGCAGGGTCGACGGGCCGGGGGTGCGGACGGTGACCGCGCGCCGCGACGCGGCCTCGACGACGTCGCTGACCGGAGCGTCGGCGAGGATGCGGCCGCGCCCGATGACGATGACGTGGTCGGCGGTGAGCGCCATCTCGCTCATGAGGTGGCTGGACAGGAAGACGGTGCGGCCGTCGGCCGCGAGGCTCCGCGCGAGGCGGCGCACCCACAGCACGCCCTCGGGGTCGAGGCCGTTGACGGGCTCGTCGAGGATGAGCGTGCGCGGGTCGCCCAGCAGCGCCGACGCGATGCCGAGCCGCTGGCCCATGCCGAGCGAGAACCCGCCGACCCGCTTGCGGGCCACGGAGGCCAGGCCGGTCATGTCGATGACCTCGTCGACCCGCCGGTCGGGGATGCCGTGCGTGGCGGCCAGCGCGCGCAGGTGCGACCGCGCCGTCCGGCCGGGGTGCACGGCACGGGCCTCGAGCAGTGCGCCCACCTCGGTGAGCGGGGACCGGTGCCGCGTGTACGCGCGGCCGTTGACGGTGACCGAGCCCGCGGAGGGCCGGTCGAGCCCCATGATCATGCGCATGGTGGTGGACTTGCCCGCCCCGTTGGGGCCGAGGAAGCCGGTGACGACGCCGGGCCGCACCGCGAAGGTGACGCGGTCGACGGCGGTCGTGCTCCCGTAGTGCTTGGACAGACCCTGTGCCTCGATCATGCCGTCGAACGTACGGAAGATGACCGGCGTCACAGAACCGGGAGGTCCCTGAAACCGGCCCTGGTGCCGCGCCCGGCGCCCAGGGGGTTCACCTAGGCCGCTGCCCTCGCCCGGTCCGCCAGCGCCCCGCGCCGCCGACGCCGTCGGGTCCTCAGCCCTGCCCTGGCTCGTCGACCGGCCAGCGGTGCAGCCGCCCGACGAGGAACGACTCGATGCCGATCAGCCCCGACGCCGCGCCGACGAACCCGCCGAGCAGCCCGCGGGCGTCGTCGGCGTCCACGACGCGGAGCTGGTCCGCGCGGTAGTCGACCCCCTTGCGGGTGAGCCGGTACGAGCCCGCGGCGCGCACGTTGCGGCACCAGTCCACGTCCGGGCCCCAGGGCAGCGGTGTCAGCACGAGGATGTCGCGGTACTCCCCGATCTCGACCGGGTCGCCGGGCCGAGCGACCCGCGTGTCGATCGGCGCCCGGGCGGCGAACGCCACCACGGGGGTGCGGTACTCGCGGCCGCTCTTGCGGCCCGTGTGGTGCAGCGTGACCCACGGCGGCACGCGCGAGCTCACCTTGAGGGCGTACGGGTTGAAGCGCTTGGTGGCCTTGGAGACGGCCGGAGGCACGGGCATGCGGTCCATCCTGCTGCGGCCGGGGCCGTCCCGCTGGTTGGATGGGCCCATGGACCTCTGGGGCGTGCTCCTCGTGCTGACCGTGCTGACCACCGGTCTGGCGGGCGGGGTGTTCGCGGCGTTCTCGACCTTCGTCATGCCGGGGCTGCGCAGGCTCGACCCCGCGGCGGCGGCCGCCGCGATCGCGGCGATCAACGAGGATGCCGTCCGGCCACCGTTCATGACCCTGTTCGGCGCGGCCGTGGTCGTGCCCGCGGGCTCGGCGGTGGTCGGCCTCGTCGGCGGGTATGACGGCGCGTGGCTGGTCGTGGCGAGCGCCGTGCTGGTGGTCGTGGGCATGCTCGGGGTGACGGCGGTGGGCAACGTGCCGCTGAACAACCACGTCATGGCGCACCGGGACGCCGCCGGGTGGGCCGCGTTCGACCGGCCCTGGAGCCGGCTCAACCACGTGCGGACCGTCGCCTGCGCCGCGTCGTGCGCGCTCGCGGGCGTGGCGCTGGCGGTCGCATGACGGCTCGGACGAGGGCTCGGACGGAACGGACGACGAGGGGGCACGCATGAGGATCAGGGACCCGCGCGACTGGAACAGGCCGATCGAGGTGCCGGTTGCACGAGGCATGAGCAGCTCAGAGGTCAGCGAGACCACCACCGACGTCGACGCGACCATCGACCGCGTCCTCGACGAGACCACCACCTGGGCCGTCGTCGGGCTGTCCACGAACACGGAGCGCGCCGCGTACGGCGTCGCGGGGGTGCTGCAGCGCGCGGGCAAGCGGATCGTGCCCGTGCACCCGCGCGCCGAGACCGTGCACGGCGAGCAGGGCTACGCGAGCCTGGCGGACATCCCGTTCCCGGTCGACGTCGTGGACGTCTTCGTCCGCTCCGAGCTGGCCGGGGCCGTCGCCGACGAGGCGATCGCGATCGGCGCCAAGGCGGTGTGGTTCCAGCTCGACGTCGTCGACGAGGCCGCCGCGGCCCGCGTCCGCGCCGCCGGACTCGACATGGTGATGGACCGCTGCCCGGCCATCGAGCTGGGGCGGCGTCCGCGGGCCTGATGCAGCGGATCAGTCGGCCGGCTCGAACGTCAGCACCGGGCGACCGGTGCGCGGGTGGGTGAGCACCTCGGTGCGCACGCCGTAGACGGGGTCGAGGACGTCGGGCACGAGGACGTCGCGCACGTCGCCGGCGACGACGACGCGGCCTCCGGACAGCAGCACCACGTGGTCGCAGTGCTGGGCGGCGAGCTGGAGGTCGTGCAGGGCGGCGAGCACGGTGACGCCCCGGTCGGCGAGGTCGCGCAGGATGCGCAGCGCGTCGAGCTGGGCGGCGATGTCGAGGTGGTTGGTCGGCTCGTCCAGCAGGACGAGCGCGGGCTCCTGCGCCAGGGCGCGCGCCATGTGCACGCGCTGGCGCTCGCCGCCGGAGAGGGTCGTGACCTCGCGGTCGGCAAGGTGCGCCGCCCCGACGTCGTCGAGGGCGCGCCGGGCGGCGGCGCGGTCGTCCGCGGAGTCGCCGGCCAGCAGGGAGCGGTGGGGGATGCGGCCGAGCAGGACGGCGTCGAGCACCGTCACCGGCAGGTCGGTGGACGCCTCCTGCTCGACGAACGCGAGCGTCCGTGCGCGACGACGCCGCGGCAGGGCGAGGAGGTCGGCGCCACCGAAGACGACGCGTGCGCCGCCCGAGGGCCCGTCGTCCGTCGGCGCCTGCACTCCGGCGAGCACGCGCAGCAGCGTGGACTTGCCCGAGCCGTTCGGGCCGAGCAGCCCGGTCACCGCGCCCGCGGGTGCGGTGACGTCCACGCCGTCGAGGATCAGGCGGCCGCTCGTCGACCACGAGACCCGGGCGGCGTCCAGGCCGTCGGCGGCCGGAGCCGCGGCGTCCCGGGCGGGGGCGCCGGTGCGGGTCTCGGTGCGAGCCTGGGAGCGGGTCTCGGTGGTCATGCGATCCTCCGGCCGCGCCACAGCAGCAGGGCGAACACGGGCGCGCCGATCGCGGCGGTCACGATGCCCACGGGCACCTCGCGGGGGGCGAAGACCGTGCGGGCGAGCGTGTCGGCCCAGACGAGGAACGACGCCCCGCACAGCGCGGACAGCGGCAGGAGCAGCCGGTGCCGCGCACCGGTGAGCAGCCGTACGGCGTGCGGCAGGATCAGGCCGACGAACCCGATCGACCCGCTCTGGGACACCAGGGCGCCCGTGAGCAGCGCGACGCCCACCAGCAGCAGCCACCGCACCCGCGCGACGGGCACGCCGAGCGTGGCGGCCGCGGTGTCGCCGAAGGTGAACGCGTCGAGGATCGAGCCGGTCGAGGCGAGCAGGGTGCCCAGCACCAGCACGGCCACGCCGGTGATCGCGACCGAGGTCCAGGTCGCGCCCGCGACCGACCCCATGAGCCACGACAGGATCTCGCGGTACGAGTCGCCGGTGGCGGACCAGAAGATGACGAAGCTCGTCGCGGCCGCGGCGAGCTGACTCACCGCCAGCCCGGCCAGCACGGTGCGGGTCGGCGTGATCGTGCCGATCGCGCCGGCCAGCCCGAGGGCGGCGGCGAGCGCCGCGACCGCGCCGCCGAACGCGGCGACCGGCAGCAGCACCGTCAGCCCGGCGACCAGCACGAGCACCGCTCCCAGCGACGCCCCGGACGACAGCCCCAGCAGGTAGGGGTCCGCGAGCGGGTTGCGCGTGAGGGACTGCATGACGACGCCGCACACCGCGAGACCCGCCCCCACCGCCGCGGCGGTGAGCACACGGGGCAGCCGCAGCTCCCAGACCATGCCGTCCGGCAGCGCGTCGAGCGGCTCGAGGCTCAGCGCGCCGCCGAGGCCGACGTGCGTCGCGATCGAACGCCACACGTCCGCGACGGACAGGTCCGCCGGGCCGACCGTCACGGTCACGAGGACGGTCGCGACGAGCACGACCACCGACGCGGGCAGCCACCAGGCCGCGCCCCGCCGCGCCGTCGACGACGTCGACGGCGGGGTGCGGACCGGCTCGGCGACGGTGGTCACAGGTCGAGGCCCGCCAGCTGGTCGGCGAGGTCGACGACGGCGTCGACGTTGCGCACGCCGGCCTCGGACGCGGGGAACGGCACGATGAGGTAGCGCCCCTCGCGCACGGCCGTCATCCGGGCGGTGGCGGGGTTCGACTCGAGCCGCTCGATCTTCTGCTCCGCGCTGTTCCACGTCGCGTCGACGAGCACGACGACGTCCGGGTCCGCCTCGATCGCCTGCTCCCAGGAGAACGACGTCCAGGTGTCGTCCACGTCGCCCGCGACGTTCTCCAGGCCGACGGCGTCCATGATCATCTGCGGCGCGCCGATGCCCGCCCCGACGTAGGGGATGTCGTCGCCCGAGGAGTACCAGAGCGCGGTGAGGCCTCGGTCGTCGGGGGCGACGGACGCGAGCGCGTCCTGCTGCGTCGCGACGAGGTCGTCGGCGGCGTCGGAGGCGTCGAAGACCTCGCCCACCTCGTCGATCTCGGCGAAGACGTCGTCGAAGGTCAGCGGGTCCGGCATGTACTCCGGCGCCTTGCAGGCGGCGGGGGAGACGTAGGTCGCCACGCCGAGCTTCGCCAGCGTGGCACGGTCGCCCGCGCCGTCGGCGGTGAGGTTGGACTCCCAGCCGGCGTAGACGAGGTCGGGCTCCAGGCCGAGCACGGCCTCCGCGCCGGGCACCTGCTCCGCCATCGGCTCGGCGACGGCGGGCACGTCGGCGGCGGCGTCGGCCAGCGAGTCCGGCACGGGGCCGTCGAGGAACGCCGACCCGACGATGCGGTCGCCGAGCCCGAGGGCGAGCAGCATCTCCGTGGTGCTCGACTTGATCGTCACCACGCGCTGCGGTGCGCCGTCGACCGTCGTCTCGACACCGCAGTTGTCGAGCGTCAGCGGGTAGGTGGTCCCCCCGGCGGACCCGTCCGTCGGGGCGGCCGAGGGCGCGGCGTCGGCAGGGTCCTGGCCGCAGCCGGTGAGGGCGGCGAGGGACAGGGCGAGCAGGGCAACGCCGGGCACGGCGGTACGGGGGAGTCGGGGCACGCGGAAGCTCCAGGGGTCGTCGTCGGTGGTGTCGTCCGACGGCGCGCCATCTCGCGCCGGTGGAACCGCGGCCCACAGCCCGGGTCGCGCCGACGGGCCAGAGTCGTGCCCGTGATCCGGCGTCGAGCCTAGTACGCCCCGCCGACGACGTGTGGTTGCCTGACGCCCGTGAGCATCCCGACCGACACCTCGCCCGCGGGGGCGGCCCCCGCCTCGACCGGCCCCGACGCCCGCGAGGTGCACTGGGGCGCGCTGCCGAACGCCCGCGACCTGGGCGGGCTGCCCACCGCCGACGGCGGGCGCACCCGGACCGGGAGCCTCTACCGGACGTCGCGGCTCGACGACGCCGGCCCCGAGGGTCTCGCGGCGATGGCCGCCGCGGGCGTGCGCACCGTCGTCGACCTGCGCAACGCGGCCGAGATCGAGCCGCTGGAGCTGCCGCCGACCGTGACGCGGCACCACCGCCCCGTCGAGGACCCGGACGACGAGGAGTTCATGCGCGCCTGGGCGCCGCACCTCGACACCCCGCGCTACTACGCGACCGTGCTGGAGCGCTGGCCCGGGCTCGTCGCCGACGTGTTCCGCACGATCGCCGACGCGCCCGACGGCGCCGTCGTCTACCACTGTGCAGGCGGGCGCGACCGGACCGGCATGGTCACCGCCCTGCTGCTGACCCTCGTCGGCGTCCCCCGCCCGGTCGTCGTCGACGACTACCTGCGGGCCGTGCGCGCGAACAACGACCGGGCCGTCACCGAGCCGGGATGGAGCGAGCCGCACCGCGCGCCCGACGCGCTGGCGGCCTGGTGCGACACCGTCGCCGCGGCGCTCGGGGACTTCCTCGACGGCGTGGACCCGGCGGACTACCTGCGCGCGCACGGCGTGACGGACCCGGAGCTCGACCGGGTCCGTCACCGCCTCATCGCCGCGGGGTGAGGGCGCGGGCTCACGCCCGGGTCGCGCGCACCAGCAGGTAGTCCCAGACCATCGTGCCGTCGTCCCGCAGGTGCCGGTCGCCGAGCGCGGCCAGCGTGTCGTCGAGCTCGGCCGCCCTGGCGTCGTCGTCCCCGAGGTGCCGGTACGTCGCGATGGTCGGCCCGTAGGTGGCCTTGAAGAAGTCGCGGAACGCGGCGCCGTCGGAGAAGCGGTCGACGACGAGCCCGTGCACCTCGGCCCGGACGTCGGTGACGCGGTCGCCGAAGAGCGCGAGCACGTGCTCCTCGGTGCCCCACAGCGGCGGCGGGAGGGCCCCGGGCGGCGGCGGGGGCGCGTAGGGCTTGAGGGTCGCGAACATCTGGCCGATGAACCCGTCCGGCGTCCACGCGACGTTCCCGATCGTGCCGCCGGGGCGGGTCACCCGTGCGAGCTCGGTGGCCGCGAGCTGGTGGAACGGCGCGAACATCACGCCCACGCACGACAGGGTGACGTCGAACGCGCCGTCGTCGAACGGGAGCGCGTGCGCGTCGGCCGGCTCCCAGCGCAGGGTGGCGCCCGTGGCCTCGGCGCGTCGTCGGCCCGCCTCGAGGAGCTCGGGGGACAGGTCGGAGGCGACGACGTCGGCCCCCGCCAGCGCGGCCGGGATCGACGCGTTGCCCGAGCCGGCGCCGACGTCGAGCACCCGGTCGCCCGGGCCGACGTCGCACGCCTCCACGAGGACGGCCCCCAACGAGGGGATGACCTGGTCCGCGACGGCTGGATAGTCGCCCGACTCCCAGACGGCGCGGTGCTTGGTGCGGACCGTCTCGAGCAGGTCGGCGGGGACGGTCCGGGGATCGGTGACGCTCATGAGGGGCTCCTTCGCTCCACGGTGACCGGCACGGGACCGTGCCGACCCCTTCACGGTGCGCCCGGCGCCGGCCGCGATCCAGTGCCGGATCTGGACCGGGCGAAGTCCTGGATCTGTACTGGCCCGCCGCGCGTCGCGGGCGTTCACTGGGGGGATGGCGGGCTACGGGCAGTTCTGCCCCGTCGCCAAGGCGATGGAGGTGCTCGACGAGCGGTGGACGCTGCTCGTCGTGCGCGAGCTGCTGCTCGGCAGCTCGCGGTTCAACGAGCTGCGGCGCGGCAACCCGAAGATGTCGCCCACGCTGCTGTCGAAGCGGCTGCGGACCCTGGAACGTGCGGGCGTCGTGCGACGCGCCGGTGACGAGGGCCACGTCCGCTACGTGCTCACGCCCGCGGGCGAGGAGCTGCGGCCGGTGGTCGAGGCGCTCGGCGCCTGGGGCACGCGGTGGGTCGGCGGGCTCGGTGAGGAGGACCTCGACCCGCACCTGCTGCTGTGGGACATGCGCCGCACGATCGACGTCGCCGCCTGGCCCCGGGAGCGGACCGTCCTCGGGATCGTGCTCACCGACGTGGCCCCCCGGGTGTCCCGGTGGTGGATCGTCGTGCGCGACGGGCAGGTCGAGGTGTGCGACTACGACCCCGGCTACGACGCGGCGGTGGTCGTGACGACGCCGCTGCGGGCCCTCACCCGCCTGTGGCGGGGTGACGTGACCTGGGCGAACGCGCTGCGCTCGCGCGAGGTGGACCTCGTGGGCCCCGAGGTGGCACGGCGCCAGGTGCCCCGCTGGCTGGGGCAGTCGGTCTTCGCGCACGTGCCCCGGCCGGACCCGGCGGTCGCCGGGGCGTGACATCGCCGGGCGTGGCGTCGACCGTGGTGGCGTTACGGTCGACGCCATGACGAGTCCCCGGGTCCAGGACGTGATCTCGTGGCGACGCCCGCGCCGGCAGCGGCGCGGGGTGCGCGAGAGCGCGGGCGCGGCGTCGGGCCTCGTGCGCGCCGCCGTGGACCTCGCGCTGTCGATCGCGAACGGGAACGCGCCGACGGGCGACGTGGCGAGCCTCGGGGACGAGCCGCCGCGGGTGCCGCGCGACCCGGCAGAGCCCGTCGCCGAGCTGCCGTGCGCCGTCGTCGGCGGCACCGCGGACCGGCTCGCCGAGGTCGACGGCGAGCGCCCGACCCTGTGGACCTCGCGCCGGCGGACCTGGGCCGCGCTGCCGGCGACGTCCGGTGCGGCGCCCGCCGACGTCGAGCTGGACCGCACGACGCTCACGCTCCGGTCGCTGACGCTCGCGCCGGCGGAGCAGGGACCGTGGACGCTGGACGCACTCTGCTCCGCGCGCGTCACGGGTCCGGGGACGGAGCTGGACCTCGAGGGGTCGTGGCTCGCCCTCGCGTGGCTCGGGCACCTCGCCGGCTGGCCGGACCCCGGTGCCCCCGGCAGCCCCGCGGTGGGACGCTGAGGTCATGAGCAGCTCACCGGGAGACGCCGGGGGCTGGGACGCCGAGTCGTGGGTCCCGCCCGAGCCGAAGCGGCGCGACGGCTGGTGGGCGGCGCTCGCGGGCGTGGTGACGACGGCGGCGGGCCTGGCGGTCGCGGAGCTGGTCGCGGCGTTCGTCGACCCGTCGTCGAGCCCGGTCGTGGCGGTCGGCGGGGCGGTGGTGGACGGCGTCCCCGGCTGGCTGAAGGACCTGGCGGTGTCGTGGTTCGGCACGGCCGACAAGGCCGTGCTGCTCGCGACGATGGGCGCCGTCTCCCTCGCCGGGGCGGCGCTCGTGGGGTTCCTGGAGCGGCGTCGTCCGCCGTGGGGCGCCGTCCTGCTGGGCGCCGTGGGCGCGGTGGCGGCCGTCGTGGCCGCCGGACGTCCGGGGGCGAACATCGCCTGGGCGCTGCCGAGCCTGCTCGGGGTGGTGGCCGCGATCGCCCTGCTCAGCGCCCTGCTGCGGCGGGTCGAGACGTGGTTCGCCGAGGACGAGCGGCCCGGGGCCGACTGGCGGTCCGCGATCGACCGGCGCCGCTTCCTGCAGTGGACCGGCGTCACGGCGGCGGGCGCCGTGGTCGTGCTCGGCGTCTCGCGCGTGGTCTCCGCCGGCGGTCGCGCGGTGACGGCCGCGCGGGAGGCGATCCGGCTGCCCCGGCCCGCGACGTCGGCGCCGCCGGTGCCCGCGGGCGCCGACCTCGGCGTCGAGGGTGCCGCTCCGTACGTCACGCCGAACCCGGAGTTCTACCGCATCGACACGGCCCTGGTCGTGCCGCAGGTGGACCCCGACGACTGGTCGCTCACCGTGACCGGCCTCGTGGACGAGCCGTTCACGATCACGTGGGACGACCTGCTCGCGCTGCCGCTCGAGGAGCACCACGTCACGCTGGCGTGCGTCTCCAACGAGGTGGGCGGGAGCCTCATCGGCAACGCGCTGTGGCTCGGCTACCCCGTGCGGGAGCTGCTGGCCCGGGCGAAGCCGCAGGCCGGCGCGGACATGGTGCTCTCGCGCAGCACCGACGGCTTCACGGCGGGCACGCCGCTGGAGGTGCTGCAGGAGCCCGACCGCGCCTGCCTCGTGGCGGTCGGCATGAACGGCGAGCCCCTGCCCACCGAGCACGGCTTCCCCGCGCGCCTCGTGGTGCCCGGCCTGTACGGGTACGTGTCGGCCACCAAGTGGGTCACCGAGCTCAAGGTCACCCGGTTCGCCGACGAGCAGGGCTACTGGACGCCGCGCGGCTGGTCCGCGCTGGGTCCGATCAAGCTGTCGTCGCGCATCGACGTCCCGCGCCCGGGCGACGACCTGCCCGCCGGCACCGTGACGCTCGCGGGCGTCGCCTGGGCCCAGCACACCGGGATCTCCGGCGTCGAGGTGCGGGTGGACGACGGCGACTGGGTCGCGGCCGAGCTCGCCGAGACCGTCGGCCCGGACACGTGGCGCCAGTGGCGCCTGGACTGGGACGCGCCCCCCGGCGACCACCTCGTGGCGGTACGCGCGACGGACGCGGACGGCACCGTCCAGGTCGAGGCGGAGGCACCGCCCGCGCCGGACGGCGCCACCGGCTGGCACACGATCGAGCTGACGATCACCTGATCGGGCGCGGACCGGCCCGGGGCGGCGTCAGACGCGCGCGGTGGCCGCCAGCCGGGCGCCGAACAGGACCAGCACCCCGCCGGTGACGCGGTCCACCCAGCGCACGGCACCGGACCGGCGCAGCCGGGGCCCGAACCAGCCTGCCCCGAGGACGACGAGCGACAGCCAGACGGTCCCGAGCACGCAGTGCACCAGGGCGAGCAGCAGGCCCATGAGCAGCGGGTTGACGCCGTCGGGCACGAACTGGGGGATCGCGGCGACGTAGAAGACGCCGACCTTCGGGTTCATGAGGTTGGTGCTGAGCCCCAGCCCGAAGTCGCGCCAGCGGCCGCCGGTCGGCAGCGGCACGTCGACCTCGCCGGCGGCGTCGCGGGGGGACCGGAAGGACCGCCAGAGCATCGACGCCCCCATCCAGACCATGTACGCCGCGCCCGCCAGGGTGAGCACGCGGTACGCCGTCTGGCTGGCGGCGAGCAGCGCCGCCGCGCCGCCCGCGGCGGCGGCGCCCCACACGAGGGTGCCGACCTGGATGCCGCCGAGCGCCGCGAACCCGTGCGAGCGCGAGCGGGTCACGGTGCTGCGCAGCACGAGCGCGGTGTCGAGTCCGGGGACGAGGGTGAGGAGGCCCGCGACGAGCGCGAAGGCGAGCAGCGCCTGGGTGACGGTCACGGCGTCACGATACGAGCCGTGCGGCGCGGTGTCACCGCCCGCGCAGGTCGCGCCGGACGCCCCGCAGCGTCCACAGGCCGTAGGCGGCGAGGGCCGGCTTGAGCGGCAGCCACTCGCCCCAGCGGTGGTCGGCCGCGCGGGTCAGCCGGCCCACGAGGTCCGGTCGCTGACGGGCCACGTAGACCCGGGCCTTGAGCGCGTGCGCCGGTTGCGAGACGAACGTGATCCGGTCGGCGTCCTCGACCAGCGGGAGGACGCGCGCGACGTTCTCCCAGGTGGTCCGGCTCTCCTCCTCCAGCACCAGAGGGCCGTCATAGCCCAGGACGCCGACGGCGTGGTCGGCCAGCACCCTCGCCTCGGAGCGGCGGGACGTCGTCGTGCCCCCGCTGAGCACGAGCCGCGCGCGTGCCGCCGGGTCGATCGACCGCAGCCCCGCGCGCACCCGCCAGCGGCTGACGACGTTCGCCGCCGGGCCGGGATTGCGGAACCCCAGGACGACGACGGCCTGCGTCGGCCCCGCGGCGTCGGCCACGAGGGTGCGCGACCAGCGCCGGTTCAGCCACTCGCTCCAGGCCAGCACGGCGGCGAGCCCGGAGACCCCGGCGAGGGCGACGATCGGTCCGCGGCGCATGCGAGGGACTGTAGACCGCGGCGTCCGCCGCGGCGGGACCGGGAATACCGGAGACGACGACGGCGGGCCGATGCCACCATCGGCCCATGCTGATCCGCCGCGAGCTCCCGACCGACGCCGCCGCCGTCCGCGCCGTCACCGCCGCCGCCTTCGCGGGCGCGCCGTACTCGGCGCCGCCCGTGGAGCCGGACGGCGCACCCGGCGAGGCGACGCTCGTCGGCCTCCTGCGCGCGGACGAGTGCTGGATCCCCGAGCTCGCGTTCGTCGCCGGCGCGGGGGACGACGTCGTCGGGCACGTCGTGTGCACGCGGGCGCGCGTGGGCGACGACCCCGCCCTCGTGCTCGGCCCGCTGAGCGTGCACCCGGACCACCAGGCCCGCGGCGTCGGCTCCGCGCTGGTGCACACGGTGCTGGGCGCCGCCGACGCGCTGGGGGAGCCGCTCGTCGTGCTCGTCGGCGACCCGGCGTACTACTCCCGCTTCGGGTTCGCGCCCGCTCCGGAGCTGGGCGTCGAGCCGGACGACCCCGCGCTGGCGAGGTTCTTCCAGGCGCGGCCGCTCACGGCGTACGAGCCGTCGCTGCGCGGGCGCTTCGCGGCCCCGGCGCCGTTCGCCGCGCTCGAGGCGATGGCGGCGGACGCCCGCGCGTGAGGTGGCGGGCTCGCAGGCCCGTGCCTAGGTCTCCCGCATCCGGGCTCTGAGCACGTCGAGCTCGGCTCCCGGCGCGTCCGGGTCGAAGCCGTGCTCGATCAGCCAGCGCGACGCCGTCAGGCTCCGCAGCGACCACCAGGCGCGGATCACGGCCCGGTCCGCGCCGGGGCCGTAGCCGGCCAGCACGTCGTCCAGGCGCTCCTCGTGCCCGAGCGTCAGGATGGCGAGGTCGAACATCGCGTCGCCGGGCGCGGCCTCGGACCAGTCGATGATGCCGGTGACCTCGTCGCCGTCGACGAACACGTGGGTGAGCTGGAGGTCGCCGTGGACGAACACCGGGGACCAGGGCCGCAGGGCGGCCTCGGCGATCTCGCGGTTGTGGCGGATCACCTCGGGGGGCAGGACATTGTGATCGAGCAGCCAGGCGCATTCGGCGTCGAGCTCGGCCCTGATGTCGTCGAGCGGGCGTCCCGGCCACGGCGGCAGCGGTGCGTCGTGCAGCGTCCGGGCGGCGGCGCCGGCCGCGGCCCAGGCCGCCGACGACGCCGGTGACGGTTCGCCGAGGACGCCGAGCGCCCGTCCGGGCACGGCGGCGATGGCGAGCACGGGCGGCTCGCACCAGAGGATCGCCGGGGTCGGGACCGGAGCAAGGGCCATCGCACGCGCCTCTCGCTCGGCGTGCCCCGGGTCGCCGTCGACCTTCAGGAACATGTCGCCCACGCGCAGCGTCGCGCGCTGGCTGTGGGCCACGACGACCTCGACCTCGTCCATACCCGCCATCCTGGCGAGAACGTCCGCGATGCCGCCCGGGTTTTTCCTCCTGCTGCCGAAGCCGCCCCTCGACGACCGCACTTGCGCGGCTGGCTACCATGGACGCACAGGCGTCGACCCGGCCATCACCGGTGAGCCTCCGGAAGAACCGAGCGCACCCGCGCTCTCAGTAGAACCGGACGGGTAGGCCCGTCACAGCCGTGAACGAGCGGCGGAGGTCAGCGCGAGCGGCGTCCGCAAGCGAGGTGGTACCGCGGGACCCGCGCCCTTCGGGGCGGGGGCGTCGTCCTTGCACAGCACCAGCACAGCAGCACCGACGTCGTACCACCGACCGCCAGCTCGTCCGCACAGGAGCCCACCCATGGCCTATCCGCAGCACCGTTCGTCCGACCAGCCCCAGCAGGGCGCCGCCTTCGGCATCGCCGGGGTCCCCGCGTCCCCGGACCTGCCGGCGATCGAGCGCGAGGTCCTGGACTTCTGGGCCGCCGACGACACGTTCCGCGCGTCCGTCGCGAAGAACCCGGCGGGGGAGAACGGCAGCAACGAGTTCGTGTTCTACGACGGCCCGCCGTTCGCCAACGGCCTGCCGCACTACGGCCACCTGCTCACCGGCTACGCGAAGGACGTCGTCCCGCGCTACCAGACGATGCGCGGCAAGCACGTGGAGCGCCGGTTCGGCTGGGACACGCACGGCCTGCCCGCCGAGCTCGAGGCGATGAGCCAGCTCGGCATCAAGACCAAGGACGAGATCCTCGAGCTCGGCATCGAGAAGTTCAACGCCGCCTGCCGCTCGTCGGTGCTGAAGTACACGTCCGAGTGGCGTGACTACGTCACCCGCCAGGCGCGCTGGGTCGACTTCGACCACGACTACAAGACGCTCAACGTCACCTACATGGAGTCGGTGCTCTGGGGCTTCAAGAAGCTCTACGACGCGGGCCTCGTGTACGAGGGCTACCGCGTGCTGCCGTACTGCTGGAACGACCAGACGCCGCTGAGCAACCACGAGCTGCGCATGGACGACGACGTCTACCAGACCCGGCAGGACCCGGCCGTGACCGTCGGCTTCGACGTCACCACCGTGCCCGCGGGCCAGGACGTCGTGCGCCCCGGCGACAAGCTCCTCATCTGGACCACGACGCCGTGGACGCTCCCGTCCAACCTGCTCGTCATGGTCGGCGAGGACATCGAGTACGTCGTCGTGGAGTCGTCGTTCACGGGCGCGCCGCAGCGCTACGTGCTCGCCGCGGCGCGCGTGGACGCGTACGCCCGCGAGCTCACCGACCCGGACGAGGACGCGCCGCGCGTCGTCGGGCGCCTCACCGGCCGCGACCTGCTCCAGACCTCCTACACCCCGCCGTTCTCGTACTACGAGGGGCGCGAGCGCGCGCACCGGGTGGTGGAGGCCGACTTCGTCACGACGACGGACGGCACCGGCCTGGTGCACAGCGCCGGCGCGTTCGGCGAGGACGACAAGGTCGTGTGCGACCGCGAGGGCGTCGCGTCCGTCATGCCGGTGGGCGCGGACGGCAAGTTCATCCACCCCGTGGACGAGTACGCCGGGCTGCAGGTCTTCGACGCGAACCTGCCGATCATCGACCACCTCAAGGCGCGCACCCGCGGTGAGGCCGACGCCGGGTCGGTCACCGCCGGCACGGTGCTGCTGCGCCGCGAGTCGTACGCGCACTCCTACCCGCACTGCTGGCGCTGCCGGCAGCCGCTGATCTACATGGGCGTGTCCTCGTGGTTCGTCGAGGTGACGAAGTTCAAGGACCGCATGGTCGAGCTCAACCAGGAGATCGCCTGGACCCCCGAGCACATCAAGGACGGCCAGTTCGGCAAGTGGCTCGCGAACGCCCGCGACTGGTCGCTGAGCCGCAACCGGTTCTGGGGATCCCCGGTGCCGGTGTGGAAGAGCGACGACCCGGCGCACCCGCGCATCGACGTCTACGGTTCGCTGGCGGAGATCGAGCGCGACTTCGGCCGCCTGCCGCTGGGCCCTGACGGAGAGCCGGACCTGCACCGCCCGTTCGTCGACGAGCTCACCCGCCCGAACCCCGACGACCCGACCGGGAAGTCCACGATGCGCCGCGTCGAGGACGTCATGGACGTGTGGATGGACTCCGGCTCCATGCCGTACGCCCAGGTGCACTACCCGTTCGAGAACGCCGACTGGTTCGAGCACCACTACCCGGGCGACTTCATCGTCGAGTACATCGGCCAGACGCGCGGCTGGTTCTACCTGCTGCACGTGCTCGCCACCGCGCTGTTCGACCGGCCCGCGTTCCGCACCGCCGTCTCGCACGGCATCGTGCTCGGGTCCGACGGCCGCAAGATGAGCAAGTCCCTGCGCAACTACCCGGACGTCTCCGAGGTGTTCGACCGCGACGGCTCCGACGCGATGCGCTGGTTCCTCATGGCCAGCCCGATCCTGCGCGGCGGCAACCTCGTCGTCACGGAGGAGGGCATCCGCGACTCCGTGCGCCAGGTGCTGCTGCCGCTCTGGAGCACCTACTACTTCTTCACCCTGTACGCGAACAGCGCGACCGGCTCCGAGGGGGGCGGCGCGGGCTACACGGCGCAGCCCGTCACGGCCGAGCGCGTCCCCGGCCTGCCCGCCCTCGACCGCTACCTGCTGGCCCGCACCCACGACCTGGTCGCGAAGGTCACCGCACAGCTCGACGCCTACGACATCGGAGGCGCCTGCGAGTCGGTGCGCGAGCACCTCGACGTCCTGACCAACTGGTACGTGCGCACCCAGCGCGACCGGTTCTGGGCCGAGGACGCCGACGCGTTCGACACGCTGTACACGGCGCTCGAGACGCTGACGCGCGTCATGGCGCCGCTGGCGCCGCTGCTCACCGAGGAGGTCTGGCGCGGCCTCACCGGCGGCCGGTCCGTGCACCTCACGGACTGGCCGGCGACCGCGCAGGACGTCGGCGAGCGGTTCGAGGGCGCCGACGGCGTCCACGCCGTCGCGGTCCACCAGGTCCCCGAGGCCGCGCTCGTGCGCGACGACGAGCTCGTCGCGGCGATGGACGAGGTGCGCGCGGTCGTGTCCAGCGCGCTCGCGCTGCGCAAGGCGCACCAGCTGCGCGTGCGCCAGCCGCTGGCCCGCCTCACGGTGGCCGTGCCGGACCCGGCGGCGCTCGCGGACTACGTCGGCCTGCTGACGTCGGAGCTCAACGTCAAGGCGGTCGACCTGGTCGAGGCGGACGCCGACGCGTCCGAGCGTTTCGGCATCACCGAGCGCCTGGCCGTCAACGCCCGGGCCGCCGGCCCGCGCCTGGGCCGCGGCGTCCAGTCCGTCATCAAGGCGGCGAAGTCGGGCGCGTGGCGCCGGGACGACGACGGCGCCGTCGTCGTCACGACCGACGCCGGCGACGAGCCCCTCCTCGAGGCGGAGTACGAGCTCACCACCGTCGTGGGCGACGCGGCCGGCGAGCACGTCGCGGCGTCCGTGCTGCCGGGCGGCGGGTTCGTCGTCCTGGACCTCGCGCTCGACGACGCGCTGCGCGCCGAGGGCTACGCCCGCGACGTCATCCGCGACGTGCAGGACGCCCGCAAGGCCGCGGGCCTGGAGGTGAGCGACCGCATCGCCCTGGAGCTCGACGTGCCCGCCGAGCACGTCGCCGCGGTGGAGGCCTACCGGGAGCTCATCGCCCGCGAGACCCTCGCCCTCGACCTCGCCGTGGCGGCGGGCGACGGCGAGCGCGCCGTGCGCGTGAGCAAGCGGGAGACGCCGGCCGGCTGACCCGCGGACCAGCCGTCACGAGCCGCCCTGCGCGAGGTCGAGGAACCCCTCGACCTCGCGCAGGAACGCGTCGGGGGCGTGCGGGTGCACCAGGTGGCCGCCGGACAGCGTGACGAACCGGGCGTCGGGCAGCCGGGCCGCCGTGCGGGCCATCGCGTCCTGCGGCAGGTGGCTGTCGGGGCCGCCTCCGATCACCAGCGTCGGCGCGCTGACGGCGGCCAGACCGTCCACCCAGGCGGGGTCCGGGGCGGCGAGCGCCGCCAGCACCGCGGGGCGGATCTCCCGCTCGTAGAACGACGCGTCGTCCGGGCGCCTGGCCGGCGCGGGGAGGCGGAAGGGCTCCAGGGGCGGGGGCTCCTCGAGCACCAGCGCCGCGACGCGGTCGGGCCGCTCGAGGGCGACCAGCAGCCCGACGAGTGCGCCCAGCGAGTGCCCGACCAGCACCGCGCGGTCCAGGGCGAGGTCGTCGAGCAGCAGCAGCACGTCGTCCCGCAGCTCGGTCACCGACCCGATGCCGCGCCGCGGGCTGCGCCCCGCGCCCCGCAGGTCCGGCACCACGACCGGGCCGCGGCGGGAGAGCGGGTCGAGGAACGGGTCCCACGTCGAGCCGTCACCGCCCCCGCCGTGCAGCAGCACCAGCGGCGCGGCGTCCGACCCCGGAGGGCCGGGGACGACGCGATGAGCGAGGCGGACGGGACGCTCGGGAGCGTCGGAGGCGGGGGCCACGACCCGACCGTAGCCCCGGCCGACGACAGCGGCGCGGCGCCCACCCCGGGGCTAGCCTGGTGCCCCGGCGTGCCGCGCCGGTCCGCTGCGAGGAGTTCGCCGAGGAGTCCGCCATGGGCAGCACGCACGCGACACCGGCCCCCGAGTCCCGCCCGCCCTTCGTCCCGCCGCGCTGGTTCGTCCGCTCGGCGTGGGCGGTCCAGCGCGCCGGCTACCGGATCAGCGGCGGGCGGTGGCCGCTGCGGCGGCCCACCCCCGGCGGCAAGTTCGGCATGCTGCGCCTGCGCGTCGTCGGGCGCCGCAGCGGCCAGGAGCGTGCCGTGATCCTCGGCTACGTCGAGGACGACGGCCGGTACGTGACCCTGGCGATGAACGGCTGGGGCGACCCGCCGCCCGCGTGGTGGCTCAACCTGCGCGCGCACCCGGACGCCGAGGTGGACACCGTCGACGGCCCGCGACCGGTCCGGGCGACGGCGGCGCAGGGCGAGGAGCGCGACCGGCTCTGGACGCTCGTCGGCCGCCACCAGGGCTGGGGCGAGATCGACCGGTTCGCCGCGCACCGCGCCGGAGAGACCCCGGTCGTGGTGCTCGCGCCGCGCTGACCGGCCGTCGTCGGCGGGCGCGCAGCGCCTATCCTTCGGGGGTGACCCCCGACGCTGAGAACAAGCCCTCGTCCGCCGTGCGCAAGGCCCGTGCCGCCGAGCGCCAGGCCGCCCGCGCGGCGGCGGAGGACGCCGTAGCGCAGGAGTCGCTGCGCGAGGTGTACGCGGAGATCATGTCGCGGGCGCCGGAGCACGACATCGACCCGACGCTCGACCGCGTGCGGCGCGTGCTCGAGCTGCTGGGCGACCCGCAGCACGCGTTCCGCGCGATCCACCTCACCGGCACCAACGGCAAGTCGTCGACGGCGCGCATGACCGAGCGGCTCGTGCGCGAGCACGGCCTGCGCACCGGCCTGTTCACGTCGCCCCACCTCACGAGCGTCACCGAGCGCATCCAGGTGGACGGCGAGCCGCTGAGCGCCGCCCGCTTCGTCGAGGTCTGGGAGGACGTCGCGCCCTACATCGGCGTGGTCGACCGCGAGTCGCAGGAGGCGGACGGGCCGCGGCTGAGCTTCTTCGAGGTGCTCACCGTCATGGCGGTCGCGGCCTTCGCGGACGCCCCGGTCGACGTCGCGGTCGTCGAGGTCGGCATGGGCGGCCGGTGGGACTCCACCAACGTCGTCGACGGCGAGGTCGCGGTGCTCACCCCGGTGGGCATCGACCACGAGCGCTGGCTCGGCTCGACGCTGGCGGAGATCGCCACGGAGAAGTCCGGCATCGTCAAGGAGGGCGCCACGGTCGTGAGCGCCGAGCAGGAGGTCGTCGTCGACGAGATCCTGCGCGAACGTGCGGCGGAGGTGTCGGCGCACCTGCTGCGCGAGGGCGTGGAGCTCGAGGTCGCCGGCCGTCGGCCGGCCGTCGGTGGGCAGCTCGTCGACCTGCGTACCCCCGCCGGCCTGTACACCGAGGTGCTGGTGCCGCTGCACGGCGCGTACCAGGCCCACAACGCGCTCCTCGCGCTCGCCGCGGTCGAGGCGCTGCTCGGCGGCCGGGCCCTGGACGGCGGCGTGGTCGAGACGGCGTTCGCCGACGTCGTCGTGCCCGGGCGCCTCGAGGTGGTGCGCTCGAGCCCGACCGTCCTGGTGGACGCGGCCCACAACCCGCACGGGGCGCAGGCCCTCGTCGACGCGCTCGACGAGGAGTTCGACCTGCCGCGCCTGGTCGGCGTCGTCGCCGTGATGGCGGACAAGGACGTCGAAGGGCTGCTCGCGACGCTCGAGCCGGCGCTCACGGAGCTCGTGCTCACGAAGAACTCGTCGGCCCGCTCGGCCGACCCCGAGGACCTGCTCGAGGTGGCCCACGAGATCTTCGGCGAGGACCGCGTACGCACCGCCGCCCGCCTCGACGAGGCGCTGCAGATGGCGGCCGACCTCGCCGAGAGCGGCGACCAGGTGGGCGTCGGCACCGGCCGCGGCGTGCTCGTCACCGGCTCGGTCATCACCGTCGCGGACGCCCGGATCCTGCTCGGCCGCGGCTGACGCGCCCGTCCGGGACGCGCGCACGATCACCCGCCCGCCACCCCCCGGGGGTGCTGCGTGGCGTGCCGCCCGGGTGTTGGATGGGGACAGGCCGCCGCGGTGCACGGCGGTGCCAGGCGAGGAGGCACGACATGAAGAAGCTGCTCGACGACCCCGCGGACGCGGTGACCGACTCGCTCGCGGGATTCGGGCTCGCCCACGCCGACCTGGTCGAGGTGCACGACGAGCCCGTGTACGTGACGCGGGCCGGCGGGCCCGTCCCGGGCAAGGTGGGGCTGGTCAGCGGCGGAGGCTCGGGGCACGAGCCGCTGCACGCCGGGTTCGTCGGGGACGGGATGCTCGACGCGGCGGTCCCGGGCGCGGTGTTCACCTCGCCCACGCCGGACCAGATCGTCCCGGCGATCCTGGGCGCGGACTCGGGCGCCGGCGTCGTCGCGATCGTGAAGAACTACACGGGCGACGTGCTCAACTTCGAGACGGCCGTGGAGCTCGTCGAGGCGGAGGGGTCGCAGGTGGCGACGATCCTCGTCAACGACGACGTCGCCGTCGAGGACTCGCTGTACACGGCGGGCCGCCGCGGCGTCGCCGGCACCGTCTGCGTGGAGAAGATCGCGGGCGCCGCCGCGGCCCGCGGCGACGACCTCGGCGCCGTCACCGAGATCGCCGGCCGCGTCGTGGCGAACGTGCGCAGCATGGGCGTCGCGCTCACGGCCTGCACGGTGCCGCACGTCGGGAAGCCGTCGTTCGACCTGCCCGACGACGAGGTCGAGATCGGCATCGGCATCCACGGCGAGCCCGGCCGCCACCGGATCCCGTTCGCCGGCGCCGCCGAGATCACGCGCAGCCTGCTCGACCCGGTCGCCGACGACCTGCGGCTGGGCGGCGGCGACGACGTGCTGCTGTTCGTCAACGGGATGGGGGGCACGCCGCTGTCGGAGCTGTACGTCGTCTATGGTCGAGCGCGCGGGCTGCTCGAGGAGCGCGGTGTCACCGTCTCCCGGTCGCTCGTGGGCAACTACGTGACGTCGCTGGAGATGCAGGGCGCGTCGATCACGCTGCTGCGGCTGGACGACGAGCTGCGGGGGCTGTGGGACGCGCCGGTGCGTACGGCGGCGTTGCACTGGTGACGGGCGCCGCGGGGCGCCCCGAGGCGAGGAGGCGTGCGGTCATGGGGCTCGACGTGGCTTGGGCGGAGCGTTGGGTGCGGCGCACCGCCGACGTCGTGGCGGGGTCGAAGGACGAGCTCACGGAGCTCGACCGGCAGATCGGGGACGGCGACCACGGGGAGAACCTGCACCGCGGGTTCCAGGCCGTGGTCGCGAAGCTGGACGAGCCGGGCACCCCGGAGCGCGCGGAGGTGGGCGACGTGCTGATGCTCGTCGCGACGACCCTGATGTCGAAGGTCGGCGGCGCCTCGGGGCCGCTGTACGGGACGGCGTTCCTGCGGGCGGCGAAGCGGTCCGCCCGCCCCAGCGTGGACGGGTCCGGCGTCGTGGTGCTGCTCGACGCCGCGCTCGAGGGCGTGACGTCGCGCGGCAAGGCGCAGGTCGGGGAGAAGACGATGGTCGACGCCCTCGCCCCCGCGGTCGAGGCGGCGACCACCGCCGCGGACGCCGGTCGGGACCCTGTCGACGTGCTCCGAGCCGCCGCGGAGGCGGCCGACGCGGGGGCCACCGGCACGATCCCGCTCGTCGCGACCAAGGGGCGCGCCTCCTACCTGGGGGAGCGGAGCGCCGGCCACGAGGACCCGGGCGCGCGCTCGACGGCGCTGGTGCTGCGCGCGGCGCTCGACGCGGCGCTCGACGCCACGCCCGATTCCACGCCCGATTCCACGCCCGACTCCACGCCCGACTCCACGGCGGGCGAGAGCGAGGCGGAGGCGGTCGCGGAGTGAGCGTCGGGCTGCTGCTGGTCTCCCACTCGACGCGGCTCGCCGAGGGTGCGGTCGAGCTGGCCCGCGAGATGGCGCCGGACGTCGTCCTGGAGAGCGGGGCGGGGGACGGCGACGGCGGCCTGGGCACGTCGCTGGAGGTCGTGCAGGACGCTCTGGGGCACGCGCTGCCGCGCGTCGACGGCGTCGTCGTCCTGGCGGACCTGGGCTCCGCCGTGCTGACCGTCGAGACGGCGCTGGAGCTCGACGCCGACCTGGCGGACCGGGTGCGCCTCGCCGACGCGCCGTTCGTCGAGGGCACCGTCGCCGCGGCGGTCGCGGCGCAGCAGGGCGGCGACCTGGACGCGGTGCTGGCCGCCGCCGAGGGGGCGGGCGCGCCCGCCGCCCCGCCCGTCGCCCCGCCCGTCGCCCCGCCGACGGCCCCGACCCCCGAGGCCCCGGACGCGGGCGGCGAGACGGTCTCGGCGCGGGTCGTGATCCGCAACCCGCTGGGCCTGCACGCCCGCCCGGCGGCGGTGGTGGCACGCGCCGCGGCGGCGTTCGGCGGGCCGGTCACCCTGCAGGGCGTGGACGCGACGAGCGTGCTGCAGCTCATGGCGCTGGGCACGGCCGCCGGCACCGAGGTCGAGGTGGCCGCGCACGGCGCGGACGCGCGCGACGCCGTGGCCACCGTCGTCGGGCTGATCGAGGGCGGCTTCGGCGAGGTGTGACCACGCTCACAGGAAATTGCACTTGGTGCAATATTGCAGTGGGTGCATGATTGTCCGGTGACTCCTCCCGCCGGCGACCTCGGACTGCGTGAGCGCAAGAAGCGCGCGCGCACGGACGCGATCGTCGACGCCGCCCAGCGCCTCGTGCTCGAGCGCGGCCTGGACGCCGTGACCGTGGAGGAGATCGCCGAGGCGGCCCAGATCTCTCCCCGCACGTTCTTCAACTACTTCGAGTCGAAGGACGACGCGGTGCTCGGCCAGGGCTCGTTCGAGCTGAGCGCCGAGATCCGCGAGGCGTTCGCGGCCGGCGGGCCCCACGGACGCCTCGTGGCCGACCTCGAGGTGCTCGTCCGGTCCCTGCTCGAGGCCTTCGCGGGCCCGGGGCAGCACCACGGCGAGCAGGTGATGGAGATCCTGCAGCTGGAGCCACGGCTGCTCGGCCGGCACTTCGCCTGGTTCGAGCGGCACAAGACCCAGGTCGTCGCCCTGTTCGAGCGGCGGCACGAGGCGGCCCCGTTGCCCGCCGACCCCGAGATGTGCGCCATGGTCGTCTTCGTCGTCACGCGAGCCGCGATGGACGACTGGGCCCGCGCCGGTCACGAGGGCGACGTCGGCGACCACGTGCCGCACGTCGTCGGCCAGCTCGCCGCCATCCTCACGTCGTGACCCCCGGGTGCCCGCCGGCACCCGCGCACGTCGTCACCCGAAGCATCCCCGCCCCCGTCACTACCCCGGCGCCCCGTGCGCCGCCGATCCGAGGTGTTCCATGAGCCATGCCGCTCCCGCCGCGCCGGACAAGCCGCTCGTCGTCCTGACGCAGCGCACCGTCTGGCTGATCTTCGGCGCCCTGATGGCGTCGATGTTCCTGTCCTCCCTCGACCAGACGATCGTCGGCACCGCGATGCCCACGATCGTCGGCGAGCTGAACGGTGTCGAGCACCAGGGGTGGGTCATCACGGCCTACATCCTGGCCGTCGCCATCGGCATGCCCCTGTACGGCAAGTTCGGCGACCTCATGGGCCGGCGCTGGCCGTTCCTCGTCGCGATCGGGCTGTTCACCCTCGCCTCCGTGGGCGCCGCGCTCTCGCAGAACATGATCGAGCTCGTCCTGTGGCGCGGGGTCCAGGGCCTCGGCGGCGGCGGCCTGATGATCCTGTCGCAGTCGATCATCGCCGACATCGTGCCGGCGTCCGAGCGCGGCAAGTACATGGGCCCGCTCGGTGCGCTGTTCGGCATCTCCGCCGTCCTCGGGCCGCTCCTCGGCGGGTGGCTCACCGAGGGCCCGGGCTGGCGCTGGACGTTCTGGATCAACCTCCCCGTCGGCGTCGCCGCGTTCGTCATCGCGTGGTTCGCGCTCAAGCTGCCCTCCCACCGCTCCTCCCGTCCGATCGACTGGGCCGGGATCGTCACGATGGCGGTGGCCACCACCGGCATCGTGCTCGTCACGAGCTGGGAGTCGCTCTCCTCGAGCGGCTACGACTGGACCGACTGGCGCCTGTCCGGGCTGGTCGTGCTGACGCTGGCCGCCGTGGCCGGGTTCATCGTGGCCGAGACGCGCGTCGCCGAGCCGCTGATCCCGCTGCGCCTGTTCAAGAACCGGACCTTCACGATCACCACGCTCATCGGCCTGGTGCTCGGCATGGGCATGTTCTCGGCGATGGCGATGATCCCGACGTTCCTGCAGATGTCGACCGGCGCCGGCGTGACCGAGTCCGGCTGGCTGATGCTCCCGATGATGGCCGGCATGATGCTGACCTCGATCGTGTCGGGCATCGCGATCTCCAAGACGGGGAAGTACAAGGCGTACCCCGTGGTCGGGCTGATCGTCGTCGCGCTGGCGATGGTGTGGCTGACGACCCTGTCGGGCGACATGTCCATGTGGACGTTCGGCGCGATGATCTTCACGCTCGGCGCCGGCATGGGCCTGGTGATGCAGACCGTCGTGCTCGCGGTGCAGAACGCCGTCGACCCGCACGAGCTGGGCACCGCCACGAGCTCCAACAACTTCTTCCGCGAGATCGGCGCCGCCACGGGCACGGCCCTGTTCACGACGATCTTCACCACGCGGCTCACCGACAACCTGCAGGGCGTGTTCGCCGGCGTGCCGGGCGGCGCGGCCGGTGCGGGGGAGTCCAGCCTCACCCCCGCCCTCGTGCAGCAGCTGCCCGAGCCGCTGAAGACCGGCGTCATCGACGCCTACGCCGACGCCCTGGCGCCGTCGTTCTGGTACCTGCTGCCCCTGATCGTGCTGGGCCTGGTGCTCGCCCTCTTCCTGCCCGTGATCAAGCTCTCCGACGTCGCCGGCATGGTGGCGCGCGGCGAGGCGGTCGCCGACCCGGCCAGGGCGGGGGCGCTCGACGAGCTGCCGGTCGCCGACGGCGCGTCCGAGGTCACCTCCGACGAGGACGGTCCCGGCACCCGCGAGCGCGCGGATATCGTGGGGTCGTGAGCAAGAAGGACGACCGTCCCCGCCCGGGGGACCGCATCAAGCCCCGCAAGCCCGCCAAGGTGCAGTTCACGTCGATGATGCTGCAGCTGGAGGCGTTCGTGGTGCTGTTCGCCGGCGTCGCCCTCTACGGGCTGCGGAACACCGGCTACGAGCGCGGCCCCCTGGTGATCGAGTCGCCGCTCGCCCTGTGGCTCGTGATCGGCGTGCTGTTCGTGGTGCTGCTGGTGATGTCCCGCATGGTCGGGACGCCGCTGGGGTACTACGCGGGGACGGTCGTGCAGGTGCCCGTGCTGGCGATGGGCCTGCTGCTGCCGATGATGTTCGTGGTCGGTGTGGTGTTCGTCGCGATGTGGGTCGTCTCGATGCGCCTGGGCGGACGCATCGACCGCGAGCGCGCGGAGTACGACGCGCAGCACCCGGAGACGGCGCCGAACCTCTGACCGGCCGCGCCGGGGTCGTCGGGCGGTCGGGCGTACGGGGCACGGCACGGGCGCCGATAGGCTCTCCGCCATGACCGACGTCGCAGACACCCCCCTGCCCGCCGAGCCCGCCATCGAGCGCACCCTGGTGCTCGTCAAGCCCGACGGCGTGCGCCGCGGCCTGTCCGGCGAGGTGCTGCGGCGCATCGAGGCGAAGGGCTACTCGCTCGTCGCCGTCGAGCTGAAGCAGGCCACGACCGAGCTCCTCGCCGCGCACTACGCCGAGCACGAGGGCAAGCCGTTCTACCAGCCGCTCGTGGACTTCATGCTCTCGGGCCCGACGCTCGCCGTCGTCGCCGAGGGCCAGGGCGTCATCCCGGGCTTCCGTTCGCTGGCGGGGGCGACCAACCCCACCGAGGCGGCCCCCGGCACCATCCGCGGCGACCTCGGTCGTGACTGGGGCCTCAAGGTGCAGCAGAACCTGGTGCACGGGTCCGACTCGCCCGAGTCCGCGGCCCGCGAGATCGGCCTCTGGTTCCCGAACCTCTGAGCGCTCGCACGTCTCGCACGACTCACGCACGACGTCGCACGGCCGGGCCCGCACGGGCCCGGCCGTCGGCGTGTCCGGACGTCTCCGGGCGGGACCGGCGTAGTTCCGCGGATCGGCGGGATCCGGCGGTTAGGCTCGCCGGGTGCACCTCAAGACGCTCACGCTCCGCGGCTTCAAGTCGTTCGCCTCGGCGACGACGCTGAGCCTCGAGCCGGGCATCACGTGCGTCGTCGGGCCGAACGGCTCGGGCAAGTCGAACGTGGTCGACGCGCTCTCCTGGGTGATGGGGGAGCAGGGCGCCAAGTCGCTGCGCGGCGGCAAGATGGAGGACGTCATCTTCGCCGGCACCGCCGGCCGTCCGCCGCTCGGCCGGGCCGAGGTGTCCCTCACGATCGACAACACCGACGGCGCCCTGCCGATCGACTACACCGAGGTGACGATCACCCGCACGCTGTTCCGCAGCGGCGGGTCGGAGTATGCGATCAACGGCAGCTCCTGCCGGCTGCTCGACATCCAGGAGCTGCTGAGCGACTCCGGCATCGGCCGCGAGATGCACGTCGTGGTGGGTCAGGGGCAGCTCGACGCCGTGCTGCGCGCCACCCCCGACGACCGGCGCGGCTTCGTCGAGGAGGCGGCCGGCGTCCTCAAGCACCGCAAGCGCAAGGAGAAGGCGCTACGCAAGCTCGAGGCGATGCAGGGCAACCTCGCCCGCCTCACGGACCTCACCGCGGAGCTGCGCCGTCAGCTCGGGCCGCTCGGACGGCAGGCGGAGGCGGCGCGCAGGGCCCGCACCGTCCAGGCCGACCTGCGCGACGCGAAGGCCCGCCTGCTCGCGGACGACCTGGCCCAGCTCACCGCCCAGATGGCCCAGGAGCGGGCCGACGAGGCGGCGCTGCGCGAGCGGCAGCAGGAGACGGAGCAGGGCCTGGAGCGGGCGCGGGAGCACCTGGCGCGGCTCGAGGTCGCGGCGTCCGCCGCGGTCGCGGACGCCGGCCGCGCGGCCGACGCGTTCCACGCGCTGAGTGCGCTGCGCGAGCGGCTGCGGGGCCTCGCCACGCTCGCCGACGAGCGGGTGCGGCTGCTGGGTGCCGCCGAGCCGGAGCACCGGGGGCAGGACCCGGCCGACCTGGAGGCCCAGGCCGAGCGCGCGCGGGCCACGGAGGCGGAGCTGACCCGCGAGGTCGAGCTCGCGCGCGCCGCGCTCGACTCCGCCGTCGCCGCCCGCACCGACGCCGAGAAGGCCGCGGACGCCGCGGAGCGCGAGCTCGCGACCCTGCACCGCGGCGCGGCCGACCGCCGCGAGGGCCTCGCCCGGCTCTCGGGGCAGGTGGCCGCGCGCCGCAGCCGCGTCGAGGCCGGCGACGCCGAGCTCGAGCGCGTGCGCGAGGTCGTGGCCGAGGCGGAGCGCCGGGCCGAGGCGGCGGCGCGCGAGTTCGGCGCGCTCGAGGTGCAGGTCGTGGGTGCCGAGGAGGGCGAGGAGGACCTCGACGCCCGGCACGAGGAGGCGACGACGGCGCTGGCCGAGGCGCAGGAGGCGGTGGGAGACCTCGAGGCCCGCGCGGCCGAGGCCGAGCGTGACCGCGCCACCTGGAGCGCGCGCGTCGAGGCCCTCGAGCTCAGCCTGGACCGCAAGGACGGCGCGGGGGCCCTGCTCGCGGACGCCGCGCCCGGCGTGCTCGGCTCGGTCGCCGCGTTGCTCGGCGTCGAGCCCGGCTACGAGGACGCGGTGACGGCCGCGCTCGGCCCGGTCGCGGACGCCGTGGCCGTGCGCGACCTCGGCGCGGCGGTCGACGCGCTGCGCCGCCTGCGCGACGACGACGCCGGCCGCGCCGGGCTCGTCGTGGGCGGCGCGGACGACGGCCCGTCGGGGCCGACCGCCGTCCCCGCCGACCTGCCCGACGGCGCACGCCGCGCGGCCGACGTCGTCACCGTGGCGGGGCCCGCGGCCGCGCCGTTGCGCACGCTGCTGCGTGACGTGGTCGTCGTGGACGACCTGGCCCAGGCGCGCGCCCTGGTCCAGGCGGCGCCCGCCGTCGTCGCCGTGACGCGGGCGGGCGACCTGCTGGGCGCCACGCGGGCCTGGGGCGGCTCCGCGGCCGCGCCGAGCGTGCTGCACCTGACGTCCGCGCTGGACGAGGCCAAGGAGGGGCTCGACGACGCGGCGGCCCGTGCCGAGCGGTGCCGCTTCGAGCTGGTCGGGACGCGCGAACGGCTCGAAGCGGCGCAGGCCGCCCACGACGACACCCTGGCGCGGCTGCACGAGTCGGACGCGGCGCTCGCCGCCGTCGCGGAGCAGCTCGGCACGCTGGGCTCGGCGCACCGGTCCGCGCTCGCGGAGGCGGAGCGGCACCGCGCGACGCTGGCACAGGCGGCGGAGCGCCGGGAGGCCGACGAGGCGGAGCTGGCCGAGCTGGCCCGTCGCCTGGAGGTCGCGGAGGCCGAGCCGGCGCAGACCCAGGAGCAGGTCGCCGAGGCGCAGGCGGCCCGCGAGACGACGCAGGCGGCCGCCACCGAGGCGCGCGCGGCCGAGACGGAGGCGCGCCTCGAGCTGCGCACCGGCGAGGAGCGGGCGCGCGCCGTCGCCGGCCGTGCGCAGGGCCTCGCGCGGGCCGCGGCGCAGGAGCGGGCCGCCCGCGAGAAGGCGGAGCGACGCGCGGTGCAGCGCGCGGCCGAGGCACGGACGGCGGCCGGCGTGCGCGACGACGCGGGCACGGCCCTCACCGTGCTCGCCCGTTCGATCGAGCGCGCCCAGGCCGAGCGCGCCGCCGCCGACGAGGAGCGCGCCGCACGGCAGCAGGAGCTCGAGGCGGTCCGCGTCGACGCCGACCGGCTCGCGGGCGAGCTGCGCGACCTCACCGACGTCGCGCACCGCGACGAGGTGGCGCGCGCCCAGCAGGTGGCGCGGCTCGAGCAGCTGCGGGCCCGGGCGGTGGACGAGCTCGGCAGCGACCCCGACGTCCTGGTCGAGGAGCTCGGCCCCCACCACGACGTGCCCGTGGCGCGCCCCGCCGACGCCGCCGAGGAGGACCCGGACCCGGAGCCCGTGCCCTACGTGCGGGCGGAGCAGGAGAAGCGGCTCGCGACGGCGGAGCGTGCGCTCGCCCGCATCGGCGCGGTCAACCCGCTGGCCCTGGAGGAGTTCGCGGCGCTGGAGGAGCGGCACCAGTTCCTCACGGAGCAGCTCGCGGACCTCAAGAAGTCGCGCCAGGACCTGCTGCACATCGTCGAGGAGATCGACGAGCGGGTGCAGCAGGTCTTCGCGGAGGCGTTCCGCGACACCGCGGAGCAGTTCGAGCGGGTCTTCGGCCGGCTCTTCCCGGGCGGCGAGGGGCGCCTGGTGCTCACCGACCCGGGTGACCTGCTCACCACGGGCATCGAGGTCGAGGCGCGCCCGGCGGGCAAGAAGGTCAAGCGGCTGTCGCTGCTGTCCGGAGGGGAGCGGTCGCTGACCGCGGTCGCGTTCCTCGTGTCGATCTTCAAGGCGCGCCCCAGCCCGTTCTACGTGATGGACGAGGTCGAGGCGGCGCTCGACGACGTGAACCTGGGCCGCCTGCTGGAGATCTTCCGCGAGCTGCAGGAGGACTCCCAGCTCATCGTCATCACCCACCAGAAGCGCACGATGGAGGTCGCGGACGCGCTGTACGGCGTGACGATGCGCGGCGACGGTGTGACGACCGTCATCTCCCAGCGGATGCGCGAGACCGTCGATGCGCGGGGAGAATAGCGCCATGCTCACGTTCGTCCTCTGGGTCCTCGGGTCCCTCGTTCTCGCCGCGGTGGTGTTCCTCGTGGCCAACGTCATGGAGCGTCGTGGGGGTCAGGACGACGAGGCACCCGGCCTCGGTCGCTTCTTGCGCGACTTCCGGTCCGGGCTGCGGCGCAAGCGCGTCGCGCCACCTGCCCCGGTCGAGACCGGGATGGACGAGTTCTTCGCCGCGACGATCGAGGACGCACCGGGCTACGTCGACCCGGAGGAGCTCACCGACGCGCTGCACCGGGCACGCCTGCAGGCCCGCAGCTCGTGGCACGTGGGGACGGTCCGCAAGCCGGAGTGACCCCCGCCCGTGGGTCCGGCGGTGAACCCGGCGGCGACCCGGGTCGCGCGGCGCGGTCGTGCGCTTCTGGGAGACTGTGCGCGTGACTGATCTGCTCTGGCTCTGGATCCTTCTTGGCGTCGTCGTCGTGGTCGGCGGCGGCGCCGCCCTGCTCGTCCCGCGGTCGCGCCGCCGTCGCCTCGACGAGCAGGTCGACCGGCGCGACGAGGGCACGACGACGGTCGCGCCCGCGCCGGGACGGCCCGCCCCCGAGGCGGCCGCCGCGGAGCCCGAGGTGGCGGAGCCGGCGGCCCCCGCGCTCGAGACGCCGGAGCCGGTGGCCGGCCGCCTGGTGCGCCTGCGCGACCGGCTCGCACGGTCCGGGTCGCCGCTCGGTGCGCGGCTGCTCAGCGTCCTGTCGCGCGACCACCTCACCGAGGACGACTGGGAAGAGCTCGAGGAGACGCTGCTGCTGGCCGACATCGGCGCCGGCCCGGCAGAGGAGCTCCTCGAGGCCCTGCGCACCCGCGTGCGCGTGCTCGGCGTGCGCGACCCGAAGACCGTGCGCGACCTGCTGCGCGAGGAGCTGCTCAAGGTCGTCGACCCGGCGCTGGACCGCGAGGTCGCCACCACCGGCCCGGTCGGCGAGGACGGCACGCGGCTGCCCGCCGTCGTGCTCGTCGTGGGGGTCAACGGCACGGGCAAGACGACGACCGTCGGCAAGCTCGCCCGCGTGCTCGTCGCGGAGGACCGGTCGGTGGTGCTCGGCGCGGCCGACACGTTCCGCGCGGCGGCGGCCGACCAGCTGCAGACGTGGGGCGCCCGCGTGGGCGTGGAGACCGTCCGTTCGGACCGGGACGGCGCCGACCCGGCCGCCGTCGCGTTCGACGCGGTGCGGCGCGGCAAGACCGAGGGCACGGACGTCGTCCTCGTCGACACCGCCGGCCGCCTGCAGAACAAGGCGGGCCTCATGGACGAGCTCGGCAAGATCACCCGCGTCATCACGCGGGAGGCGCCGCTCGCCGAGGTGCTGCTCGTGCTCGACGCCACCACCGGGCAGAACGGCCTCAACCAGGCGCGCGTGTTCGGCGAGGTCGCGGGCGTGACCGGCATCGTGCTCACCAAGCTCGACGGCACCGCCCGCGGCGGCATCGTCGTGGCCGTGCAGCGCGAGCTCGGCGTGCCGGTCAAGCTCGTGGGCCTGGGGGAGGGGCCGGACGACCTGGCGCCGTTCGACCCCGAAGAGTTCGTCGACGGCCTGCTCGGCTGACTGGGATCGGCTGACTGGGATCGGCTGAGCGGGATCGGCTGACCGGGGCGACGGCTCCGCCCGCCGACGCGGCTCACCGGGCCCCGTTAACGCAAAGTTGACGCGTGGCGAGGCCTTGTCACACCCGCGAAACACCAGGAGAGTCCAGGCGAAACCCCGCCCGACCACGGTAGTGCCCGACCCGGCCGCCCGGCTGGTGAGGGAGGAACAACTCATGGAGCTGGACACCGGAGCAACCGCGTGGATGCTGATGTCGGCATCTCTCGTGCTCCTGATGACCCCTGGACTCGCGCTCTTCTACGGCGGGATGGTGCGCGGCAAGTCCGTGCTGAACATGATGATGATGTCGTTCGGCGCGATCGCCGTCGTCGGCGTCGTCTACGTGCTGTGGGGCTGGTCGATGTCCTACGGTGCCGACCTCGGCGGGATCGTCGGCAACCCGTTCGACCAGTTCGGGCTGTCGGGCGCGATCTACGACGCCGCCGGTGAGTTCGTGATCGACGACTTCGGCGTCCCGGGCATCGTGGGCGTCGGCTTCCAGGCGACGTTCGCCATCATCACCGTCGCGCTGATCTCCGGCGCGATCGCGGACCGCGCCAAGTTCGGCACCTGGATGGTCTTCGTGGCCGTGTGGGTGACCCTCTGCTACTTCCCGATGGCGCACATGGTCTGGGGCGGCGGCCTGCTGTCCGGCGACGGGCCGTTCGCGTCCATCGCGACGCCGATCGACTTCGCCGGCGGCACCGTGGTGCACATCAACGCCGGTGTGGCCGCCCTGGTCCTCGCCCTGGTGGTGGGCAAGCGCAAGGGCTTCGGCTCCGAGCCGATGCGCCCGCACAGCCTCCCGCTCGTCATGCTGGGCGCCGCCCTCCTGTGGTTCGGCTGGTTCGGCTTCAACGGCGGTTCCGCCTTCACGGCCGACGGCTTCGCGGGCCTCGCGTGGGTCAACACGACGGTCGCGACCGCGGCCGCGGTGCTCGGCTGGCTCCTGGTGGAGCGGCTGCGCGACGGCTCTGCGACGTCGCTCGGCGCGGCGTCGGGCGTCGTGGCGGGCCTCGTCGCGATCACCCCGGCCGCCGGCTCCGTCAGCCCCGTGGGCTCGATCGCGGTCGGTGCGATCGCGGGCGTGCTCTCCGCCTTCGCGGTGGGCCTCAAGTACAAGCTGGGCTACGACGACTCGCTCGACGTCGTGGGCGTGCACCTCGTCTCCGGCCTCTGGGGCACGGTCTCGATCGGCTTCCTCGCCACCGAGACGGGGCTGTTCTACGGTGGCGGCCTGAACCAGCTCGCCGTCCAGGCGATCATCGCCGTCGTCGCGATCGTCTTCTCCGGCATCATCACGTACCTCATCGCGATCGCGCTCAAGGCGGTCATGGGCTGGCGGGTCTCCGAGGAGGCCGAGGTCGGGGGCATCGACCTCGCGGTGCACAGCGAGTCCGCCTACGAGACCGTCCCGCAGGGTTCCGCCAGCGGCCAGATCAAGAGGGAGATCCGCGCATGAAGCTCGTCACCGGAGTCGTCCAGCCCCACCGCCTGGACGACGTGAAGTCCGCCCTCGAGGCCGCGGGCATCCGCGGCATGACGGTCAGCGAGGCCAGCGGCTACGGCCGCCAGAAGGGGCACACCGAGGTGTACCGGGGCGCCGAGTACACGGTCGACCTGGTGCCGAAGGTCCGCGTGGAGGTCCTCGTCGCGGACGAGGACGCGCCCACCGTCGTGGACGTCGTCGTCAAGGCCGCCCAGACCGGCCGGATCGGGGACGGCAAGGTGTGGACCACGACGCTCGACGACGTGGTGCGCGTGCGCACCGGCGAGCACGGCGACGCGGCCCTCTGACCGTGCTCCCGGACGACCAGCCGGGCGCGACCGAGCCCCGCACCCCGGACGCCGGGGTGCGGGGCTCGCGCGTCGACGCCGGCGCCGGCGCCGCGGTGGGCCCGCTGCGCGCGGACCTGCTCGCCACCGCCGACGGCCTGACCGGCCCCGGCCGGTCGGGCGTGGCGCGCCGCACGGCCCTGCAGCAGCTCGTCACCGACCGGCTCACCCCCCTGTTCGAGGCGGCCACGGCCGACGTCGACCCGTCGGGCCTCGCGCTCGCCGCCGTCGGCAGCCTGGGCCGCGGCGAGCTCGGTCCGTTGTCGGACCTCGACCTCGTGCTCGTGCACGACGGGCGCACGCACAAGCCCGACGAGCTCGCCCGCGTCGCCGACGCCCTGTGGTACCCGCTGTGGGACTCCGGCGTGGACGTCGACCACGCCGTGCGCTCGCTGAGCCAGACCCGCCGCCTCGCCTCCACCGACCTGCCGGCCGCCGTCGGCTGGCTCGACGTGCGGCCCGTGGCGGGGGACGCCGTCGTCGTGCACCGCGCGGCGTCCGCCATCCTCACGGACTGGCGCTCGGCGTCGCGCCGCCGCCTGCCCGAGCTGCTGCACAGCGCCCGCGACCGGGCCGAGCGCGCGGGGGAGCTGGCGTACCTCATCGAGCCGGACCTCAAGGAGTCGCGCGGGGGCATCCGTGACGCCGTCCTGCTGTCGGCGCTCGCGGCCACATGGCTCACCGACCGTCCGCACGGCAGGGTCGACCGGGCGTACGCGCACCTGCTGGACGTGCGGGACGCAGTGCACGTCGTGACGCGCCGCCGGTCCACGAAGCTCCTGCTCGCCGACCTGGACGAGGTGGCCGCCCGCTGCGGGCACGACGACCCGGACGAGCTGCTGGCCAGCCTCGCCGAGGCGGGGCGCGAGATCTCCTACGCGCTGGACTCCACGGTGCGCCGCGCCCGCCAGGCGCTGCAGCGGCCCGCGGTCCGCCGGCCGGTCATGGTCCGGGGTCGCCGGTCCGCGCCGCGGCTGCGGTCGGTGGGCGACGGCCTCGTGGAGCACGACGGCGAGCTGGTGCTGGCCGTGGGCGCGCAGCCGGCCGACGACCCGCTGCTGCCCCTGCGCGCGGCAGCCACCGCGGCGCGCACCGGCCTCGTGCTCTCGCCCGTGACCGTCCAGTCCCTGGCGGAGTCGCCGCCCCCGCCCGAGCCGTGGCCGTCCGCCGCGCGGGCCTCGCTGCTCACCCTGCTGGGCGCGGGCCCGGCGCAGGTGCCGGTCTGGGAGGCGCTCGACCTGGCGGGCGTGGTCACGACCTGGGTCCCCGAGTGGGCCGGGGTGCGCAACCGACCCCAACGGGCCGCGATCCACCGGCACACGGTGGACCGGCACCTGGTGGAGACCGCGGCACGCGCCGCCAAGCTGCGCCGCCAGGTCGCCGCCGACGGGGGCGTCCCACCGGCGCCGACCGAGGTGCTCCTGCTGGGCGCCCTGCTGCACGACATCGGCAAGCGGCGGGGCGCCGTCGAGCCCGACCACTCCGTGGAGGGGGCGCGCATCGCCCCCGGCATCGTGCGCCGGACGGGGTTCGGCGACGCCGTGGCGCGCGACGTCGGGATCGTCGTGCGGCACCACCTCACCCTCGCGCGGCTGGCGACGACCGCCGACCTGGAGGACCCCGCCACGGTGGCGGAGCTCCTCGACGCGCTCGAGCACCGCGGGGACCTGCTGGAGGTCGTGCGCGTCGTCACGGAGGCGGACTCGTCGTCGCTGGGCCCGGCGGGGTGGACGGCCTGGCGCGCGAGCCTGGTGGACGACCTCACCGGGCGGGCGCGCCGGGAACTCGCCGGTGACCGGTAGCAGACCGGTAGGGTAGGTGGCTGCAACGACCGAATCTCTGTGAGGACCTGCCTGGTGTTCAACTCCCTGTCGGACCGGCTCACCGCGACGTTCAAGAACCTGCGCGGGCGGGGCCGGCTCTCCGAGGCGGACATCGACGCGACCGTGCGCGAGATCCGCCGGGCTCTCCTCGACGCCGACGTCGCCGTGCCCGTCGTGCGCGAGTTCACCGCCGCCGTGCGCGAGCGCTCCCTGTCGGCCGAGGTGTCGGGCGCGCTGAACCCGGCGCAGCAGGTCGTGAAGATCGTCAACGACGAGCTCGTGGCGATCCTCGGCGGCCAGACCCGGCCGCTCCGGTTCGCCAAGACGCCGCCGACGGTCATCATGCTCGCGGGTCTGCAGGGTGCCGGTAAGACCACCCTCGCCGGGAAGCTGGCGCTGGCGCTCAGGGAGCAGGGCCACACCCCGCTGCTGGTCGCCGCCGACCTGCAGCGTCCGAACGCGGTGACCCAGCTCTCCGTCGTCGCGGAGCGGGCCGGGGTGCCGGTCTACGCGCCGCACCCGGGCAACCAGGGCGCCGAGACGGACGTCGTCATCGGCGACCCGGTGGGCGTGGCCCGCGACGGCGTCGCCGAGGCGAAGGTCAAGCAGCACGACGTCGTCATCGTCGACACCGCCGGCCGCCTGGGCGTCGACCAGGTGCTCATGCAGCAGGCCTCGGACATCCGCGACGCCGTGCAGCCCGACGAGGTCCTGTTCGTCATCGACGCGATGATCGGCCAGGACGCCGTCGCGACGGCGAAGGCCTTCGAGGAGGGTGTCGACTTCACCGGCGTCGTCCTGTCCAAGCTCGACGGCGACGCGCGCGGCGGTGCCGCCCTCTCGGTGGCGACGGTGACGGGCCGCCCCATCATGTTCGCCTCGACCGGTGAGAAGCTCACCGACTTCGAGGTCTTCCACCCCGACCGCATGGCGTCGCGCATCCTCGACATGGGTGACGTGCTCACCCTCATCGAGCAGGCCGAGAAGGCCTTCGACGCCGAGGAGGCCGCCAAGATGGCGGCCAAGGTGGAGAAGGGCGAGGACTTCACCCTGTCCGACTTCCTGGTGCAGATGCAGCAGATGAAGAAGCTCGGCTCCATGAAGAAGATGCTCGGGATGATGCCGGGCATGGGGCAGATGCGCGAGCAGCTCGAGAACTTCGACGAGCGCGAGGTCGACCGCGTCCAGGCGCTCATCCAGTCGATGACGCCCGCCGAGCGCGACAACCCCAAGCTCATCAACGGCTCGCGGCGCGCGCGCATCGCCCGCGGCTCCGGCCAGACGACGACGGCCGTCAACCAGCTGCTCGAGCGGTTCGGTCAGGCGCAGAAGATGATGCGCCAGATGAGCAAGGGCGGCGGGATGCCGGGGATGCCCGGCGGCGTCCCCGGGATGCCGGGCATGCCCGGCGGCGGCAAGAAGGCGCGCGGCAAGCAGGCGCCGGCGAAGAAGGTCAAGGGCAAGTCGGGCAACCCCGCGAAGCGGGCGCAGCAGGAGCGCGAGGCCATGCAGCGCGCGCTCGGCGGTCCCGCCGCGAAGCCGTCCTCGCCGGGCTCCGCGTTCGGCATGGGCGGCGACGAGCCCGCCGAGCAGGACCTCTCGAAGCTCCAGCTGCCGGACGGCCTCGACAAGCTGCTCGGCGGGCGCTGAGGCGTACGGACCGGCGTCCACGGCTCGGCCTCCCGACTCGGTAACCTTCGACCATGTCTGCCCCGCACGTCCCGCTGCACGTCACCGGCCACGTCCTGCTCGGCCACGATCGCGACGTCGGCGAGATGTGGGTGCGCGACGGGCGCGTGAGCCTCACCCGGCCGTCGCCGCAGGGCAGCGCCACCCGCGAGCTCGAGGGCTGGGTGCTGCCCGGCCTGGTGGACGTGCACTGCCACGTGGGCCTCGGCCCCGACGGCGCGGTCGACCACGAGACGGCGGAGGCCCAGGCGGTCGCCGACCGGGACTCCGGCGTCCTGCTCGTGCGCGACGCCGGCTCGCCCGTGGACACCTCCTGGGTCCAGGAGCGCCCCGACCTGCCGCGGCTCGTGCGCGCCGGCCGGCACCTGGCCCGCCCCAAGCGCTACCTGCGGCACTTCGGGCTCGAGCTCGACGACGTGGGAGCGCTCCCCGACGCGGTGCGCGCCCAGGCGCGCGGCGCGGACGGCTGGGTCAAGCTGGTCGGGGACTGGATCGACCGCGAGGCGGGCGACCTGGGCCCGCTGTGGCCCCGGGACGTGCTCATCGAGGCGGTCGCCGCCGCGCACGCGGAGGCCGCGCGCGTCACGGTGCACGCCTTCTCCGAGGAGGTCGTGCCCGACCTGCTCGCCGCGGGCGTGGACGGCATCGAGCACGGCACCGGCGTCGTGGGCCCGCTCGTGGACGAGGTCGCGGCGCGGCGCATCCCCGTGACCCCCACGCTGCTCCAGGTGGCCCGCTTCGAGGAGATCGCCCGGCAGGCGGAGGGGAAGTACCCCGAGTACGCGGCGCGGATGCGGCGCATGCACGCCCGCCGGTACGAGCACGTGCGTGCGCTGCACGAGGCGGGCGTGCCCCTGCTCGTCGGGACGGACGCCGGCGGCACGCTCGGGCACGGGCGCGTCGTGGACGAGTGCGCCGAGCTGGTCGCGGCCGGCATCCCGGCCGCGGACGTCGTCGCGATGGCGACCTGGCGGGCGCGCGAGCTGTTGGGCTTCGGAGCGCTCGTCGAGGGGTCCAGCGCCGACCTGGTGGTGTACCCCGCCGACCCGCGCGAGGACATCGAGGTGCTCCGCCACCCGACCGCCGTCGTGCTGCGCGGGCAGGTCGTGCGGGGCTGACCCGCCACGGCGGGCGGGCGAGAGGTGCGTCACCGAGGTTGGAGCGGGCGTGCCGGGTCTGGCACAATGTCCGGGTACTCGGCGTGCCCAGGCCCCTCTCTCCTGCGCAGGTCGCGTCCAGACCTCCGGACACCGCCAGGACCCCACCCGGCGGCGCGTGAGGTCGCCCCACCAGAACCAGGAGACACCACCACAGTGGCCGTCAAGATTCGTCTGAAGCGCCTCGGCAAGATCCGGGCCCCGTACTACCGCGTCGTCGTGGCCGACTCGCGCTCCAAGCGCGACGGTCGTGTCATCGAGGAGATCGGGAAGTACCACCCGACCGAGGAGCCGTCGTTCATCGAGATCAAGTCCGAGCGCGCGCAGTACTGGCTCGGCGTCGGCGCGCAGCCGACCGAGCAGGTCGCCGCGCTGCTCAAGATCACCGGTGACTGGCAGAAGTTCAAGGGTCTTCCGGGCGCCGAGGGCACCCTCAAGACCAAGGCCGTGAAGGCCGACAGCGCCGCCGCGGTCGAGGCCGTCGCCGCCGAGGCCGAGAAGGCCAAGGCGAAGGCCGCCGAGAAGAAGGCCGACGAGCCGGCGGCCGAGGCCACCGAGGCTGAGGCCGAGGCCTGATGCTCGCCGAGGCCCTCGAGCACCTGGTGCGCGGCATCGTGGACAACCCGGACGACGTCCGGGTGGCTTCGCGGACGCAGCGCCGGGGCGACCTGCTCGAGGTGCGGGTGCACCCCGACGACCTCGGCCGCGTGATCGGCCGGGGCGGACGGACGGCGAAGGCGCTGCGCACGGTGGTCGGCGCGCTCGCGACGGACGGCCCCGTGCGGGTCGACGTCGTCGACGTCGACCGGCGCTGACGCGTGCCGCACCCGCTGCCGTAGCTCTGACGAGGCCCGGTCCCACTGCACGGTGGGGCCGGGCCTCGTCGTCTGCCGCGAGGCATGCTGGGACCGGTGGTCACCGGGCCGACGAGAACAGATCGAGACAGGAGTGGTCATGCAGCTGGTGGTGGCGCGCGTCGGGCGGGCGCACGGGCTCCGTGGCGAGGTCGGGCTCGACCTGCGCACGGACAACCCCGAGGAGCGGCTCGCGGTGGGGCTCACCCTCGCGACGGAGCCGGCCGATGCCGGACCCCTGACGGTGACGGCCGCGCGGGTGCACCAGGGCCGCTGGCTCGTGTCCTTCGCCGAGGTGGCGGACCGCACCGCGGCCGAGGCGCTGCGGGGCGTCGAGCTGGTCGTCGAGGCCGACGTCTCCGACGAGGACGAGGCCTGGTACCCGCACGAGCTCCAGGGGCTGCGCGCCGAGCTCGAGGACGGGACCGTGGTCGGCGAGGTGACCGGTCTCGAGCACCTGCCCGCGCACGACGCGCTCGTCGTGCGGGAGGCCGGCGGCGAGCGCACGCTCGTGCCGTTCGTGCACGCCATCGTGCCGGTGGTCGACGTCGCGGGCGGCCGCGTGGTCCTGACGCCCCCCGGCGGGCTGCTCGCCCGGGACGCCGACGCGGTCGTCGTCGACCGGGCGGGCGGCGAGACCGAGCAGGGCGAGGCCTGACGTGCGCGTCGACGTCGTCTCGATCTTCCCCGACTACCTGGCCGCGCTCGACCTCTCGCTGGTCGGCAAGGCGCGCAGGGCGGGGCTGCTCGACCTGCGGGTGCACGACCTGCGGGACTGGGCCACCGACCGGCACCGCACGGTCGACGACACCCCGTTCGGCGGGGGAGCGGGCATGGTCATGCGTCCGGACGTCTGGGGCCGCGCGCTCGACGACGTCCTGCCGGCGGACGGCGGCGGGCACCTGGTGGTGCCCACGCCGTCGGGCGACGTCTTCACGCAGCGGCACGCGGAGGCGCTCGCGACCGAGGAGCACGTGGTCTTCGCGTGCGGGCGGTACGAGGGCATCGACGCGCGCGTCGCCGAACGCACCCGCGCCGCCGGCCACCGGGTCAGCGAGCTGTCCATCGGCGACTACGTGCTCAACGGCGGGGAGGTGGCCGCGCTCGTGATGATCGAGGCGTTCGGCCGGCTGCTGCCGGGTGTCGTGGGGAACCCGCACTCGCTGGTCGAGGAGTCGCACGGCGCGGCCGGGCTGCTGGAGTACCCGGTGTACACGAAGCCGCCGGAGTGGGAGGAGCTCGAGGTGCCCGAGGTGCTCCTGTCCGGCCACCACGCCCGGATCGAGCGCTGGCGCCGCGACCGGGCGCTGGAGCGGACGGCCGCGCGGCGGCCCGACATGGTGGCCGCGCTCGACCCGACGGCGCTCGACAAGGCCGACCTGGCCGTCCTGTCCGGCCTGGGCTGGGACGTGCGTGACGGACACCTCCGCCCCGCGGCGGGGCCCGGGCCGGGAGCCGTGCCGGGACGTATGGCAGAATAGGGCGCTGGTGTGTTCGCCGACCCGGCCTCTGCCACAGGGGAGGTCATGACGGGCTGCTGGTCAGCCCGCCGGTCGAGGAGCCGACGCACCCACCGATACGTCAGACATCGCGCGCCCGCGGGCGCGCCACGATCTTGCTCCTGACCTGTGGCAGAGCGGGGAGAACATCATGCACACGCTCGACTCCGTCGACGCAGCCTCGCTGCGCTCCGACGTCCCGGACTTCCGCGCCGGCGACACCGTCAAGGTCAACGTCAAGGTCGTCGAGGGCAACCGCTCGCGCGTCCAGGCGTTCCAGGGCATCGTCATCGCGCGCCAGGGCGGCGGCGTCCGCGAGACGTTCACCGTCCGCAAGATCAGCTTCGGCGTCGGCGTGGAGCGCACGTTCCCCCTGCACGCCCCGACCATCGACTCGATCGAGGTCGTCTCCCGCGGCGTCGTCCGCCGGGCGAAGCTGTACTACCTGCGCAACCTGCGCGGCAAGAAGGCGAAGATCCGCGAGAAGCGCGAGACCGCGCCGACCTCGAAGTGAGGCCGTGCGTCGTGACGCACCGCGTCGCGACGCCTTGACGCGAACCCCGGACGGGCGGTCCTGCCGATGGCAGGGCCGCCCGTCCGTCGTCTCCGAGCCGGGGACGTCGTGCGCGCACGGGCGTCCTCCGGGGCGTCTGGGGGCCCCGCCGCGGGTTTCGCCGTGGACGGTGACGAGTGAAAGAGTGAGTCCGTGGCAGACTCCGATCCCGTGACCGACCGGCCCAGCGCGCGCGAGCCCCGTCCCCACGACCCCGCGGGCAGCGGCTCCGGCGACGGGGTCGAGGGCTTCGACGCCGTGGTCGGGGCGGGACGCCCCGCGACCGCCGCGGGCGGCGCCCCGAGCCGTGGGCTCGGGGTCCTGCGTGAGACCGCGATCATCGTGGTCAGCGCGCTGGTGCTGTCGTGGCTGATCAAGACGTTCCTGGTGCAGGCGTTCTTCATCCCCAGCGGCTCGATGGAGGACACGTTGGAGATCGGGGACCGGGTGATGGTCTCGCGCATGGTGCCGGACGTGTTCGACGTGAACCGGGGCGACATCGTGGTGTTCAAGGACCCGGGTGGCTGGTTGCCGCCGTACGAGCCCCCCGAGCGGACCCCGGTGGGGCAGGCGGTGACGAACGTGCTGACGTTCGTGGGGCTGCTGCCGCAGGAGACGGGCGACCACCTGATCAAGCGGGTCGTCGGGACGCCCGGGGACCACGTGACGTGCTGCGACGACCAGGGTCGCGTGAGCGTCAACGGGGAGCCGATCGACGAGGAGTCGTACATCAAGCCGGGCTCGGTGCCGAGCCAGGACCCGTTCGACACGGTGGTGCCCGACGACATGCTGTTCGTCATGGGGGACAACCGGCAGAACTCGCAGGACTCCCGCTACAACACGGGCAAGCCCGGCGGCGGGTTCGTGCCGATGGAGAACGTCGTCGGGTCGGCGTTCGCCACCGTGTGGCCGCTGGGTGACGCGAAGCTCCTGCGCAACCCGGGCGACGTCTTCGCGAAGGTTCCGGAGCCGTGACGTCGCTCGTCGAGCCGGGCGTCGAGGAGGACGCCGTCCAGCCCGTCCGGGCGACGTCCGGTCCGGAGACGGTGCGCCGGCCCACGCCGCCCCGCCGCCGCACGGCCAGCGGCGGCGCCAAGCAGCGCCGGAGCCCGACCCTGCGCCAGGAGCGCGCGCTGCTCACGGGCGGCGCGCGGCTGGTCGCGGGCATGGACGAGGTCGGGCGCGGCTCCCTCGCCGGGCCCGTGAGCGTGGGGGTCGTCGTCGTGGACGCGGCGACGCGGACGGCGCCCCAGGGGCTGACCGACTCGAAGCTGCTCACCCCGGCGGCACGGGTCGCGATGGTGCCGCAGCTGCAGCGCTGGGGTGTCGCGTGGGCCGTCGGGCACGCGGGGCCGGCGGAGATCGACGCCCACGGCATCGTGGCCGCGCTGCGGCTCGCCGGGCGGCGGGCGCTGGCCCAGGTCCGCCGGACGTGCGGCGACGTGGACGTGGTGCTCCTCGACGGTTCGCACGACTGGCTGAGCCGGGGCGACGTCGACCTGTTCGAGGCCGCGGCCCTCGACCCGCTCGGGCCCGAGGCGCCCGAGCCGGGGGTGCGCACCCTCGTCAAGGCGGACCTGCAGTGCTCCTCGGTCGCGGCCGCGAGCGTGCTCGCCAAGGTGGAGCGCGACGGGCTGCTCGTGCGCCTGGCGCGCCAGTACCCGGCGTACGCGTGGGACCAGAACAAGGGCTACTCGGCGCCCGCCCACCTGGACGCGCTGCGGCGGCTCGGCCCGACGCCGCAGCACCGCCGGTCGTGGAACCTGCGGGCGCTGGCCGACGACGGCGCGGGCGACGTGCTGCCGGGCACGACGGTGGGCACGCTCGACGTCGGTCTCGCCGATGTGGCACCCGATGGGAGGATGGCCCCGTGAGCGCCGAAGACCTCGAGAACTACGAGACCGAGATGGAGCTCGCGCTGTACCGCGAGTACCGCGACGTGGTGGGCCTGTTCTCGTACGTCGTGGAGACGGAACGACGGTTCTACCTCGCCAACCAGGTGGACCTGCAGGTGCGGTCCGCCGCCGGCGAGGTCTACTTCGAGCTCCGACTGGCCGACGCCTGGGTCTGGGACGTCTACCGCTCCGCGCGGTTCGTGAAGTCGGTGCGCGTCGTGACGTTCAAGGATGTCAACGTGGAGGAGCTCGCGAAGGCCGAGCTCGCCCTCTAGCTTCCTCGCCGTCCCGGGATGCCACGAGGCGTCCCGAGGCACGGACCCTGCCCCCAGGTCGCACCGGCCGCTCCCCGTCCACAGCCGACGGTCCGCGCGCGCGTCGTCCTCCGCGGCGACGCGAGGCTTCCCCGCGGAGGTGGTTCGATGCGGGCGAAGGACGCCGTCGGGCGGTACGGGGAACGGGTGGCGGCGCGCCACGTCGAGGCGCAGGGCCTGGAGGTGCTCGAGCGCAACTGGCGCGGCACGGGAGGCGAGCTCGACCTCGTCGCGCGCGACGGCGACGTGCTGGTCGCGATCGAGGTGAAGACGCGGCGCGGCATCGCGTTCGGGCACCCGGCGGAGGCGGTGACGGCCGCCAAGCTGTCCCGGATCCGCAGGCTCACGGGGCAGTGGCTGGCCGAGCACCGGGACGTGCGCTGCCGCGAGATCCGGGTCGACGTGGTGGCGGTGGTGCTCCCGAGAGCGGGTGCCGCGCAGGTCGAGCACCTCGTGGGGGTGCTCTGATGGGGCTCGGGACGACGGCGGCCGTCGCCCTCACGGGGCTGACCGGGCACGTCGTGGAGGTGCAGGCGCAGCTCGCGGCGTCCGTGCCCGGCTTCACGCTGGTGGGGCTGCCGGACACGGCGCTGAACGAGTCGCGCGAGCGCGTGCGGGCCGCGGTGCTCTCCACCGGCATCAAGTGGCCGCACCGCAAGATCACCGTCAACCTGTCGCCCGCCTCGCTCCGCAAGTCCGGTTCGTCGTTCGACGTCGCCATCGCCGTCGCCGTCCTCGCCGGGGACGGCGTGGTGCCCGGGTCCGGGCTGGACCGGGTGGTGCACCTGGCGGAGCTGGGGCTCGACGGTCGCCTCCAGCCCGTGCGCGGGGTGCTCCCCGCGGTCGCCGCGGCCGTCGAGGCGGGCTGCCCCGACGTCGTCGTCGCGACCGGGGACGCGGACGAGGCACGACTGGTCCCCGGGGCACGCGTCCACGCGGCGTCGAGCCTCGCCGAGGTGGTGCTGCTGCACGGCGGCGAGCTCGCGGAGCCGCCGGTCCTGGAGCCTGTCCGGGCGGCGCGGCAGACCGTGCAGCGCCGGTCACCAGGGGACCTCGCGGAGGTGGTGGGGCAGGTGCAGGCGCGGATGGCGCTGGAGGTCGCCGCGGCAGGCGGGCACCACCTGCTCCTGGTCGGGCCGCCGGGCGCGGGCAAGACCATGCTCGCCGCCCGCCTGCCGGGCATCCTGCCGGACCTCACGCCGTCGGAGGCCGTCGAGGTGACGGCGGTGCACTCGGTGGCCGGGACGTTCGACCCCGGGAACGGGCTCCTGACCCGGCCGCCGTTCGAGGACCCGCACCACACGGCCACCCCGGCGGCGATCGTCGGCGGAGGCAGCGGCCTCGCCCGGCCCGGGGCGGTGTCCCGAGCACACCGGGGGGTGCTGCTCCTCGACGAGGCGCCCGAGTTCCCGTCCCGCGTGCTGGAGACGCTGCGCCAGCCGCTCGAGCAGGGAGAGCTGGTGCTGCACCGCTCCGGCGGCGCCGCCCGCTACCCCGCCCGCTTCCAGCTGGTGCTGGCGGCGAACCCCTGCCCGTGCGGGATGGCGTCGGTGAACAAGGGGCTGGACTGCTCCTGCACCCCGACGGCGAAGCGGCGGTACTTCGGTCGCCTGTCGGGGCCGCTGCTCGACCGGGTCGACCTTCAGGTGGAGGTCCTGCCCGTGACGCGGGCGGAACGGACGGCCCGGTCGGAGGGGGAGGCGTCGGCCGTGGTCGCGGCGCGGGTCGCCGAGGCCCGGGCCGCGGCGCGCGAGCGACTGTCGGGGACGCCCTGGACGACGAACGCCGAGGTGGCCGGGCGGTGGCTCCGGGAACGGTCGGGGGCGCCGGGCGTGCTGCGGCCGATCGAGCAGATGGTGGACCGGGGCGTGCTGAGCCTGCGTGGGGCCGACCGTGTGCTGCGGATCGCGTGGACCCACGCCGACCTGGCGGGGCGCGTCGCGCCGACGGCCGACGACGTCTCCACGGCCGTGACGATGCGCACGAGGGGGAGCCATGCGTGAGCTCGAGGTGCCCCCGGGCGTGGCGCAGGACGCGGCGCCGGCCATGAGCGCGTCGCGGTCCCGCGGCGCCGAAGGGCTGCCCTTCGCGACGGACGACCCGACGCTCGCCCGCGCCGCGTGGAGCCGGCTGGCGGAGCCGGCCGACGCGGTGGCGGGCACGCTCGTCGCGCACCTCGGCGCCCCAGCGGCGCTGGAGTGGGTCGTCGACGCGGTCCGCGACCCGGCGCGCGCCCTGCGGGGGTCGGCGGTCGAGCCGCTGGGCAGCGCGGTCGCGGCCGACCGGCTGATGGAGGGAGTCGCCCGGTGGGCGCCGCGGCTCGAGCGGCTGGACCCGCGGCGGGAGCTGCGGGTCCTCGAGCGGCTCGGCGGCACGCTGCTGGTGCCGGGGGACGGCCGATGGCCGGCAGGCCTCGCCGCGCTGGGTCCGGAGGAGCCGTTCGCGCTCTGGGTGCGGGGGGATCCGGACCTGGCGGCCGCGACGGCCCGATCGGTCGCGCTCGTCGGTGCGCGGGCGTCCAGCGCCTACGGGGACCACGTGGCGGCCGACCTCGCGGCCGGGGTGGCGGACCGCGGCTTCGCCGTCGTGTCCGGAGGGGCGTACGGGATCGACGCCGCCGCCCACCGCGGCGCGGTCGCGGGAGGCGCCCTGACCGTCGCGGTGCTCGCCGGGGGCGTCGACCGCTTCTACCCGCCGGGCAACCAGGACCTGCTGCGCCGGCTCGCGGACGGCGCGGGGGCGGTCGTGAGCGAGGTGCCGCCCGGGTCGGCGCCGTTCAAGCAACGCTTCCTGGCCCGCAACCGGATCATCGCCGCGGTGTCGTGCGCGACCGTCGTGGTGGAGGCTGCCTGGCGTTCGGGGGCGCTGTCGACGGCCCGCCACGCGACGCGGCTGCTGCGCCCGCTCGGCGTCGTGCCCGGCCCGGTGACGTCGGGTACCTCGACCGGGTGCCACGCGCTCCTGCGGGACGGGGCGGCGGTCTGCGTGACGGATGCCGCCGAGGTGGCCGAGCTCGCCGGTCCGTACGACGCCGACGCGACCCCGGCGCAGGCTCCGCCCGAGGGGACGTCCGCACCCGGGCGCGCCGGTGGCGAACGTTCGCGCCGGCGGATCCCCGCGGAGGTCGAGGCGCTCGGCGAGCACGCCCGTCTGGTGTGGGACGCGCTGCCCGCGCGGGGCGCCGCAGCGACGGACGCGTTGGCGCGCACGGCCGGGCTCGCCCCGGGCGAGCTGCTCGCCGGGCTCGGTGCCCTGGAGCTGCACGGCCTCGCCGGCCAGGAGGGCGGCCGGTGGCGCAGGGTCCGCCGCGACGCCGGCGAGGCGGGCAGGGGGAGACCGCCGAGCTGAGGCGGCGGCGCCGGGAGCACGTCGAGGTCCGGCCGGGTGGCGGGTCACGTGGGGGCCGCCCGGTCCGTGGACGACCTCGACACGCGCGCCGCCTCACCCGTCCCGGGACGGCTCAGGGGCACACTGACCTGGATGGACACCGATCCGGACCTCCCGCCGCTGCCGGCGCCGCTGGCGGAGGCGCTGGCGCGTTTCGACGAGTACCTCGAGGTCCAGCGGGGGCACTCGGCGCACACGCGACGCGCGTACCGCGCCGACGTCGGGTCGCTCCTGCGGTACGCGGTGCGGCACGGGGTCGACGCTCTGCCGGGGGTGGACGTGGGCGTGCTCCGTGGCTGGCTCGCCACCCAGGCCGAGCGTGGCCTGGCCCGGGCGACCATCGCCCGTCGCGGCGCCGCGGCGCGGACCTTCCTGCGGTGGGCCTACCGCGTGGGCCTGGTGCAGGCGGACCCGACGGCACGGCTGGCGAGCCCGAAGGTGTCGCGGACCCTGCCGACGGTGCTGAGCGCGGACGCGGCCGCGACGCTGCTCGACAGCGCCCGCGAGGCGGCGCACACCGCGGAGCCGGAGGACCGGCCGGCGGCCCTGCGCGCCTGGGCGGCGGCGGAGCTCCTCTACGGCAGCGGCATCCGCGTCGGCGAGCTGGTGCAGGTGGACGTTCCCGCCGTCGACCTCACGGAGCGGCTCGTGCGGGTGCTCGGCAAGGGCGGCAAGGAGCGGGTGGTGCCGTTCGGCGTCCCGGCGGCGCGCGCGGTGTCCGAGTGGTTGGCGCGCGGCAGGCCGGCACTGGTGCAGCCGACCTCGGGCGCCGCGCTCCTCCTGGGCGCGCGCGGGGGCCGCTGGGGTCAGCGACAGGTCCGCGACGCGGTGCACCAGCTCGCGGCCCGGGCGGGCGTGGAGGACGTCGCCCCGCACGCGCTGCGGCACTCCGCGGCGACGCACCTGCTGCAGGGCGGCTCGGACCTCCGGTCCGTCCAGGAGGTGCTGGGGCACTCCGACCTGGGCACCACCCAGCGGTACACCCACGTGGACGACGAGCGGCTGCGCAAGGTGTTCGTCCAGGCGTTCCCGCGCGCCTGACCGCCCCGGGCACTCGCTCGACGTCGCCCGGTCCGATCGCCCGTCCCGTTCGCCCGTCACGTTCGCCCGTCACGTTCGCCCGTCACGTTCGCCCGTCACGTTCGCCCGTACCGTTCGTCGGCACGGGCTCGTAGGAGTCGGCCCGACCGGCGTGCCCGCCTCCGCTCAGGGACCGCCGGGCAGCAGCACGATCGGTGGCGCCTGGCCGAGCAGGGCGAGCGGGTCGAGGTAGACCTCCCCGCGCAGCACGCCCCAGTGCACGCACCCGGCGGGCGCGCAGTGTCCCGGCCCGGCGGCGAGCGTGCCCACGACGTCGCCCTCGGCCACCGGGTCGCCGAGGCTCACCGAGGCTGTGACGGGTTCGAACGTGGACCGCAGGCCGCCGGGGTGCGCCACCACCACGACGGGCTTGCCCGCGACCTCCCCGGCGAACGACACCGTTCCCGCGGCCGGTGTCCGCACCCGCTCACCCGTCGCGGCGGCGAGGTCCACCCCGCGGTGGCCCGCGGCCCACTCCTCGGCCGGCGGATCGAACGTCTGCACGACGTCGCCGGGCACGGGGCGTGCCCACCCGTCGCTCCCCGACGACGGGACACGTGCCGACGGTGCCGCCCCAGCGAGCGGTGCTGCGACCAGGAGGACCGCGGCGCCGAGCACGACGAGAGCCGTGAGGAGTCCCCTGAGCGGTCTCGTGACGGTCGGGGCGGTAGAGGTGCGAAGCGTCATGGGGCGACGATGGCGAAGTCGGTAGACCGCCGGACGCGTCGGCCGAGGCGCTGTGGATCGCCCGTGGCACCCGACTCCTGGGGGCAGGCTCGGGACGTTCGTGCCGCGCGCCACGTCGTCCGCCGAGGGCGGTTCCGGCCGCGCTGGGCGGGGCGCCAGGTGGGCGATCGCCGGTGGGCTAGGAGGCCCGGAACCGTCGGGTAGACTGGCTGCCGCGATCGGCTTGTGCCTCGCCTCCCCGAACCATCCCGGTGGATCCCGTGGGCCGTCCTCGACGTCCTGCGGGCCCGCCGGTCGGGGGAGCGGACGCGAACCGGTCGACATCGCGCGTCACGTACGCGCCCCGCGACCCGGCCCGCCGGGTGCAGGGCGCGGCCGCGTCGGCAGCGGTCCGCCCCCGGTCCCCGGGAGCGGTGCCGGCCCGGCGTGACGCCAGGGGTGCCGGGCCCGATGCCCGTCACCGACGAACCGAGTACCGCGACCGGAGACCTGCAGCAGCAGCCCGGTCGCCCGACGCGCGTGCAGCCCGGAGGATCCGGCGCACGCGGCGAAAGGACGTGTCATGGCCGTCGTGACCATGCGCCAGCTCCTCGAGAGCGGTGTCCACTTCGGGCACCAGACCCGCCGTTGGAACCCGAAGATGAAGCGGTTCATCTTCACGGAGCGCAACGGCATCTACATCGTCGACCTCCAGCAGTCGCTGTCGTACATCGACCGCGCCTACGAGTTCGTCAAGGAGACCGTCGCCCACGGCGGCAGCATCCTGTTCGTCGGCACCAAGAAGCAGGCGCAGGAGCCCGTGGCCGAGCAGGCCGCCCGCGTCGGCATGCCGTACGTGAACCACCGCTGGCTCGGTGGCATGCTCACCAACTTCACCACGGTGCACAAGCGCCTCCAGCGCCTCAAGGAGCTCGAGGAGATCGACTTCGACGACGTCGCCGGCTCCGCGCTGACGAAGAAGGAGCTCCTCGTCCTGCGTCGCGAGAAGGACAAGCTCGCGCGCACGCTCGGCGGCATCCGTGACATGGCCAAGACGCCGTCCGCGGTCTGGATCGTCGACACCAACAAGGAGCACCTGGCCGTCAACGAGGCGAAGAAGCTGGGCATCCCGGTCGTCGCCATCCTCGACACCAACTGCGACCCCGACGACGTCGACTACGCCATCCCGGGCAACGACGACGCGATCCGCTCCGTCACGCTGCTCACCCGCGTGATCGCGGACGCGGCCGCCGAGGGCCTGCTGCAGCGTCACTCCGGCAAGAAGGGCGAGGCCGCGGAGACCGCCGAGGCCGAGCCGCTGGCCGAGTGGGAGCGCGAGCTCCTGGCCGGCGCCGAGGCCGCCCAGGCCGAGGCCCCCGCCGCCGAGGCCACCGAGGCGCCCGCCGCCGAGGAGGCCCCGGCCGCCGAGGTCGCGACCGAGGAGGCCCCCGCCGCCGAGGAGACGCCGGCCGCCGAGGCCGAGAAGTCCGAGTGAGTCCTCGCGGGCCGGTCACCCCCGGGTGACCGGCCCGCGGACCGCCGCACGACCCACTCCGCCCGGCTCCCGACCGGGGCCGGGCGGACCTCGAACCAGCACGGAGGACATCCATGGCGAACTACACCGCCGCTGACATCAAGGCGCTGCGCGAGCGCACCGGTGCCGGCATGCTCGACGTCAAGAAGGCGCTCGACGAGGCCGACGGCAACACCGACCAGGCGATCGAGATCATCCGCAAGAAGGGTCTGGCCCGCGCCGCCAAGCGCGAGGGCAACGCGACCACCGAGGGCCTCGTGGCCGTCAAGGTCGCCGACTCCGCGGCCGGCCAGGTCGCCACGATGATCGAGCTCGACGCCGAGACGGACTTCGTCGTCAAGAACGAGAAGTTCATCGCCCTCGCCGACGCGGTCCTCGAGGCCGTCGCCGCCGCGGGTGCCACGGACGCCGAGTCCGGCCTCGCCGCCCCGGCCGCCGAGGGCACCGTGGCCGACACCATCGCCGCCCAGGGCGCCACGATGGGGGAGAAGGTCGTGCTGCGCCGCGTGGCCCGCCTCGAGGCCCCCAAGGTGACGACCTACCTGCACAAGACGGCCAAGGACCTGCCGCCGTCGATCGGTGTGCTCGTCGCCACCGACGACGCGGCCGAGCCCGTCGCCAAGGACGTCGCGCAGCACATCGCCGCGCTCGCCCCGAAGTACCTGTCCCGCGAGGACGTCCCGGCGGACGTCGTCGAGAAGGAGCGCGAGATCGCGCGCGAGGTCTCGATCGCCGAGGGCAAGCCCGAGGCCGCGCTGCCGAAGATCGTCGAGGGTCGCCTCAACGGCTTCTTCAAGGACGCCGTGCTCGTGGACCAGCCGCTGGCCAAGGACACGAAGACGACCGTCGCCAAGCATGTCGCCACCACCGGCGGCAACCTGCTCGGCTTCGTCCGCTTCCGCGTCGGCAGCTGACGCCTCCCCGCGCTCAGGCCCGACCGCACCGTGCGCGGTGCGGTCGGGCCTTCGCGTACCCGCCCGCGCCCGCCCCCTGACGGGGCGGGAGCCGCCGTCCGGTGCCAGGATGCGCGGAGGGCGACCACGTACCACCGAACACGAACCACCGGGCGAGCGCGCCCGACCTGCCGGGCCCGTCGACGGCGGTGCACGGCGGACGCGGACATGCCGCAGGACATGCGGAACAGACCGGCATGCGGAACAGACCAGAGAGCGACGGTGACCCACGTGACCGAGACCAACCAGACCGAGCGGACCAGCACGACGGGCGAGGCGACCGGTGAGGCCGCGCCCGCGCGCCGGGTGCTCCTCAAGCTCTCCGGCGAGACCTTCGGGGGCGGCAGCGTGGGCCTCGCGACCGACGTCGTGCGGCGGATCGCGCAGGAGATCGGCGACGCCGTCCGGCAGGGCGTGCAGGTCGCGATCGTCTCCGGCGGCGGCAACTTCTTCCGGGGCGCCGAGCTCTCCCGCGCCGGCCTGGACCGCGCGCGCGCCGACTACATGGGCATGCTCGGCACGGTGATGAACTGCCTCGCGCTGCAGGACTTCCTCGAGCAGGACGGCGTCAAGACGCGCGTGCAGACCGCGATCACCATGGGCCAGGTCGCCGAGCCGTACATCCCGCTGCGCGCGATCCGGCACCTGGAGAAGGGGCGGGTCGTGATCTTCGGCGCGGGCGCCGGCATGCCGTACTTCTCCACCGACACCGTGTCGGTCCAGCGTGCCCTGGAGACGCACTGCGACGAGGTCCTCATGGGCAAGAACGGCGTGGACGCCGTCTACTCGGCCGACCCGCGCACGGACCCGGACGCCGAGCGCCTCGAGCACCTGACCTACACCGACGCCCTGGTGCGCGGTCTGAACGTGATGGACGCCACCGCGCTGTCCCTGTGCCGGGACAACGACGTGCGCATGCGTGTCTTCGGCCTCGAGGAGCCGGGTAACGTGACCCGCGCGCTGCTGGGCGAGAAGATGGGCACGCTGGTCACCACCCACTGACGCCGCACCAGCCGTACGACCCCACGCAGCACGACGACGAGCACGACGACGAGAATGGAGCACCGGTGATCGACGACACCCTCCTCGAGGCCGAGGAGAAGATGGACAGGGCGATCGAGGTCGCCAAGGAGGAGTTCGCGGGGATCCGCACGGGCCGCGCCAGCTCGGGCATGTTCTCGAAGATCACCGTGGACTACTACGGCGCCCCGACGCCCCTGCAGCAGCTCGCGTCGTTCAACATCCCGGACGCTCGCACGGTGCTCATCTCCCCGTTCGACAAGGGCTCGATGACCACCATCGAGAAGGCGCTGCGCGAGTCCGACCTGGGCGTCAACCCGTCCAACGACGGCAACGCGATCCGCATCATCATGCCCGCCCTCACGGAGGAGCGCCGTCGCGACTACGTGAAGCTCGCGAAGACGAAGGCGGAGGACGCCCGCATCTCGGTGCGCAACGTCCGCCGCAAGGCCAAGGAGGAGCTGGACCGCATCGTCAAGGACGGCGAGGCCGGCGAGGACGAGGTCACGCGGGCCGAGAAGGAGCTGGAGTCGCTGACGAAGAAGCACGTCGACGCGATCGACCAGCTGCTCGCCGGCAAGGAGAGCGAGCTGCTCGAGGTCTGATGGTGGCCCATCCCCTCGAACCGGGCGAGGACGCGTCCCCGCTCGACCCGGCCACCGCCGGGGCGGCGGACCCGACGTCGTCGCGCGCCGGCCGCAACCTCCCCGTGGCGATCGCGGTCGGCGTCCTGCTGCTCGTCGGCGTCGCGGCGTCCCTGTGGTTCCGGCCCGAGCCGTTCGTCGCGGTCGCGGCGGTCGCGGTCGGTGCCGCGCTGTGGGAGCTGCGGCAGGCCTTCGCCCGCCGGGACATCCACCTGCCGATGCTGCCGCTGCTCGTGGGCGGCGCGGGCATGGTGGTCTCGGCGTACACCGCGGGACCCGAGGCGCTGCTCGTCGCGTACGTGCTGACCGTCGGCGCCGTCGTCGTCTGGCGGGTGCTGGACGGCCCCGGGCCGCAGGCGCTGCGCGACTGCGCGGCCGCGGTCTTCGCGGCCACCTACGTGCCGTTCCTGGCGGGCTTCGTCCTGCTGCTGCTCGCGCAGCCCGACGGCGAGCTGCGGGTGGCCCTGTTCATCCTCCTGGCCGTGGCGAACGACACCGGCGGGTACATCGCCGGGGTGACGATGGGCCGCCACCCGCTGGCACCCACCGTGAGCCCGAAGAAGACCTGGGAGGGCCTGGGTGGCTCGCTCGTGCTGGCCACGGCCGTGGGTGTCGCGGGCGCGGTGCTCGCCCTCGACGCGAGCCCGGTGCTCGGCATCGTGCTCGGCGTGCTCACCGCGATCACGGCCACCGTGGGCGACCTCGCCGAGTCCCTCATCAAGCGGGACCTAGAATTGAAGGACATGGGTTCGCTGCTCCCGGGTCACGGGGGTGTGCTGGACCGCCTCGACTCGCTGGTCGTCACCGCCCCGTTCGTGTACCTCGTGCTCACGATGGCGCCCACGACCGCCCTGTAAGGACACGTCATGCCCCCCACCACCGCCCGTCCCGCGACGTCCGGCGCCGACCTCGGGTTCCCCGCGGTCCGGCCGGGCGACGAGACCGCGCCGATGCCCCTGCAGATGGCGCCGCGCCGCCGGGGCAAGCCGCCGAGGCACTTCGCCGACCTCACGCCCGCCGAGCGCGTCGCGTCGATCCAGGAGATGGGGGAGAAGCCGTTCCGGGCCAAGCAGCTCGCGACGCACTACTTCCAGCACTACACGTCCGACCCGGAGCAGATGACCGACCTGCCGGCGAAGACGCGCGAGGCCATCGCGACGACGATGTTCCCGCAGCTCATCCGCCCGACCCGGCGTCTCGAGGCCGATGGCGGCACCACCGTCAAGACGCTGTGGCACCTGTTCGACGACGCCAAGGTCGAGTCGGTGCTCATGCGCTACCCGCACCGCACCACGCTGTGCGTGTCGTCGCAGGCGGGGTGCGGCATGGCGTGCCCGTTCTGCGCGACGGGCCAGCTGGGCCTCACGCGCAACCTGTCGACGGCGGAGATCCTCGAGCAGGTGCGCGCGGCGAACCGGTCGCTCGCGGCGGGAGAGATCCCCGGGGGGCCCACGCGGCTCAACAACCTCGTGTTCATGGGGATGGGCGAGCCGCTGGCGAACCCGAAGGCCGTCTTCGAGACGGTCCGCGCCCTGGTCGCGCCGCAGCCCGAGGGCTTCGGCATGTCGGCGCGCAACATCACCGTCTCGACCGTGGGACTGGTGCCCGCGATCGAGAAGCTCACGAAGCTCGAGATCCCGGTGACGCTCGCCCTCAGCCTGCACGCGCCCGACGACGACCTGCGCAGCGAGCTCGTGCCGATCAACACCCGGTGGAGCGTGGACGAGGCCCTCGACGCCGCACGGCGCTACTTCGAGGTCACCGGGCGGCGCGTGTCGATCGAGTACGCGCTCATCAAGGACATGAACGACCACGGCTGGCGCGCCGACCTGCTGGGGGAGAAGCTCAACGCGCGCGGGCGCGGCTGGGTGCACGTCAACCCCATCCCGCTCAACCCCACGCCCGGGTCCATCTGGACCGCGAGCGAGCGTGATGTCGAGGACGAGTTTGTGGCCCGCTTGCGCGGGCACGGCATCCCCACCACGATCCGTGACACCCGCGGGAGCGACATCGACGGCGCCTGCGGGCAGCTGGCTGCCGAGGAGGACGAGTGAGCGCACTGTTCAGCACGGTGTCCGCGATGCGCACCGGGTACGACCGCGACGAGGTCGAGGACTTCTTCGACCACGCCCGGCAGGCGTACGAGGGTCGCACCGCGGAGCCCCTGTCGCACGCCGACATCCAGGTGTCGACGTTCGACCTGGTGCGCGGCGGCTACGACACGCACGAGGTCGACGCGGCGCTGGACCGTCTCGAGTCGGCGTTCATCGCGCGGCAGCGCGCCGAGTACGTGGCGGCGCACGGGCAGGAGGCGTGGATGGCCGCGCTGGCCGACCGCGCCCGTACGATGTACGGGCGCCTGGGGCGGCCCGACGGCGACAAGTTCGCCCCGGCCGACCGCGGCGAGCAGGGCTACGACCCGGACGACGTCGACGCGCTGTGCGACCGGCTCGTCGCCTACTTCGACCGGCAGGAGCCGCTGAGCTCCGGCGAGATCCGCTCGGCCACCTTCGGCCGGGCCAAGGGGTCGGACGCCTACGCCGAGGGTCCGGTCGACCGGTTCTTCGCCCGCGCGATCGAGGTGCTGCTCGGGGTCGAGTGACCTCCCGGGGCACGACCGCGAGACCTGACGAGGGCCGCCGACGACACGTCGGCGGCCCTCGTCGTTCACCGGCCGGAGGTCGTGGCGGCGCCCGCCGCGGCCTCCGACAGGACGGCGGCCTGCTCGGTGCGGGTGAGGACGTCACGGATCGTGTCCCGGCTGCGGGTGAGGCAGGCGATCTTGTCCTCGATGCCCACGAGCTCCGTGGCGAGCATCTCCGCGACCGTGCGTGGGCAGGTCGGCGCCTCGGACCGGCTCGTCGTCTCCATGTCGAGCAGCACCTTGATCAGGCGTGTGGGGATCCCGGCACGCACCATCCCGGCCACCCTGGACACGCGCTCGACGTCGTCCTCGGAGTAGGTGCGGTACCCGTTCGCCGCGCGGTCGGCCACGAGCAGGCCCTGCTGCTCGTAGTACCGCACGAGGCGCGGCGCGACGCCCGCGCGCCGGGCGAGCTCGCCGATCTTCATCTCGCACCTCCAGGAGTGACCGGGTTCACACTTGACATTGACATCAATGTCAAACTCTAGCGTCGGACACATGACGACACCAGGATCTCCCCCCACCCCGTCCGACGGGCTCCCGTGGCCCTCCCTGCTGGTCCTCGGCACGGCGACCTTCACGATGGTCACCGCCGAGATGCTGCCGACCGCCGTGCTGCCGCAGATGAGCGCGGGGCTCGGCGTCTCCGAGGCGCGCACCGGGTTGCTCGTGTCCGTGTGGGCCGCCGCGGTGGTGGTGGCGAGCTTCCCGCTCGTGCGCCTCGTCGCCGGCAGGGACCGGCGCGCCGTGGTCGCGGTCGCGCTCGGCGTCCTGGCCGCCTCGTCCCTCGCCACCGCGCTGGCGCCGACGTACGGCGTCGCCGTGGGGGCGCGACTGGTGGGTGCGGCCGCCGTCGGGCTCCTGTGGGCGTCCGCGAACGCGCACGTCGCCGACCTGGTGCCCGACCGGCTGCTCGCCCGCTCGATCGCCGTGGTGCTGGGTGGCGCCACCCTCGGCATGGTGCTCGGCACGCCGCTCGCCAGCCTCGTCACCCGGGTGGTCGGCTGGCGGGCCGCGTTCGCCGGCCTCGCGCTGCTGACGCTGGTGGTCGCCGTCCTGGTGCGACTCGTCGTCGCGCGTGCGGCCGCGCCCGCCACGGAGCGGCCCGGTGAGGGGGCGACGCCGGGCGCCGCGGGACCCGCGCCGGCCGGGGGGCCCGGTCCGATGATCACGGTCACGGCGATCGTCGGCGTGCTGCTGGTGGGGCACTACGGCGCGTACACGTACGTGACGCGCATCGTCGAGGTGCCGGCCGACGCGCTGCCGGGCGGCGTGAGCGGGCTGCTCCTGGTGTTCGGCGTCGCGTCCGCGCTGGGCGTGGTCCTGGCCGGCCGGTTCGGGGCGCGGACCGCCCCCGTGCTCGCGCTCGCTGCCGGCGGGACCGCGCTCGCCCTGCTCGGGCTGGCGGTGGTGGACGTGCATCCGGCCCTCGGTGTGGCCGTCGTCGTGCTGTGGGGCGTGTCGTCGGGCGCGCTGCCTCCCCTGGCGCAGACGCTGATCCTGCGCCTCGGCGGGCCGCAGCGGCGGGCGACGTCGTCGGCGCTGATCCCGGTGGTGTTCAACGGCGGCATCGCCGTCGGGGCCGCGCTGGCGTCGTGGGTCGTGGCGGGCGGCGGTGTCGGGGCGCTGCCGGTCCCTGCGGCCGTCGTGGTCGCGGTGACCGCCGTCGCGCTCGGCGCCGGGGCGCGGGCCTGGTCGACGCCGACGGTTGTGGAGAGCGGTGGTGACCGCGCCGGTCGCGCGGTGGCCGAGAGTCCTGCCGGGGTCTGACCCCGCCCGTCAGCAGGCGGGGGCGAGGGCGGAGCCGCTGCCCGTGTTGAGGTAGGCGTCGGACACCCAGTTGCTCGGGCCGATGCGGTACCAGAGGTTCGTGGTGCCGCGGGTGCCCGTGACCGTCTGGCCGCGCGCGTGGCAGAGCAGCGGCACGCGCGCGGTGTCGGCGGCGACGCCGGTCCACCGGTATCCGGTGCCCGGGCCGGTGCGGACGTTGAGGGTGCCGCCGTCGGCGGAGACGATCCCGGTCCGGGCGGAGCCCTGCCACAGGTAGGTCACGTCGATCCAGGCGTTGGAGCGCAGGCCCAGGCCGTCCCAGTAGGTGCCGTCCGCCAGGTCGATGCCTGCGGGGTTGGTGACCTTGCGGCCGAAGAGGTCCTTGCCGCCGTGGTGGCCGAGCCGGTAGGCGGCGGACGCCTGCGGGGTCCCCTTCGGGAGGTCGCGCGCGGCGTGCCGGGTGGAGCTCCAGTAGTCGTCGGTGGTGTTCCACGGCCCGACGTCCCACACCGGCGCGTACTCGCACCGCGCGCTGTCGGCGCGGCAGACCCGGACGGAGTACGCGCCGTCGCCGTCGGCGGACAGGGCGCGCCGGGAAGGCAGGGCGACGAAGTGGTCCCGCTTCTCGATCGTGTGGCCGTTCGCGGTGCGCTTGCCCACCAGGCCCTCGCGGGTCGCGAAGATGCGGTGGGTCTCGCCGTCGCCGTCCGCGGCGGCGGGTGCCGCCACGCCGACGACCGCCCCGGTGACGAGGGCGGCGATCCCGGCGAGGGTGGACATGGCGCGCTTGCCGACTATCACGCGATAAGGACGCATGTATGCGAACGTAACCGGCGTCACACCCTGCCGCGACCGGGCGAGAGAGGTCCTTGTCCGGAAGTCAAGCACCGGAGCGGGTGAATTCCGCGCGATTCCGCGGCGAGTCGCCGGGTGGGACGGCGGGGTGGGTCGACGGGGTGGGACGACGCGGCCGAACGAGCGTGGGGGCCTGGGATGATGGGCGCCATGCCCGACCTCGCGACCCCCCGCACCGTCACGCTCCTCGGTTCCACCGGCTCGATCGGCACGCAGGCCATCGACGTCGTGCGGGCCCACCCCGGGCGGTTCCGGGTGGAGGCGCTGAGCGCGGGCGGGTCCGACGTCGTGCTGCTCGCGGAGCAGGTCGCGACCGTGGGGGCGCGCACGGTCGCCGTCGCGGACGGCGCCCGCGCGGACGAGCTGCGGGCCGCCCTGGTCGAGCGGCTCGGCGCCGCGGCGGGCGACGTCGAGGTGCTGGCCGGGCCGGCGGCGGCGACCGAGCTGGCGGGCCGCGGCAGCGACGTCGTCCTCAACGGCATCACCGGGTCGGTGGGCCTGCGGCCCACGCTCGCGGCGCTCGAGGGCGGCTCGACGCTGGCGCTGGCGAACAAGGAGTCGCTCGTGGTGGGCGGCTCGCTGGTCAAGGCCGCGGCCGCGCCCGGGCAGATCGTGCCGGTGGACTCCGAGCACTCGGCGATCGCCCAGGCGCTGCGCGCCGGCGCGCACTCACCCGATCAGAGCGAGGTGCGGCGCCTGGTGCTCACGGCCTCCGGCGGACCGTTCCGCGGTCGCAGCCGCGACGACATCAAGAAGGTCACGGTCGACGAGGCGCTCGCCCACCCCACCTGGGCGATGGGGCCGGTGGTGACGGTGAACTCGGCCTCGCTGATGAACAAGGGCCTCGAGCTCATCGAGGCGCACCTGCTCTTCGACGTGCCGGTCGACGACATCACCGTGGTGGTGCACCCCCAGTCGGTGGTGCACTCCATGGTCGAGTTCCACGACGGGTCGACGATCGCGCAGGCGTCCCCGCCGGACATGCGGCTGCCCATCGCGCTCGGGCTGTCCTGGCCGGAGCGGCTCGACGTCGTCTCCCCGCCCTGCGACTGGACGCGCGCCGCGTCGTGGACGTTCGAGCCGCTCGACGAGGACACGTTCCCGGCGGTCGGGCTGGCGCGCGCCGCCGCCGCGGCGTCGGCCACCCACCCCGCCGTCTACAACGCGGCGAACGAGCAGGGGGTGGCCGCGTTCCTCGCCGGGCGCATCGGTTTCCTCGACATCGTCGAGACGGTGGAGCGGGTGCTGGCCGAGCACGACGGCGTCGCGGCCGCCGGCGTCACGCTCGACGCCGTCGAGGGCGCCGAGCGCTGGGCGCGGGCCCGCGCGGACGAGATCCTCGCGCGGTCCTGACGAACCCTCCACGCCCGCGCGACCGGGGCGTGCGGCGGGTCGCCGCAGGTGTCCTAGGCTCGACGCCGTGGACGTTCTCTCCTGGGTGGTCGGCATCGCCGTGATGGTCGTGGGCCTCGCCCTCTCCATCGGCCTGCACGAGGTGGGCCACATGGTGCCCGCGAAGAAGTTCGGCGTGCGCGTGAGCCAGTACATGGTCGGCTTCGGCCCCACGCTGTGGTCGCGCACCAAGGGGGAGACCGAGTACGGGGTCAAGGCGATCCCGCTGGGCGGCTACGTGCGGATGGTCGGCATGATGCCGCCCGCACCCGAGGGCACCCGCCGTCGCGGCGGCTTCTTCGGGCAGGCGATCGCCGACGCGCGCGACGCGTCCGTGAGCGAGATCCGCCCCGGCGAGGAGCACCGCGCCTTCTACCACCTGTCCACGCCCAAGAAGCTCGTCGTGATGCTCGGCGGCCCGGTGATGAACCTCCTCATCGCGGTCGTGCTCACGTTCGTCGTCCTCGTGGGCATCGGGGCGCCGACGGTGACCACGACCGTCGGCGCGGTGAGCGAGTGCACGCCCACGTCGACGACGGCGGAGGGGGCGCCCGTGTGCGGCGACGACGCCGCGCCGTCCCCGGCGGCCGCGGCGGGTCTGCGTCCGGGCGACGAGATCGTCGAGTGGGACGGCACGGCCGTGACGTCGTGGGAGCAGCTCTCCGGCGCGATCGCGGACGCCCCCGACCAGCAGGTCCCGGTGGTCGTGCTGCGCGACGGCGCGGAGGTCCCGCTGACCGTCACGACGTCGGACCGGCAGGTCCCGGTGGTCGAGGCCGACGGCACCGCGAAGGTCGGCGCCGACGGACAGCCGGTCACGGAGACCGCGGGGTTCCTGGGCGTCACACCGACGCAGGAGTACGAGCCGCTGCCGGTCTCGACCGTCCCGGAGGCGGTCTGGCAGCAGGTCTCCGGCACGGCGGGCATGATCGTCACGCTCCCGGTGCGCATCGGCGACGCCGCGGTGCAGGCGTTCACCGACGAGCCGCGGTCGCAGGACTCCGTGGTGTCCGTGGTCGGTGTCGGCCGGATGGCCGTGGACGCCGTCGCCGCGGACGCCCCCGTGGTCAGCACGCTGCAGTTCCTGCTGAGCCTGCTGGCCGCGCTCAACGTGGCGCTCTTCGTCTTCAACCTCATCCCGCTGCTGCCGCTGGACGGCGGGCACGTCGTCAACGCCCTGTACGAGGGCGCCAAGCGCACGCTCGCGCGGCTGCGCGGGCTCCCGCGGCCCGGTCCGGCCGACGTCGCGCGGATGATGCCGGTGGCCTACGTGATGTTCGTCGTGCTCGTCGGCACCGGGGCGATCCTCATCGTCGCAGACCTGGTCGACCCGGTACGCCTGGGCTGAGGACCCTCGCCGCCGGCCCGGTCCGGTGAAGGTCGTGCGTGACGACGCGCGGGGATTCCGTGCCGGTGCGGTGCCCGCGTGCGTAGCACCCGCCCGCAGGCGCGATACTGGCACCGTGACTGCGATCAATCTCGGCATGCCTACTCCGCCCGCGCCCACGCTGGCCCCGCGCCGCAAGTCCCGCAAGATCCAGGTGGGCAAGGTGGCCGTCGGCGGTGACGCGCCGATCAGCATCCAGTCCATGACGACGACCCCGACGACGGACATCAACGCGACGCTGCAGCAGATCGCGGAGCTGACGGCGTCGGGCTGCGACATCGTGCGCGTCGCGGTGCCGACCATCGACGACGCGGAGGCGCTGCCCGCCATCGCGAAGAAGTCGCAGATCCCGGTCATCGCGGACATCCACTTCCAGCCCAAGTACGTGTTCGCCGCGATCGACGCCGGCTGCGCCGCCGTGCGCGTGAACCCGGGCAACATCCGCAAGTTCGACGACCAGGTCAAGGAGATCGCGAAGGCGGCCTCCGACGCCGGGGTCTCGCTGCGGATCGGCGTCAACGCCGGCTCCCTCGACAAGCGCCTGCTGGAGAAGTACGGCAAGCCGACCGCGGAGGCGCTGGTCGAGTCCGCCGTGTGGGAGGCGAGCCTGTTCGAGGAGCACGGCTTCCACGACTTCAAGATCTCCGTGAAGCACAACGACCCGGTGGTCATGGTGCGCGCCTACGAGCTGCTCGCGCAGCGCGGCGACTGGCCGCTGCACCTCGGCGTCACCGAGGCGGGCCCGGCGTTCCAGGGCACGATCAAGTCGGCCACCGCGTTCGGGGCCCTGCTCAGCCAGGGCATCGGCGACACGATCCGGGTGTCGCTGTCCGCGCCGCCGGTCGAGGAGGTCAAGGTCGGCACGCAGATCCTGCAGGCGCTCAACCTGCGCCCGCGCAAGCTCGAGATCGTCTCCTGCCCGTCGTGCGGCCGCGCCCAGGTGGACGTCTACACGCTCGCCGAGAAGGTCACCGCGGGTCTCGAGGGGATGACGGTCCCGCTGCGCGTCGCGGTCATGGGTTGCGTCGTCAACGGCCCGGGCGAGGCGCGCGAGGCCGACCTCGGCGTCGCGTCGGGCAACGGCAAGGGCCAGATCTTCGTCAAGGGCGAGGTCATCAAGACCGTCCCGGAGGCGATGATCGTCGAGACCCTCATCGAGGAGGCGATGCGCATCGCCGAGACGATGCCCGCCCCCGAGAACGAGGCGCAGGCCGGGGCCCCCGAGGTCACGGTCGGCTGACGGTCCGGCCGACAGGTCGACCTGTGGCGGCCGCATCGGGGACGATGGCGGGAGGGCCCACGGCGGCGAAGGGGGCGTGATGGGCGGCTGGCGACCGGCGGTGCGGGCGCGCGGCGACGCGCGCGGCCTCGACGTGCGCCGCCCGCGGGCCCGCGTCCTCGGCCAGGAGGACCTCGCCGAGGCCCGCGCCCTGTGCGCCCTCGACCCGGTGACGTCGGTGCTCGCGGCGGCGCGGCTCGAGGTGGCGGCGGTGGCGGGCTTCGCCGCCGCCGGCGGGCAGGCCTGGGGCTTCCCGGCGACGGGCCCGCTGGTCGCGGTCTGCTGGTCCGGCGCGAACCTCGTCCCCGTGCTGGCCCCGGACCTCGCGGGCCGCGACGCGGACGACGCCGTCGCCGCGTTCGCCGCGACGGCCCGCGCCCAGGGGCGGCGCTCCTCGTCGATCGTGGGGGAGCGGACGGCGGCGCTCGCGCTCTGGGACCTGCTCGCGCCCCGCTGGCCGCCGGCGCGCGAGGTGCGCGCCGACCAGCCGTCCCTCGCGATCGCGCGCGACCCCGACGTGGAGCCCGACCCGGAGGTGCGGCGCTCGACCCTCGGCGAGGTGGACGCCGTGCTGCCCGCCTGCGTGCGGATGTTCGCGGAGGAGGTCGGCTACGCCCCGGCCGCGTCGCCGGGCAGCGCGTACGCCCTGCGCGTGCGCTCCCTCGTGGCCGAGGGGCGGTCGTTCGTGCGCATGGAGGCAGCCGGTTCGACCTCGGGCGCGGGCACCGGACCCGGGCCCTTCGTCGCCTTCAAGGCCGAGCTGGGCGCGGTCGCGGGCGGGGTGGCGCAGGTGCAGGGCGTGTGGGTCGACCCGCTGCGGCGCGGGCGCGGCCTGGCCGCGCCCGGCATGGCCGCCGTCGTCGTCGCGACGCGGCGCGAGGTGGCGCCCGTGGTCTCGCTGTACGTCAACGCCTTCAATGCGCCCGCGCTCGCCACCTACCGGCGCGTGGGCTTCGAGCAGGTCGGCACGTTCACGACGGTGCTGTTCTGACCGGTGCCCTGCGGTTCCCGGATCTGTCCGGATCGTGAGATGGTACGGCGCGTGACGACGCGAGCGACGGCGGCAGCCGGGGTGAGGTCCGTGAGGGGTCGACGGGCGGGACGACGATGAGGGCGCTGTACAAGCCGGGGCCGGGCCCCGGGCTGGAGCTGGTGGAGCGGCCCGAGCCGGAGGCCGGCATCGGCGACGTGAAGATCCGGGTGCTGCGCACCGGCATCTGCGGCACCGACCTGCACATCGACCGCTGGGACGACTGGGCCGCGTCCACGATCGCGGCGCCGCTGGTGCCCGGCCACGAGTTCGTCGGCGAGGTCGTCGAGGTCGGGGAGACGGTGCACGACGTCGCCGTGGGCGACCTCGTCTCGGGCGAGGGGCACATCGTCTGCGGCACCTGCCGCAACTGCCGCGCCGGGCGCCGCCAGATGTGCATCCGCACCCAGGGCCTCGGCCTGCACCGCGACGGCGCGTTCGCCGAGTACGTCGTGCTGCCCGCCACCAACGTGTGGGTGCACCACGCCGAGGTCGACCTGGACGTCGCGGCGATCTTCGACCCGCTCGGCAACGCGGTCCACACGGCGCTCGCGTTCCCGGTGATCGGCGAGGACGTGCTCGTGTCCGGCTGCGGGCCCATCGGGCTCATGGCGATCGCCGTCGCCCGGCACGCGGGCGCCCACCTCGTGGTGGGCACGGACGTCAGCCCGGCCCGGCTCGAGATGGCCAAGGCCATGGGCGCGGACGCCGCCCTCGACGTGCGCACGGCCCGGGTCGCCGACGCGCAGCGCGAGCTCGGCCTGCGCGAGGGGTTCGACGTCGGCTTCGAGATGAGCGGGGCGCCGAGCGCGCTGCCCGAGATGATCGAGAACATGAACCACGGCGGGCGGATCGCGATGCTCGGCCTGCCGTCCGGGCCGATCGCCGTCGACTGGGGCACGGTCGTGACCCACATGCTCACGCTCAAGGGCATCTACGGCCGGGAGATGTTCGAGACGTGGCAGGCGATGGACGCGATGCTGCGCACCAGCGCGACCCTGCGGACGGCGATCGCGTCGGTCGTGACCGACCGGCTCCCCGCGAGCCGCTGGCGCGAGGGGTTCGAGGCCGCGGCCTCCGCACACGGCGGCAAGGTCGTGCTCGACTGGACGGACTGGGGCGACGCGCAGGACGACGCGCAGGACGACGCGCAGGACGACGAGGGGAAGGCGTAGCGATGTACGGGACGTTCCGGGAGCACCTGGCGGGCCAGCTCGCCGAGATCGAGAGCGCGGGTCTCACCAAGCACGAGCGCGGCATCGCCGGCCCGCAGGGCGCGCGCATCCGCGCCGACGGCGCCGAGCTGCTCAACTTCTGCGCCAACAACTACCTCGGGCTGGCCGACGACCCGCGCATCGTCGCGGCGGCGCGGCACGCCCTCGACACGTGGGGCTACGGGCTGGCGAGCGTGCGGTTCATCTGCGGCACGCAGGACCAGCACCGCGACCTGGAGCAGCGCCTGGCGGGCTTCCTGGGGACGGACGACTCGATCCTGTTCTCGTCGTGCTTCGACGCCAACGGCGGGGTCTTCGAGACGCTGTTCGGCGCCGACGACGCGATCGTGTCGGACGCGCTCAACCACGCCTCGCTCATCGACGGCATCCGCCTGTCGAAGGCCGCCCGGTTCCGCTACCGGAACCGGGACATGGCCGACCTCGAGGACCAGCTCCGCGCGGCGCGCGACGGCGGCGCCCGCCACGTCGTGGTCGTCACGGACGGCGTGTTCTCGATGGACGGCTACCTCGCGCCGCTGCGCGAGATCTGCGACCTCGCCGACCGGTACTCCGCGCTCGTCCTCGTGGACGACTCGCACGCGGTGGGGTTCATGGGCGACCACGGCCGCGGGACGCCGGAGCTGCTCGGCGTCGCGGACCGCGTGGACATCCTCACGGGCACGTTCGGCAAGGCCCTGGGCGGCGCGTCCGGCGGCTACGTCGCGGCGCACCAGGAGATCGTCGACCTGCTGCGGCAGCGCGCCCGCCCCTACCTGTTCTCGAACACGCTGGCGCCGACGATCGTGGCGGGCACCCTCACGGCGCTCGACCTCGTGGAGGGCTCCGCGGACCTGCGCGCCCGGCTGACCGAGAACGCCGCCCTGTTCCGTCGTCTCATGACCGAGGCGGGCTTCGACCTGCTGCCCGGCGAGCACCCGATCGTGCCGGTGATGTTCGGCGACGCCGTGCTCGCGGCGAAGGTGGCGGCGGCGATGGGGGAGCGCGGCGTGTACGTCACGGCCTTCTCGTTCCCGGTCGTGCCGCGCGGCGAGGCGCGCATCCGCGTCCAGCTCTCCGCCGCCCACACGCCGGAGCAGGTCCGCGCGTGCGTCGACGCCTTCGTGGCGTCGCGCGACGCGGTCGCGGCAGGCTGACCGGCAGGCCTGCTACTTCAGCAGCCTCGACATCCGCCGGTCGGCGAGCACCTGCCCGCCGGTCTGGCAGGTGGCGCAGTACTGCAGCGAGCGGTCGGCGAAGCTGACCTCGCGCACGACGTCGCCGCAGACCGGGCACGCCTCGCCCGTGCGGCCGTGCACGCGCATCCCCGCGCGCTTGGCGTCCTTGAGCTCCTTGGCGGGCTTGCCCGACGACGCCGCGACGGCGTCGCGCAGGGTGGTGACGACGGCGTCGTGCAGCGCCGCGACCTCGTCCGGGGTGAACGACCGGGTGAGCTTGAACGGCGAGACCCGCGCGACGTGCAGGATCTCGTCGGAGTAGGCGTTGCCGATCCCGGCGATCGCCCGCTGGTCGCGCAGCAGGCCCTTGACCTGCTGGTTCCTGTCCTGCATCAACGCGGCGAGAGCGTCCGGGGTGAAGGCGTCCGAGAGCGGGTCGACGCCGAGCGTGGCGACCTGCTCCACCTCCCGCGGGTCGCGTACCACGTGCACCGCCAGGCGCTTGCGGGTGCCCGCCTCGGTGAGGTCGAAGCCTGCGCCGTCGTCGAGCCGCACCCGCAGCGCCAGCGCCGCCCCGCGCGACGAGCCGCCCATGCGCGGGCGTACCGGCGTGGTCGGCGCCTGGTCCGACCAGCGCACCCAGCCGCCGCGCGACAGGTGGAACAGCAGGTGCGTCTCGCCGCCGTCGGGACCGGCCGTGAGATCGAGCCACTTGCCGTGGCGGGTGACGCCGTGGACCTCCTGGCCGACGAGCGCGGTCACGGGCGGGTCGAACGTCTTGAGCGCGGCGATGGCCGCGACGTCGGCGGCGACGACGCGGTGGCCGGACGTACGAGCGTCGAGGAACTCCGCCAGCGCCTGCACCTCGGGAAGCTCGGGCATGCCGCCATGCTGCCAGCACGGTGCGACGGCGACCAGTGATGCGACGGCGACACCGGCCGGGGGAGGCCCGCCGCGCCGCTAGGCTTGCCCCCATGTCGATCGCGTCCGCCCGTCAGCCCCAGGGCGACCTGCTCCGCCTGTCCCACCTCTTCGTCCGCACCCTGCGCGAGGACCCGGCCGACGCCGAGGTCGCGAGCCACCGGCTGCTGGTGCGCGCCGGCTACATCCGCCGCGCGGCCCCCGGCATCTACTCCTGGCTGCCGCTCGGCCTGCGCGTGCTGGCGAAGATCGAGGCCGTCGTCCGTGAGGAGATGGAGGCGATCGGTGCGCAGGAGGTGCACTTCCCGGCGCTGCTGCCGCGCGAGCCCTACGAGGCCACCGGCCGCTGGACCGAGTACGGCCCCAACCTCTTCCGGCTGCAGGACCGCAAGGAGGCCGACTACCTCCTGGCGCCCACGCACGAGGAGCTGTTCACGCTGCTGGTGAAGGACCTGTACTCGTCGTACAAGGACCTGCCCCTCGCGCTGTACCAGATCCAGACGAAGTACCGCGACGAGGCCCGGCCCCGCGCCGGCCTCATCCGCGGGCGCGAGTTCATCATGAAGGACGCCTACTCCTTCGACATCGACGACGAGGGCCTCGCGGCGGCGTACGAGCGCCAGCGCGGCGCGTACCAGCGGATCTTCGACCGCCTCGGCCTCGACTACGTCATCGTCTCCGCGACCTCCGGCGCGATGGGCGGCTCCCGCTCGGAGGAGTTCCTGTCCCCGTCGCCCATCGGCGAGGACACGTTCGTGCGCTCGGCGGGCGGGTACGCCGCGAACGTCGAGGCCGTGGTCACGCCCGTGCCGGACGCGCTCCCGTACGACGACGCCCCGGCCGCGCACGTCGAGGACACCCCCGACACCCCGACCATCGAGTCGCTGGTGGCGTGCGCGAACGAGAAGCACGCCCGCCCCGCCCGTCCCTGGACCGCCGCGGACACGCTGAAGAACGTGGTGCTCGCCGTCACGCACCCGGACGGTCGGCGCGAGCTGCTCGTCGTGGGGCTGCCGGGCGACCGCGAGGTCGACGTCAAGCGTCTCGAGGCCTCCCTCACCCCGGCCGAGGCCGAGCCCGCCACCGAGGCGGACTTCGCCGCGCACCCCGAGCTCGTCAAGGGGTACATCGGCCCCGGCGTGCTGGGGCCGCAGGGCGCGCAGGTCGAGGCCGAGGACGGCTCGACGAGCTCCGCGATCCGGTACCTGCTCGACCCGCGCGTGGTGCCCGGCACCCGGTGGATCACCGGCGCCGACGCCCCGGGCCGGCACGTCTTCGACCTGGTGGCGGGCCGCGACTTCGCCGCCGACGGCACCATCGAGGCGGCCGAGGTGCGCGCCGGCGACCCCGCGCCCGACGGCTCCGGGCCCCTCGAGCTCGCGCGGGGCATCGAGATCGGCCACATCTTCCAGCTCGGCCGCAAGTACGCCGAGGCGCTCGACCTCAAGGTGCTCGACGTGAACGGCAAGGCCGTGACCGTCACCATGGGCTCGTACGGGATCGGCGTGACGCGGGCCCTCGCGGCGCTCGCGGAGGTCAACCACGACGACAAGGGCCTCGCGTGGCCGGCGCACGTCGCCCCCGCGCACGTGCACGTCGTCGCGACCGGCAAGGGCACGGAGGTGTTCGACGCCGCCGAGAAGCTCGCCACCGAGCTGGTCGACGCGGGCGTCGAGGTGATCTACGACGACCGCCCCAAGGTGTCGCCCGGCGTGAAGTTCGCCGACGCGGAGCTCTTCGGCGTGCCGCTGATCGTCGTCGTCGGCCGCGGTCTCGCGGACGGCCTGGTGGAGGTGCGCCCGCGCGCCGGAGCGTCGGAGCAGGTCCCCGTGGCCGACGCGGCGCGGGTCGTGACCGAGCGCGTCGCGGCCCTGCTGGCGGACTGACACCACCGCGCGGGACGTCCCGCGGAGGTCAGGCGGACGCGTCGTCCCCGGCCTGCTCCGGCAGGCCGGGGAACGGCTCGGGCTCGGCGCCCCAGTCGTCGAGGGCCACGGCGGAGTCGACCAGCAGGTCGACGAGCACCCCGCGGGTGCCGGCCGCCGTCGTGCCGACGAGGGACGCGTAGTCCGTGGCGAGGTCGTTCTCCAGGTCGATCACCAGCGCGTCGTCGCCCTGGTCCGCGAGCCGCGGCACGGCGTAGGCGGCGCGACGCGGGTCGTCCGCCGTGGCCTGCGTGCCCGCCACGGCAGCCCACCCGTCGGCCCGCTGCGCGTGCACCTCGACCCGCTCGAGCAGCCGTTCGCGCGTCGTGCCCGAGCCGATCGCCGCCCGCAGCTGCAGCGCGTAGCGGGTCGCGTCCTCGGACACGACGAGCGTGCTCAGGTCGTGGGGCGTCAGCCCTTCGGGCACCGGTCCGTCGTCCGCCGCTCCCTCGTCCGCCTGCCCGTCCGCCTCGCCGTCGTCCTGCCCGGCGGCGGAGGCGTCGTCGGAGGGAACGTCGGGGGAGGGCACCTCCTGCTCGGCCTCCTCGGCGTCCTCCTCGGTGTCCGCGTCGTCCTGGTCGGCCTCCACCGGCACGGGCACGCGAGGTTCGACGACGTCGGGCCCGGCGACGTCGACCAGCGCCGCGAGGCGCTCGCCCGAGACGGTCTGGGCAGCGCCGACCGACGCCAGCAGCCGGGCCAGCGGCCCGTCGCCGGTGGTCCCGGCGGCCGTCCGCGACCGGGCGGCCGCGTCGTCGAGCGCCTGGACGACGTCGGCCGGGGTCGCCCTGTCCCAGGCCGAGGACTGCGTGTCGGTGGGCGCGCCGGTGGCGAGGCCGGAGTCGTACTCGCCGCCGAGCGCCTCGGCCTGCTCGCGCGAGGACGCGGCGATGCGCGTGAGCTCGGCGACGACACGCTTGCGGGACGTGGGCACCTCCTCGAGCGCGGCCTCGGCGCCGTCGGCCACGAGGAGGGCGTCCGCGACGGCGGTGCGGCGCACCACCTCGAGGCTGTCGGGCACCGGCTCGCCCGCGGGAGGGGCCTCCAGCCGTACCCCGCACCCGGCGAGGAGCCCGACGGCGAGCAGCGCCCCCGCGGCGGCCAGGGGGCGGCGCCGGGCGGCGGTCGGGGCCGCGCCGGTCACGTCGTCGTCGGCGGACCGGTCGGGGGTGGGCTGAGGTTCCATCGAGGCCGATGATGCCACGCGCGCGGCCCCGCCCGTGTGACGTTCCTCCGCCCGTCGGGGGCGGCGGACGGCGCGGGACCGGCCCGTCGTTCGTTACGCTGGTCGCTGCACACAACGACACACCGGCCGCGGGACGTCCCGGCGCGGGAGCACACGGCAGTCCACGACGTGACCCACGGGAGGCAGGGATGGCAGCGCAGCACGGCCGCACGACGGCGGGCGGGGCGAAGGCCGAGGCGGTGCGGCGGGTCGTCACCCCGGCGGTCGACGCCGCGGACCTGTTCCTCGAGGACGTCGTCGTCACGCAGGCCGGGGCGAAGTCGGTCGTGCGCGTCACGGTGGACCTCCCCGAGGACGTGCCGGGCAGCCTCGACTCCGACACCCTCGGCGACGTCTCGCGCGCGATCTCCGCCGCGCTGGACGCCGACGACGTCGTCCCCGGCGCGTACACGCTCGAGATCTCGACGCCCGGCACCTCCCGGCCGCTGACCGAGGTGCGCCACTTCCGGCGCGCCCGCGGCCGCCTGGTGGTGCTGCGGCTGCGCACGGGGGGCACGACGTCGGGCCGCCTGGTGGACGTCGAGGCCGGGGCGGGCGACGACGCGGAGCTCGTGCTGGAGGACGGCACCCGGGTGCCCCTCGCCGACGTGCGCCAGGGCAAGATCGAGGTCGAGCTGAAGCGCCTGGACGAGGCGCCCCTCGACACGGACACGGACACGGTCACGGGCGCCGCCCGGGACCACACCACGGGCTCTGCCCGTCACGAGGAGGGCTGACGATGGACATCGACATGAGCACGCTTCGGCTGCTGGAGCGGGAGCGGGACATCAGCCTCGACGTCCTCGTGGAAGCGATCGAGCAGGCGCTGCTGTCGGCCTACCACCGCACGCCCGACGCCTACCCGCGCGCCCGCGTCGAGGTGGACCGCAAGTCCGGCCACGTCGCCGTGTGGGCGCGCGAGGAGATCCGCACGCCGGACCCCGAGGACCCCGAGGCGCGGCCCACGATCGAGCTGGGGCCCGAGTTCGACCACACGCCCGCGGACTTCGGCCGCATCGCCACGGCGACGGCGCGGCAGGTCATCGTGCAGCGGCTGCGCGACGCCGAGGACGACCAGGTGCTCGGCATGTTCCGCGGCAAGGAGGGCGAGGTCCTCGCCGGCGTCATCCAGCAGGGCCGCGACCCGCGGGTCGTCCTCGTGGACGTGGGCGGCACCGAGGCCGTCCTGCCGCCGCACGAGCAGGTGCCCACCGAGGAGTACGTGCACGGCGAGCGGCTGCGCGCCTACGTGGTCGAGGTGTCGCGGGGGATGAAGGGCGCCCAGGTGGTGCTGAGCCGCACGCACCCGGGCCTGGTGCGCAAGCTCTTCGAGCTCGAGGTCCCGGAGATCGCGGACGGTGCCGTCGAGATCACGGCCATCGCCCGCGAGGCGGGTCACCGGTCCAAGGTCGCCGTCCGGTCCAAGGTGGCCGGGCTGAACGCCAAGGGCGCCTGCATCGGCCCGATGGGAGCGCGCGTGCGTGCCGTCATGGCGGAGCTGCACGGGGAGAAGATCGACATCGTCGACCACAGCGACGACCCCGCCCGCTTCGTGGCCAACGCGCTCTCGCCGGCACGTGTGACCTCTGTCACCGTGGTCGACGCCGACGCCAAGGCCGCGCGGGCGGTCGTGCCGGACTACCAACTGTCGCTCGCGATCGGCAAGGAGGGGCAGAACGCCCGTCTCGCCGCGAAGCTGACGGGCTGGCGCATCGACATCCGGTCGGACGAGGCGGCGCCCGCCGGCGGCGGTGTGGAGGGCGACGACGCAGGTGGCCCCGCGGCGAGCCGCGGGGCCGAGGGCTGAGGCCGGTCACGGCACGTGGGTCGTCGCGCTAGACTGTCGGGGACCGGGCCACGCGCCCAGCCCTCGACCTCCCCACGTACCCCTCCGGAAACCTCCGGCCCGGTACGGACGTGCGTCGGGTGCAGGGAGCGTGACCAGCGGTCCGCTCTTCTGCGGCTGGTGCTCGAGCCGTCGGGACGCGAGGGAGTCCTCGTGGTCGACGTGCGAGGGTGCCTGCCGGGGCGTGGCGCCTGGATCCATCCGACGCCCGCCTGCCTGGCGCTCGCCGAGCGTCGTCGGGCCGTGCCGCGCGCCCTGCGCGTCACGGGGCCCCTCGACCTCTCCGGCGTCCGGGAACACCTGGAGCGGCGAGACCGTTGAGTCCCTCCGGTCCGCACCGCCACCCGGCGGCCGGACCATCGCGACCGAGCATGCTCGGCCGCACCCACTGAAGTCGACAAGGAAGCGGGTCAGAAGCCGATGGGCACCCGATGAGTTCCGTGCGATGAGTACTCGGTACTAACGACGGTCCTCCCTGTCTCGCAGGAGGGCCGAGACAGGAGAGTTGTGGCGAAGATCCGCGTTCACGAGCTGGCCAAGCAGCTCGGGGTGGAGAGCAAGACCCTGCTCGCCGACCTGAAGTCGGCGGGCGAGTTCGTCCGTTCGGCGTCCTCGACGCTCGAGGCACCGGTCGAGCGAGCCATGCGCGACAAGTACAAGGGCGCGGCCCCCGCGTCCTCGGGCGCCCCGGCGAGCAAGCCCGCCGAGCCGAAGGCTGCGGCGCCCCGCGCCGAGCAGAAGCCCGCTCCGGCGAAGCCTGCCCCCAAGCCCGCCGCGCAGAAGCCGACGCCCGCGCCCGAGGCCGAGGCGCCCGCCGCCCCGGCGGCGGCCGCGACGCCCGCCGCGGCAGCGCCGGAGTCCCCGGCCAGGCCCGCCAACCGTCCCGGCGCGCCGACCCCCGGTCCGCGTCCTGCGGCGCCGAAGCCGGCACCGGCCGCGCGCGAGCAGCGCGACGGCGGGCGTGACGGTGGTCGCGACGGCGGCAAGGGCGGCCGCTCCCCGCGTCCGGGCAACAACCCGTTCGCGTCGAGCCAGGGCATGCCGCGCCAGGGGCAGCGCCCCGGCGGCGCCGGCGGCCCGCGCCCGGGCAACAACCCGTTCGCGTCCAGCCAGGGCATGCCGCGCCCCGGTCAGCGCCCGGACCGCGGCGAGGCCGCGCCCGAGCGTTCCGGCGAGCGTCCGGGCGGTCCCCGTCCGGGTGGCCCCCGTCCCGGTGGCCCGCGTCCCGCGGCGCCCCGTCCCGGCGGGCCGCGCCCCAACCCCGGCATGATGCCGGGCAAGACCTCGATGCCGCGCCCCGGCGAGCGTCCGGCGCCCTCGGGCGGCGGTCGTGGCGGCCGCGGTGGCGGTCCCGGTGGCGGCCCCGGCGGTGGCGGTGGCTTCCGTCCCGGCGGTGGCGGCGGCTTCGGCGGCCGTCCCGGCGGCCGTGGTGGCGCCGGTCGCGGCTCCACGCAGGGTGCGTTCGGCCGCGCAGGCGGCCGTCCGGTCCGCGGGCGGAAGTCGAAGCGCGCGAAGCGCCAGGAGTTCGAGCAGATGCAGGCGCCGTCGCTCGGCGGCGTGCAGGTGCCCCGCGGCAACGGTTCGACCGTCGTCCGCCTGCGCCACGGCTCGTCGCTGAACGACTTCGCGGACAAGATCGACGCGAACCCCGCCAGCCTGGTCACGGTGCTGTTCCACCTCGGTGAGATGGCGACCGCGACGCAGTCGCTGGACGAGGACACGTTCGGCACGCTCGCGAACGAGCTCGGGTACGTCATCGAGATGGTCTCGGCCGAGGAGGAGGACCGGGAGCTGCTCGGGGCCTTCGACATCGACCTCGACGCCGAGCTCGAGGGCGAGTCCGACGAGGACCTCGCGGCGCGTCCTCCGGTCGTCACCGTCATGGGCCACGTCGACCACGGCAAGACGCGTCTTCTCGACGCGATCCGCCAGACCGACGTCGTCTCCGGCGAGGCCGGCGGCATCACCCAGCACATCGGTGCCTACCAGGTGCGCCGGGAGCACGAGGGCGTCGAGCGTCCGATCACGTTCATCGACACCCCGGGTCACGAGGCGTTCACCGCCATGCGTGCCCGTGGTGCCCAGGTGACCGACATCGCGATCCTCGTGGTCGCCGCCGACGACGGCGTCATGCCGCAGACGGTGGAGGCGCTCAACCACGCCCAGGCGGCCAACGTGCCGATCGTGGTCGCGGTGAACAAGGTGGACAAGGAGGGGGCCAACCCCGACAAGATCCGCCAGCAGCTCACCGAGTACAACCTGGTGGCCGAGGAGTACGGCGGCGACACGATGTTCGTCGACGTGTCCGCGAAGCAGAACCAGGGCATCGACCAGCTCCTCGAGGCCGTGCTGCTCACGGCGGACGCCTCGCTGGACCTCCGGGCGAACCCGGACAAGGACGCGCGAGGCGTGGCCATCGAGGCCAACCTCGACAAGGGCCGCGGCGCCGTCGCGACCGTCCTGGTCCAGTCGGGCACGCTGCACGTCGGCGACGCGATCGTCGCGGGCACGGCCCACGGCCGCGTGCGCGCCATGTTCGACGAGCACGGCACGGCGCTGACCGAGGCGGGCCCGGCCCGACCGGTCCTGGTGCTCGGCCTGGCGTCCGTGCCGAGCGCCGGCGACACCTTCCTGGTGGCGCCGGACGAGCGCACCGCCCGGCAGATCGCCGAGAAGCGCGAGGCAGCCGAGCGCGCCGCCCTCCTGGCCAAGCGCCGCAAGCGCATCAGCCTCGAGGACTTCACCAAGGCGCTCGAGCAGGGCAAGGTCGAGACCCTCAACCTGGTCCTCAAGGGCGACGTCTCCGGTGCCGTCGAGGCCCTGGAGGACGCGCTGCTCAAGATCGACGTGGGCGACGAGGTCGAGCTGCGGGTCATCCACCGCGGTGTCGGTGCGATCACGCAGAACGACGTCAACCTGGCCACGGTCGACAACGCGATCATCATCGGCTTCAACGTGAAGTTCGGTGAGCGTGTCGAGGACCTCGCGGACCGCGAGGGCGTCGAGGTCAAGTTCTACTCGGTCATCTACCAGGCGATCGACGACGTCGAGGCAGCCCTCAAGGGGATGCTCAAGCCGGAGTACGAGGAGGCCCAGCTGGGCACCGCGGAGATCCGCCAGGTCTTCCGCTCCTCGAAGTTCGGCAACATCGCGGGTTCGATCGTCCGGTCGGGCACCATCCGCCGCAACACCAAGGCGCGCGTCCTGCGCAACGGCAAGATCGTCGGGGACGACCTCACGATCGAGTCGCTGCGCCGCGAGAAGGACGACGTCACCGAGGTCCGCGAGGGCTTCGAGTGCGGTATCGGACTCGGGTCGTTCAACGACGTCACCGAGGGTGACATCATCGAGACCTTCGAGATGCGCGAGAAGCCGCGCGCCTGACGGTCGCGCCGCACGGTACAGCCCGACGGCGTCCCGCACCGGCCCCGCTCCGACAGGAGCAGGGCCGGGCGGGGCGCCGTCGGCGTCGAGAGAGGGAGACACACTATGCCCGGCCCCCAGGGCAACAACCGGCCCGAGAACCCGCGCGCCCGCAAGCTGGCGGACCGCATCAAGGAGATCGTCGCGCAGCTGCTCGACACGCGGATCAAGGACCCGCGTCTCGGCTTCGTCACGGTGACCGACGTCCGCGTGACCGGCGACCTGCAGAACGCCTCGATCTTCTACACCGTGCTCGGCACGGACGAGGAGCGGGCGGGCACGGCCGCGGCGCTGGAGAGCGCCAAGGGCATGATCCGCTCGGAGGTCGGCAAGCAGACCGGCGTGCGGCTCACCCCGACCATCGAGTTCTTCCTGGACTCGATGCCGGAGAACGCCGCGCACCTGGACGCCGCGCTCCTGGAGGCCCAGCGCCGGGACGCCGAGCTCGCCGCGCTGCGCGAGGGCAAGGGGTTCGCCGGCGACGAGGACCCGTACCGCAAGGCGCGCGAGGACGACGAGGACGAGTGAGCGGCCCCGGGGAGCGTCCGCCCCGCCGCCCGACCGCGCCCGACGGGTTCCTGGTGGTCGACAAGCCCGCCGGCTGGACCAGCCACGACGTCGTCGGCCGGTGCCGGCGGCTGGCGGGCACCCGCAAGGTCGGCCACGCGGGCACGCTCGACCCGATGGCGACGGGCGTGCTCGTCGTCGGGGTCGGCCGGGCCACGAAGCTGCTCACGTACGTGGTCGGGGCGGACAAGGCGTACGACGCGACGATCCGCCTGGGCGCCACCACCAGCACCGACGACGCGGAGGGTGAGATCGTCGAGGCGCGCGGCGTCGGCGAGGGCGTCGACGACGCCGCCCTGGCGCGCGAGGTGGCCGTCCTGACGGGGGAGATCCGGCAGGTGCCCACCACGGTGAGCGCGATCAAGGTCGACGGCAAGCGTGCCTACGCGCGCGCCCGGGCGGGGGAGGACGTGGTCCTGGAGGCCCGGCCGGTCACCGTGAGCCGCTTCGACGTGCACGCCACGCGGCCCGCGACGACGGGCGACGGCGTGGCCGCGCTCGACGTCGACGTGACCGTCGTCGTGTCCTCGGGGACGTACGTCCGGGCGCTGGCCCGCGACCTGGGCGCCGCGCTCGGGACGGGCGGCCACCTCACGGCGCTGCGCCGTACGCGGGTGGGTGGCTACGACCTCGGCACGGCCCGCACGCTCGAGGAGCTCGAGGCCCAGGCCGACGCCGACGGCGTGCTCGCGACGGTGCCGCTCGCGGACGCCGCCCGGGCGACGTTCCCCGTGCGCGAGCTCACGCCGGACGAGGCGCGCGCCCTCGGCTACGGCCAGTGGGTGCCCGCGAGCGGCGAGCGGGGCACGGTCGCCGCGATCGGGCCGGACGGCGCGCTGGTCGCGCTGCTGGAGGACACCCGGCGGCGGGGCGAGGTGCTGGCGAAGCCCGTGCTCGTCCTTGCCCCGGCCGGCGGCTGACCCGGGCCGCTCGAGGCGGCCCGGGCGCAGCGCGGTGCGCGTCAGCCCTGCGGGGCCGGCTCGGCGTGCCGGGCGGCACGCTCCAGCGCCTCGTCGCGCGCGGCCTCGGCGTCGGGCTCGACGCCGCCCGCGGTGCGCAGGTGCCCCACGAGCGACATCACGACGCCCGCGCCCGCCCAGAGCCCGAGGGCGAGCCAGGCGCGCCCCGCGTCGGCGGCCGGGAAGTAGGACAGGTCGCGCAGCAGGGTGGCGCCCGCGCCCGGCGGGAACCACTGGCCGATCGCGCCCCAGTGCCACGGGAGGAACTCGGGCGGCACGGTGGCGCCGGAGATCGGGTTGGCGACCAGCATCATCGTGACGGCTCCGAGAGCGATGCCGGCCCGCCCGAGCAGTGCCACGAACCCGGTGATGGGCGCGGCGACGGCCGCCAGGGCGAGGGCGGCGGCACCGGCGTTCGTCCACCAGTCGCCCTGCAGCGCCCCGAACCAGGACTGCAGCACCGCCACCAGGACGACGCCGCCCGCGGCCGCATAGACCGACACGGCGAGCACCCGGCGCACGGCGCCCACCACGAGCAGCGAGATCGCGATCCCGCCGATCATCCCGCCGAGCAGCAGAGGGAACATGGCCGCCGTCAGCCCGGCGCCCCGCGGGTCGTCGGCGGACAGGGGCACGACGTCGGTCACGGCGACGGTGGGAGCGGCGGACGCGTCCGCCCCCGAGGCGACCGCCTGCTGGGCGAGCCCGTCCTGCAGCTGGCCCGCCGCCGCGGTGAGGAGCTGGCTCGTCACCGTGCTCGCGGCCGAGGCCGTGAGCACCTCGGGCGTCTCGCCCAGCACGATCGCGCCGTAGACGTCGCGGGACTCGACCGCGGCGACGGCGGCGTCGCGGTCGGCGACCGGCACGAGGTCGAGCGCTCCGGGCTGTGCCTCGTCGAGGGTGGCACCGAGGCCCGCGACGGCCTGCTCCGGGCCGGCGACGGCCACCGGGAGGTCCTTGGGCTCGGCGGTGACGGCGGGCCAGGAGAAGGCGAGCACGAGCACGCCGACGACGGCGGCGACGCCGAGCGCCACGGCTACGACCCGGCCCCACGGGGTGCGGGGGACCGGGCGCGGCGGGGAGGTGGGCGGTGCGGCGGGGGCGACGGTCGTCGACGACATGGTGGTCTCCGGTGCTGAGGACTGGGTCGAGAAATCAAAAAACGAATGTTCGTTCTTTATGGCAAGCCTGCGCGGGTGTCCCTAGACTTGTCAACCGTCCGCCAGTGCCCTCGGGAAGGGGTCCGATGCCACGAGTGACCGAGGCGCACCGCGAGGCGCGGCGCGCGCAGATCCGGGCCGCGGCCCTGCGGGCGTTCACCGCCAAGGGCTACCAGCGAGCCTCCATCTCCGACGTCGTCGCCGAGTCGGGGCTGTCGGCGGGCGCGATCTACGGCCACTACGACGGCAAGCAGGCGCTCTTCGCCGCGGTCGCCGAGGAGGTGCTCTCCCGGCGCAGCACGGAGATCGACGCCGCCGGCGACGACGGGGTCCCGCCCTCGCCGATCGAGGTGCTCACGATCCTCACGGGCGGCATGGCCCGGGACCTCGAGGACGGGAAGGTGCTCGTCCAGCTCTGGTCGGAGTCCACCGTGGACCCGGTGATCCACGATGTCGTCCAGCACGTCGTCGTCGACCTGCGGAACGTCCTGACCGCTGCGCTGCAGGCGTGGTTCGGGGCGCGGCCCGACCTGGCGCCCGACGGGCCCGACGCCGCGGCGCGGTTGCTGCTCCCCGTGATGATGGGGCTGGGCCAGGGGTTTCTCATGCAGCGCGCGCTGCTCGACGACTTCGACCCGGAGCGCTATCTCACGGCCGCCGCGGCGGTGCTCCCGGGGTGAGGCGGTCCGCGGCCCCGGCGTCGGTCTATCCTTGACGGTCGGCACCCGGCGCGGGTGCCGACGGCCGGCCATCGACGAGACGGAGCGCGACGCGTGCAGGTGTTCACGGACCTGGACCAGGTCCCCGACGGGTTCGGTCCGTCGGTCGTCACGATCGGCAACTTCGACGGCGTCCACCGCGGTCACCAGGCCGTGCTGGGGCGCCTCGTGGGCCTGGCCCGCGCCGACGAACGGCTCGCGGTGGCGCTCACCTTCGACCCGCACCCGGCCCAGGTGCACCGCCCGGAGACGGCGCCGGAGCTCCTGACGGGGCTGCGCGACCGGCTCGACCTCATGGGCCGTGCGGGCCTCGACGCCGTGCTGGTCGTGCCGTACACGCTCGACCTCGCCGCGCTGACGCCGGAGGAGTTCGTCACCCGCTACCTCACGGGCGGCCTGGGCGCACGCACCGTCGTCGTCGGGCACGACGTGCGGTTCGGCAAGGGCAACGCCGGCACGCTCGCCACGATGGTGGAGCTCGGCGGCACGCACGGCTTCGAGGTCGTGGCCGTGGACGACGTGGGCGAGTGCGCGCCGGGCAGCGCCGGGGCCCGCGAGCGCTGGTCGTCGTCGGCGGCGCGCGCGCTGCTCGCCGAGGGCGACGTGGCGCAGGCGGCCGAGGTGCTCGGCCGCCCCCACCGGGTGCGCGGCACCGTGGTGCACGGGGACGCGCGCGGGCGGGAGCTCGGCTTCCCGACGGCGAACCTCGGCCACGTCGAGGGCATGGTCCCCGCCGACGGTGTGTACGCCGGTCGGCTGCTGCGGCCGGCGCTCGCCCAGGAGGACCCCGGGAACCCCGACGCGGACCTGCCCGCCGCCATCTCCGTGGGCACCAACCCGACCTTCGACGGCGTGGAGCGCCGCGTCGAGGCCTACGTGCTCGACCGTGACGACCTGGACCTCTACGGGGAGACGGTCGTGCTGGAGCTGGTCGAGCGGCTGCGCCCGACCTTGCGCTTCGACGGCATCGATCCGCTCATCGAGCAGATGCACGCGGACGTCGCGCGGGCGCGCGACATCCTGCGCTGACCCGCGCGAGCGGGTGAAAGTCCCCGCGGCCGGTCACGGCCGCGGGGGAGGTCCCTCCTTCCTGGCGTGACGGACCGGGCGTGCCCGGTCCGTGGGCCGCGGTGACACCGCGGGCCCGTCGCGGCGCGCCACCGCCCTCCCTGATCCACGGCGGTGGCCGCGTCGCAGCGCGCAGTCCCGGGCCGCCTCCCGTGCTGATCGCCGGTGGCGGCCCGGGACCCGCCCCGCGCCGGGCGGCGCCCGGCGCCCGCTTCTCCCGAGAGGGGCAGAGCCATGGCGGCTCAGCAGACCATCGAGCAGGAAGCGCCCGAGCCCGGGCACGACCTCCACTCGGACCCGGTCGGCCGGACGGTGCGCAGCGTGCGCCACGGCGGCCAGGTGCGCCCGCGCCCGCGACCCCGACCGCGACCGGATCCCGACCCGGGGTCGTCGCCGGCCCCGTTGCTCCACGAGACGGAGCTCGCCGTCCTGCGCGACATCGTGGAGGACCGCTTCGAGGCGACGACGTCGTTCGACTACCTCTTCCGCGGCCTGCGCGGGCACTTCCCCGCCGCGCACCTGCCGGTCACCGACGGCGGCGACCCGCCCGAAGGGCCGGTCGCGGGACCCACCGTGGACGCGGTCGTCGCGGCCCTGAAGAAGCTCGGCGCCGGGATGATCGAGCCGGCGGGCCCGCCGAACCCGGCGCTGGACTCGACGATCCCCGCGATCTACACCTACTGGGGCCAGTTCATCGACCACGACATCACGCTCAACACCAACGGCCCGGACGGTCCGCCGGAGGCGGGGGAGCGGCCCCGGCCGGGCGACCTCGTGCTGGGCGACATCGTCTCCGACCCGTTCACGGCGTTCCCGCCGGAGGTCGTGGTCCGCAGCCTGCACAACGGTCGGCACCCGTTCCTCAACCTCGACAGCCTGTACGGCAGCGGGCCGCGGTTCCCGGGTGAGGCCGGACGGCGGACCACCCGCAGCGAGGCCGCGTACGCCACGACCGACCAGACAAAGCTCGCGCTCGGCCGGGTGGCGACGACCCCGATCCCGGGGTTCGAGCTCGTCCCGCCGGGCGACGACCCGCAGCGCGACCTGCCGCGGTTCTCGTCGGAGGAGATCGCAGGACTCGACGTCCCGGAGGACGAGCGGCCGGCCCCCGGTTCGGCGAAGATCCCCGACGGGCGCAACGACGAGAACCTCGTCGTGGCCCAGCTGCACCTGGGGTTGATCCGGTTCCACAACGCGGTCGTGGACTGGGTCCGCCGCACCGAGCCGTGGCTCACGGTGGACGAGCGGGCGGTCTTCGACCGCGCCCAGCAGCTCACCCAGCACCACTACCAGTGGCTGGTGGTCCACGACTACCTGCGCACGCTCACCAAGCCGGGGGTGCTGGACGAGGTGCTCGTCGAGCCGTCGCTGCTCTTCCGGCCCCGTCGCAAGGTCGCCATGCCGCTGGAGTTCGCCGTGGCCGCGTTCCGGTTCGGGCACTCGATGGTGCGCAACGGCTACGACTTCAACCTCAACTTCGGCAAGGTCGTCCCACCGGCGGCGCCGCCGCGGGCCGCGTTCGCGAGCCTGGTGCAGCTGTTCGAGTTCACCGGGGGCGGCGGGCTGGTCCCCACCGGGGCGCCGCCCGGCGAGGTGCTCCCGTCCAACTGGCCGATCGACTGGGCCCGCTTCGTCGACAAGGGCGACCCGGACCGCCGGCGTTCCGCGGCGAAGATCGACCCGTTCCTGGCGGCCGGCCTGGCCACCATGCTCAAGGAGGGCACCGACCCCGGCCTGGCCCCGGAGATCAGCGCCCTGCTCAAGCAGCTCGCGCAGCGCAACCTGCTGCGGGGGTACTGGCTGTCCCTGCCCACCGGGGAGGCGGTGGCCGAGGCGCTGCACGTGCCGGCCCTGTCCGCCGAGCAGCTCACCCGCGGAGCCGCGCAGGGCGTCAAGGACGCCCTGGCGGAGCTCGACGGCACGCCCCTGTGGTACTACGTGCTCAAGGAGGCCGAGATCCAGGGGAACGGCAACTTCCTCGGCGACGTCGGCAGCCGGATCCTGTGCGAGACGTTCGTCTACCTGCTCAAGGCCGACGACACGTCGTACCTCGCCACGGGCTGGACCCCGGCGCAGGGGGTGCGGATCGACGGCGGGAAGATGATCACGACGATCGGCGACCTGCTCCGCTTCGCCGGCGTCCTGACCCTCGACGACGGCACGACGTTCCGCCAGGTCGACGGGCGTCCGGCGGGTCACGACGGCGACTGAACCGTCCCCTGCTGTGTCGTGGCACACGTCGCGGCCCGCCCCCGCGACAGGCCGGCCGGGGGCGGGTAGCTCTGTGGGGGGGGGAGCAAAGGCCCCGGTACAGCTAGCCCCCGGGA
>NZ_JBHTUY010000003.1:485131-490791 GCF_042793335.1 Isoptericola sp. NPDC056573
GGTGTCGGGGCGCCGGGGGGGCAACGCCGGCGACCCCCCCCCCCCCGGCTGTTGCGTGCCACCGGTCGCCCCGCCGGCGCTTCCCGGGGGGGCGCCGCGCTGGTAGCATGGTGGGGCCGTACGAACGGCCGCGGATCCAGAGCGCCCCGGTGAACGAGTCCCGGAGCACCGCGCAACGACACCGAAGGAGAGCCATGCCGCTCGACGCTGCCACCAAGCAGTCCATCATCACCGAGTACGCCACTCACGAGGGCGACACCGGCTCGCCCGAGGTGCAGATCGCGCTCCTCACGCAGCGCATCAACGACCTGAACGAGCACCTCAAGGAGCACAAGCACGACCACCACTCGCGTCGTGGCCTGCTGCTCCTCGTCGGCCAGCGCCGCCGCCTGCAGGCCTACCTGCAGAAGATCGACATCGAGCGTTACCGCGCGCTGATCCAGCGCCTCGGCCTGCGCCGCTGACTCTGCCGACCAGCCCGGTCACCCTCGCGGGGGCCGGGCTGGTCTGGTGTGATGTCCCTGTCATAACCACCATCGCGCCGCCGGATCCTCGTCCGGTCCTCGGTAGTGGCCTCCCGAACCGTCCGACCATCGGGTCGGGCCCGGCTCCGTGGGCCTCGATCGAAGACCGCCGAGCCGCGGCGGCGCCCTCGAGATCAAGGAGGGCACCCGTGGAGGGTCCCGAGATCCAGTTCGCCGAGGCCGTCATCGACAACGGCCGCTTCGGCACCCGCACCGTCCGCTTCGAGACGGGCCGCCTCGCCCGCCAGGCCGCCGGCTCCGTCGCCGCGTACCTGGACGGCGAGACGATGCTGCTGTCGGCCACGACGGCCGGCAAGCACCCCAAGGACCAGTTCGACTTCTTCCCCCTCACGGTGGACGTCGAGGAGCGGCAGTACGCCGCCGGCAAGATCCCCGGCTCGTTCTTCCGTCGTGAGGGTCGTCCCTCGACGGAGGCGATCCTGGCCTGCCGCCTCATCGACCGCCCGCTGCGCCCGCTGTTCGTCAAGGGCCTGCGCAACGAGGTCCAGGTCGTCATCGACGTCCTGGCCATCCACCCGGACGACGCCTACGACGTGCTGGCGATCAACGCCGCGTCGGCGTCCACGCAGATCTCCGGCCTGCCGTTCTCCGGCCCGGTCGCGGGTGTGCGCGTCGCGCTGATCGACGGCCAGTGGGTCGCGTTCCCGAAGTACTCGGACCTCGAGCGCGCCGTGTTCAACATGGTCGTGGCCGGCCGCATCGTGGGCGACGACGTCGCCATCGCGATGATCGAGGCCGAGGCGACCGACGACGCCTGGAAGCTCATCAAGACCGAGGGCGTCGCCGCGCCGACCGAGGAGGTCGTCGCCCAGGGCATCGAGGCGTCGAAGCCGTTCCTCAAGGCCCTGTGCGAGGCCCAGGCCTCGCTCGCCGCCCAGGCGGCCAAGGAGGTCAAGGACTACCCGGTCTTCCTCGACTACCAGGACGACGCGTTCGCCGCCGTCGAGGACGAGGTCTCCACGACGCTGCGCGACGCGCTCGCGATCGCGGACAAGCAGGACCGCGAGAACCGCCTGGACGAGCTCAAGGAGGGCCTGCTGGGTGCGCTCGGCGAGCGTTTCGAGGGCCGCGAGAAGGAGCTGTCGGCCGCGTACCGCGCGCTGCAGAAGAAGCTCATCCGCCAGCGCGTCCTCACCGAGGGCGTCCGCATCGACGGTCGTGGGCTCGCGGACATCCGCACCCTGTCCGCCGAGGTCGAGGTCATCCCGCGCGTGCACGGCTCCGCCCTGTTCGAGCGCGGCGAGACCCAGATCCTGGGCGTCACCACGCTGAACATGCTGCGCATGGAGCAGCAGATCGACTCGCTCGGGCCGGTCACGCGCAAGCGCTACATGCACAACTACAACTTCCCGCCGTTCTCCACGGGCGAGACGGGCCGCGTCGGCAGCCCGAAGCGCCGCGAGATCGGTCACGGCGCGCTGGCCGAGCGGGCCCTCGTGCCCGTGCTGCCCTCGCGCGAGGAGTTCCCCTACGCGATCCGCCAGGTGTCCGAGGCGCTGGGCTCGAACGGCTCCACCTCGATGGGCTCCGTCTGCGCCTCGACGCTCTCGCTGCTCAACGCCGGCGTGCCGCTGAAGGCCCCGGTCGCGGGCATCGCGATGGGCCTCATCTCCGACACCGTCGACGGTGAGACCCGCTACGCCGCGCTGACCGACATCCTGGGCGCGGAGGACGCGTTCGGCGACATGGACTTCAAGGTCGCCGGCACCAGCGAGTTCGTCACGGCCATCCAGCTCGACACCAAGCTCGACGGCATCCCCGCCTCGGTCCTGGCCGGCGCGCTGACCCAGGCCCGCGACGCGCGCCTGACCATCCTCGAGGTGCTCGCCGAGGCGATCGACGTGCCCGACGAGATGTCCCCGAACGCCCCGCGCGTCATCTCCGTGAAGGTGCCGGTCGACAAGATCGGCGAGGTCATCGGGCCCAAGGGCAAGATGATCAACCAGATCCAGGAGGAGACGGGCGCGGACATCTCCATCGAGGACGACGGCACCGTCTACATCGGCGCCACCGACGGCCCCTCGGCCGAGGCCGCCCGCGCGGCGATCAACGCGATCGCCAACCCGCACGTCCCCGAGGTGGGCGAGCGCTTCGTCGGCACCGTCGTCAAGACGACGTCGTTCGGCGCGTTCATCTCCCTCTCGCCGGGCAAGGACGGACTGCTGCACATCAGCCAGATCCGCAAGCTCGTGGGCGGCAAGCGCGTCGAGAACGTCGACGACGTGCTGTCCGTGGGCCAGAAGGTCCAGGTCGAGATCGGTGAGATCGACCCGCGCGGCAAGCTCTCGCTCGTCGCGGTGACCGAGGACGAGAAGTCCGACGAGTCCGCCGACGCCGCGGCCGAGACCCCTGCGGAGGCCTGACGCTCTGATGTCCTGGCACCTTCCGCTCGTCCCCGCGGGCGAGCCCGGTGCCGACCTGACCGCCGGGCAGGACGGTGCGACGATCCGTCGCACCGTCCTGCCCGGCGGTGTTCGTGTGCTCACCGAGTCGATGCCGGGCCTGCGCTCGGCCACGGTGGGCGCCTGGGTCGGCGTCGGCTCCCGCGACGAGACCGACGGCCACTTCGGCTCCACGCACTTCCTCGAGCACCTGCTGTTCAAGGGCACGCCCCGGCGCTCCGCGATGGACATCGCCGAGGCCTTCGACGCCGTCGGCGGCGAGGCCAACGCGGCCACGGGCAAGGAGCACACCTGCTACTACGCCCGCGTGCTCGACGCCGACCTGCCGATGGCGGTCGACGTCATCGCCGACATGGTCACCTCGGCGCGCCTCGACGAGGGCGAGCTCGAGACCGAGCGCGGCGTGATCCTCGAAGAGCTCGCGATGAACGACGACGACCCGGGCGACGTCGTGCACGAGGAGTTCTCCGCCGCCGTGCTCGGCACGCACCCGCTCGGCCGGCCGATCGGCGGCACCCCGGACACGATCCGTGCCGTGCCGCGCGACGCCGTCTGGGAGCACTACCGCTGGCACTACCGGCCCGAGACCCTGGTGGTCTCCGCCGCGGGCGGCGTCGACCACGACGCCCTCGTCGGGCAGGTGGCCGACGCGCTGAGCACCGGCGGCTGGGACCTGGCCGCCGGGGCGGCCCCGCGCGACCGGCGGCCGACGGCCACGGACCCCGTCGGCGTCCCCACCGAGGGCGTCGAGCTCACGGTGCGGCGCCAGGTGGAGCAGGCGAACGTCATCGTGGGGTCCACGGGCCTCGCGGCCACCGACGATCGTCGCTTCACGCTGTCCGTGCTCAACGCCGTCCTGGGCGGTGGCATGTCGTCGCGCCTCTTCCAGGAGGTGCGCGAGCGTCGCGGCCTGGCGTACACCACATACTCGTTCGCCTCCGGTCACGGCGGGCTCGGCACGTTCGGCCTGTACGCGGGCTGCTCGCCCGCGAAGGTCGACCAGGTCACCGAGCTGCTGGTCGCCGAGCTGGAGCGCATGGCGACCGAGCCCATCACCGACGCCGAGCTGGCGCGCAGCATCGGCCAGCTCTCCGGCGGGCTCGTGCTGGGCCTGGAGGACTCCGGGTCGCGCATGAGCCGGCTGGGCAAGGCGGAGCTGGTGTACGGCGAGCTACTGACCCTGGAGGAGTCCCTCGAGCGGGTCCGCGCCGTGACCGTCGACGACGTCCGCGAGCTCGCCGCCGACCTGGCCGCGCGGCCGCGGTCCGTCGTCCGCGTGGGACCCTTCGGCGACTGACCGCCGTCCCGCGACCGAGTGCCGTGCGGCGGCCGGGTGCCGGCCGCCGACCTCATCGAATGGAGACCAGACTCATGAGCAGGACCCTCAGGGTGGCCGTGCTCGGCGCGGCGGGGCGCATGGGCGCCACCGTGTGCCGGGCGGTCGAGGAGGCGGCGGACCTCGAGCTGGTCGCGCGCCTCGACGCGGGCGACGCGGTGGACGCCGACGCCCTGGCGGGCGCCGACGTCGCGATCGACTTCACCGTGCCGGCCGCCACGGAGGCCAACGTGCACGCGGTGCTCGACGCCGGCGCCCACGCCGTCGTCGGGACGACCGGGTGGGACGACGCCTCGCGCGGCCGCGTCACGGAGCACCTGGAGCGCGTCAACGCGACGCGGGACGGACAGGACGGGCTCGGTGTGCTCATCGCGCCGAACTTCGGCCTGTCCGCCGTGCTCGCGATGACGTTCGCCGCGAAGGCGGCGCGGTACTTCGAGTCGGCCGAGGTGGTCGAGCTGCACCACCCCGACAAGGTGGACGCCCCGTCGGGCACGGCGCGGCACACCGCCGCCGCGATCGCGCGGGCGCGTCGGGAGGCGGGCCTGGCCGCGATGCCTGACGCCACCGAGACGGGCCTCGAGGCGCGCGGCGCCGACGTCGACGGCGTGCGCGTGCACGCCGTCCGGCTGCGCGGGCTCGTCGCGCACGAGGAGATCCTGTTCGGGAACGTCGGCGAGCAGCTGGTGATCCGGCAGGACTCGTTCGACCGGGTGTCGTTCATGCCCGGCGTGCTCCTGGCGGTGCGCGAGGTCGTCTCCCGGCCCGGGCTGACCGTGGGCCTCGAGAACGTGCTGGACCTGTCGTGAGCGACGCGCCGCGCCGGCGCCTGCCGCGGGGGCTCGCGGGGGCGGTCGCCGTCACCGCGCTGCTCGCGCTGTACGTCTGGCAGATCGCCGGGCGCGGCGTCTCGATGATCGGGACCGGCGAGCCGGTGCTGATCGCCATCGGCCTGGCCGTGCTGGTGATCCCGCTGCTCGTCATCGTGCTCATCGCGCGCGAGTACCGTCTCGCGACGCGGGTGCAGCACATGGCCGACCTGCTCGCGGCCGCGGGCGAGCTGCCGGTCGACGACCTGCCGCGCTCGCCCGGCGGCCGGGTGGACCGCACGGCCGCCGACGCCGCGTTCGAGGAGCGGCGCGCTGCGGTGGAGCGCGACCCGGACGACTGGAAGGTCTGGTACCACCTGGCGTTCGCCTACGACGCGGCCGGCGACCGTCGCCGCGCTCGCGAGATGCTGCGCAAGGCGTCGTCGATGTTCAGGCCGGACGCGACGTCCTGACCCGCCCGGCGGGGCGGCCCCCCCGGGGGGGCGGGGGGGGCCGGGGGGGCGGGCGCGGCCCCCCCGGGATGCGGCGGGGGGCCGGGGGCGCCGGG
>NZ_JBHTUY010000003.1:490801-505735 GCF_042793335.1 Isoptericola sp. NPDC056573
CGGCCCCCGCGCTGGCTTTTGGGGGCCATGGGGTTCTGGTTTTTCCGGCCGGGCCGCCCCGCCCGCCCCCCCCCGCGGGCCGCCCCCGGGGGGACGGCCGGCGGGCCCAGGGGCGCCAGCCGCGCCCAGCAGTACAGCCCGTGGCGCACCTGGCGCGCACGGTCGGCGAGCTCGCCCAGCGCGACGAGCGCGGGTGCGAACCGGTCGGCGGCGGGTACGGCCCCGCCGCTCGAGGTCGCCCAGGAGCGCGCGACGGCGACCAGCCGGTCCGGGTCCGCGGCGGCCAGCGCCTCCGCGAGCTCGTCCGAGACGGCCACCACCCAGGGACCCTCGTCCGCGCCGTCGACCAGGGCGCCGTGCCGCGGGTGCGCCGTGACCTCGGCGTACGGCCGCGCGCACAGCGCCTCCGCGACGCGCCCCAGCATCACGAACGGCTCCACCGCGGGCAGCCGGACGGTGTCGAAGAGCGGCCGGCCCGAGCCTCGCGCCAGCACGGACGGCCCTGCCTCCTGGTGGACCACCGTCGCGGCGACGGCGTCGGTGGGCGCCGCGAAGTAGTCGGTCACGAGCGGCGCGGCACCGTCAGCACGGCCACCGCGCGAGGCTCCTGGCAGCGCCCCCGACAGGTTCATGGGGACACGGTCGCACCCGGGTGCTACGGGCGCGTCACGGCGTCGTGACGGCTCGGGAACGGCTCGTCGGGACGGAGACGCCCCCGGCCGCCGGCCCTACGACGACGCGTGGCGCGGGAACGCCTGGCGGGCGACGAGGACCGCGACGAGCGCGACGGCGACGATCGCGGCGCCGGTCAGCGCCAGGGCGCGTGCCCCGGGACCGGCGACCACCGCCGCCCCCACCGCGGCGCCGAGCCCGATGCCGAAGTTCGAGGTCGCGTTGACGAACGCCCCGGCGACGTCCGCGGTGGCGCCCTGGGTGCGCAGCGCCGCGGCCTGGAACGTGGCGGGGATCGCGCCGAAGGCGGCGAGCCACACGCCCGCGGCCACGAGCACGCCGACGGTGCCCGGGAGGGCGAGGGCGAGCGCGACCAGGGACACGGCGATCGCTGCCATCGCGACGATCGTCAGGGCGCGCGGGCTCCGGTCGAGGTAGCGGGCGGCGCCCCAGAGGCCGACGAGCCCGAGAGCGCCGAACACCAGCAGCGCGGGGCCGACGGCCGGCTCGGACAGCCCGGCGGCGAGGAGCAGCACGGAGATGTACGTGTACACGGTGTACTGCCCGCCGAAGAGCACGGTGTTGGTGCCCACCACGAGCCCGAGCCGGGCGCGGCCGCGGCGGGCGGCCGCGGCGTCGCGCGGGGCGGCGGGCTCGACGGCGACGGACGGCAGCAGCCGCGCCACGAGCAGGGCGGTCACCGCGCAGACGGCCGCGAGCACGCCGAACGACCAGCGCCAGCCGACGGCGGCCCCGAGGGACGTGGACAGCGGGACGCCGAGCACGAATCCGAGCGTGCCGCCCGCGGTCACGAGCGTGAGGGCGCGGCCGGTGTACAGCGGGCTGACGAGGCGCGCGGCGTAGGCGATCGACACCGAGAAGAACACCGCGTGCCCCAGGCCGCCCAGCACCCGCGCGCCCGCCACCACGGCGTACGACGGCGCGACGGCCACCAGCAGGTTGCTCGCCGCGTAGGTGGCGAGCGTGGCGAGCAGCAGGGGCTTGCGGGCGAGCGAGCGGGTCGCGATCGTCAGCGGCACCGCGCAGGCGGCGACCACGAACGCGTAGACGGTGACGAGCAGCCCCGCCGTCGACTCGCTCACCCCGACGCCGCGCGCGACCTGCGGCAGCAGGCCGACCGGCAGCACCTCCGTGGTGATGGCCACGAAGTTGGCGACGCCGAGGACGGCGATCCCCGCCGCCGCGTCCCGGACGGTGCGGGCGGGGGCAGGGGAGGAGGACGTCACCGCCTCATCCTCCCATCGGCGGTCGTCGTGCGTCGTGGGCGCCCACCACCGTCAGATCGGCAGGCCGTGGCCGAACCGGAACAGCGGGTCGGCGGTGTCGAACGGGACGTCCTCGCGGGACGCCTCGACGGCGGCCGTCGAGCGGGGCAGGTCGAACGGGAGGCGGCCCTCCGCGGGCACGGCGGCGGTGAGGGCGTCGAGCAGCGCGGGGGTGGAGGCCCCGAAGTTCACGACCAGCGACCCGCCGTCGCCCAGCGCCTCGAGCACCGGGCCGAGGATCGCCGGCCGGTCGAGGTAGACGTCCACGACCGTCGGCACCTGCGCCGCGACCTCGGCCACGTGCGCGACGACGTCCGCGGGGAAGTCGAGCGAGCCGGCGTGGAAGAAGCCCTCGAAGCCGGGGCCGCGGTCCTCGTACGGCGCCTTGAGGCGCAGCAGCGCGACGTCCGCCTCGGCGGGGGAGGCGACGACGGTCACGCCCCCGATGCCGTCGACGTCGGACGCGCCCTCCACGTGGACGCGCAGGCCGCGGGCCAGGGGGAGGCGTGCCGCGCCGCCGGCCGCGGACGCCAGCAGGGTCACGGACCGCGACTGGGCGCGGCGCCCGGCGGCCACGAGGTCCGGGTGCCCGACGACGGACGCGGCGGCGTCGGGGTCGACGTAGCGGGCGCCGTCGAACAGTCCCAGCTCGAGCTTCTCGCGCAGCAGGCGGGCGACCGACTCGTCGATCCGCGACTCGGCGACGCGCCCGGCGCGCACCAGCTCCACGACGAGCTCGGGGCACGCCTCGCCGCCGAGCTGGTCCGCGCCGGCCGCGAGGATCTTCTCCAGCCGGTCGACGGGCGCCAGGTGCTCGACGCCCCAGGCGCGGGCGGGGAACGGCTGGCCCAGGATCTCGGCGTCGGACACCAGGCCCCAGTCGGTGCACACGACGCCGTCGAAGCCGAGCTCGTCGCGCAGCAGGCGCGTGAGGATCTGACGGTTGAACCCGAAGCCGACCGGCTCGACCGTCTCGGGCCCGTCGCCGAGGTCCGCGTCGAGGCCCACCGGCATGCCGTAGTACGGCATCATCTGCCGCGTCCCGGCGGCGAGCAGCGCCTTGAACGGCTCGAGGTGCTCGGCGAAGCGGCCGCCCGGGTACACCTGCTCCCGGCCGTAGGCGAAGTGCGGGTCCTCGCCGTCCTGCTGGGGCCCGCCGCCAGGGAAGTGCTTGGTCATCGTCGAGACCGACCGCTCGCCGAACGTGCCGGGCAGGCCGGCCTCGCGGGCGACGTCGCCGGTGGCCTGGAACCCGCGCACGTACGCGGTGCCCATCCGGCCGGCGAGCTCCGCGTCCTCGCCGAACGTGCCGTTCGCGCGGGCCCAGCGGGGCTCGGTGGCGAGGTCGACCTGCGGGTGCAGCGCCGTCCGGATGCCGACGGCGAGGTACTCGCGGCGCGCGGCGTCGGCGTGCTCCTCGACCAGCCGCTCGTCGCGGGTGGCGGCGAGGCCGAGCGTCTCCGGCCACTGCGAGAACGGCCCGGACAGCAGCGCGGTGCCGGGGTTGTCCGTGAAGGCGTGCCGCGGGTCGGTGGACACCGTGACCGGGATGCCGAGCCGGGTGGACGCCGCGAGCTCCTGGAGCCGGTTGTGCCACCGCGCGAACTCGCGCGCGGTCGGGGGCGCCGCGAGCACGTTGAAGTGCGTCATCTGCCGCTTCACGACCATGTCGGTGGTGGCGGGCACGCCCATCGCGGACGGCCCCTCGGACAGCTCGCCGCCGGAGCCCACCTCGATCATGGTCTGGAAGAGCTGGCCCGCCTTCTCCTCGAGGGTCATGCGTCCGAGCAGGTCGGCGACGCGCTCGGCGACGGGGCGCGACGCGTCGCGGTACGGAGCGTCGGCGGGCGCCGGGGCGGTGGCGTCGGTGTCGTCGGTCATCAGCGGGCTCCTCGGATGAACAGGGTGGCCACGGCGCCGAGGGCGACGATGACCGCGGAGACGGCGAACAGGGCGGTGTAGTTGCTGCCGCCGGTGCCGATGGCGAGGAACGCCGGGGCGAGGGCCGGGGCCACGGACTGCGGCAGCGCGTTGGCGATGTTGAACACGCCCATGTTCTTGGCGGCCTCGGTCTCGGCGTTGGGCAGCACGTCCGTGACCAGCGCGAGGTCGACGGCGAAGTAGGCGCCGAGGCCGGCGCCGAACAGCGAGGCGCCCAGGTAGAGCATCGCGGGGCCCTGGACCAGGGCGAAGGTCAGCAGGCCGGCCCCCGCGAGCAGGGTGGCGACGACCACGAAGATCTTGCGGCGGCCCGTGCGGTCGGACAGCACGCCGCCCAGCAGGGAGGCGACCACCATGACGACGGCCTGCACGACCATGAGCCGCAGCTGCCAGCTCAGCGCCGTCGCGGTGTCGAAGCCGAACCGGTCGATGAGGAAGTACAGCTGGTAGGTGTTGTACAGCGCGAAGCCGAAGAGCATGAGGAAGCGGCCGAGGAAGGTCCACGCGAAGTCGGGGTGCTGCCGAGGCGAGACCCAGAAGCCCTTGAGGAACGCGCCGAGGCGGAAGGGGGCGACGTCGGCCCGGTCGAGGTGGCGGTCCTGGAGGACGGCCACGAGGGCGAGCACGCCGACGACGGCCAGGGCCGTGGGGACGACGAAGATCCAGATCTCGTCCGCCCCGGCCGCGGTGAACGCGAAGGCGAGCGCGATGCCGACCAGCGGCGCCAGCTGCTGGGCCATGCCGAGCAGGCTGGAGACGCGGGCGCGCTGGGTCTCGGCGACCTGGTCGGGCAGCAGCGCCTGGAGCGCGGCCTGGGTGCCGTTCATCGCGGCCTGCGTGACGGCCCACCCGATCACGACCATCCAGATCGCGGGCGCGAACGCGATGAGCAGGAGGCCGACGGCGCCGAGCAGCACGCCCCACAGCAGCCAGGGCCGCCGCATGCCGAGCCGCGACGTCGTGCGGTCGGACAGGGCGCCCGCGACCGGGTTCGCGACGAACGCGAAGAACGCGCCCACGCCGGTGACGAGGGCCAGGTTCGTGGCGCGGGTCTCGGGCGTGGACAGGGCGTCGACCTTGAGCGCCAGCGTGCTGACCACCGGCGTGAGCACCGCGATGTACAGCGTGAAGAACGCGAGGACGTAGGCGACGACCGTCCCGGTGCCCGCGGCGGCGCGGCCGGCCTCCGGGGTGCGGGTCGGGGACGCCGGGGACGGGCCGGTCGGTGCGGGGGCCTGAACGTCTGCCATGGACGACTCCTGATTCTCTGCCGGGCCCGCCGTCGGACCCGCCTGGCGACCAATGCCTACCGGCCGGTCGGGAAGCGAGGTTACCGCATGGTAGGTATTGGTGCCAAGGGTCCTGCTGGGGCGCGTGCGGGTGAACCGTCCCGTCCGACGTGGCGGGCGAACGGGGGAGAATGGCCGACGTGAGCGACACGACGATCCAGGACGAGGCCGCGCCCCGCCGGGGCTACGCCAAGGGACGGGCCAAGCGCGAGGAGATCCTCCAGGCGGCGATCGTCGCGTTCGCCGAGGTCGGGTACCACGGCGCCTCCCTGCGGGAGATCTCGGCCCGCGTCGGCATCTCGCACCCGGGGCTGCTGCACCACTTCCCGACCAAGGCCGCGCTGCTGGAGGCGGTGCTGGAGCACCGCGACGCGGTGGACTTCGCGGACTTCGACACCGACGTCGAGCAGGGCCGCACCATGTTCGAGGCGCTCGTGCGCCTCGTGCAGCGCAACGCGCTGCGACGGCCCGTCGTCGAGGTCTTCACCGGTCTGGCCGCCGAGGCCACGTCCACCGACCATCCCGCGCACGACTACTTCGCGCGACGGTACGCGGACACCCTCGAGCGGGTCCGCACGGAGCTCGAGCGGCTCGCGGCCGACGGCCGGCTGCGCGACGGCGTCGACGCCGGGGTGGCGGCACGCACCGTCGTGGCGCTCATGGACGGGCTGCAGATCCAGTGGCTGTACTCGCTCGAGCGGCCGCGCGCCGAGCGAGTCGACATGTCCGCCGACCTGCGGGCCTACCTCGACCTGATCGTCGTCGACGCGGCCTGATGTCGTGAGCGCTCGATCGGTGTGGCGGTGGTCCGGCCGGCACCGATCGAGCGCCCACAGGGTTCGGGGGGTCAGGCGTCGGCGGCCGCCACGAGCTGCTCGAGGGTGCCCCGGTCGAAGCCTGCCAGGCCGAAGTCGGCGATCACCGCGAGCGGCATGTCCGTGGCCATGGCGAGCATCGACGGGTCGATCGGCGTCGCCTCGAGGGCGGGCCGGATCATCGCCCCGGCGACCGGGTGGTCCAGCGCCTCGCCGAGCGTCGACAGCTCGTGCAGGGGGAGGGTGACGTCCTCGCCGACGACGTCGACCACGAGCTCGGCGCGCAGGTCGCGCGACGAGGCGCCCACGGCGACCCGGAACTCGCCGCCCTCGAGCGCCCAGCGGCGCAGCACGGGGTGCCAGTACGACAGGTCGCGGGCGTCGAGGTCGAACGTCACGACCCGCGACGCGTGCGGCTCGAGGTGCACCTTGGCGAACGCCTTGAGCTCGCGCTCGGGCCGCTGCACCTGGGCCTGCGGGTCCCCGACGTACACCTGGACGACCTCCGCGCCCGCGACGGCGCCGGTGTTGGTCACCCGGACCGACACGCGCACGCGGGTGTCGGGGCCGGAGCCGGTCACCTCGGCCGTGGCGTCGTCGTACGCGAACGTCGTGTAGGTCAGGCCGTGCCCGAACGGGTAGGCGACGTCGACCTTGCGGGCGTCGTACCAGCGGTAGCCCACGAGGACGCCCTCGCCGTACCGGACGTGGCCGAGCTCGCCGGGGAAGTTCCCGAAGGCGGGGGTGTCCTCGAGGCGCAGCGGGAGCGTCTCGGTGAGCCGGCCCGACGGCGCCACGGCGCCCGTGAGGACGTCGGCGACGGCGGAGCCGCCGGCCTGGCCGCCCAGCCAGCCGGTGAGCAGCGCGGGGGTGGCCTCCTGCCAGGGGGCCACCGAGATCGCCGAGCCGCCGGCGAGCACGACGACGACCCGCGGGTTCGCCGCCGCGACGGCGCGCAGCAGCGCGACCTGGTCGGCGGGCAGGTCGAGGTGGTCGCGGTCGTAGCCCTCGGACTCGTACGCGGCGGGCAGGCCGAGGAACACGAGCACGGTGCCCGCGCCGCGCGCCGCCTCGACCGCCTCGGCGACGAGGGTCTCGGGGTAGCGGTCCTCGGCCGGGCCCTCGGCCAGCGCGTAGCCCGGGGCGAACGGCAGGTCGGCGCCGGCGGCCGCGCGCAGCGCGGTGAGCGCGTCGTCGAGGCGGGTCGGGTTGACCTGCGAGGACCCGGCGCCCTGGTAGCGCGGGGTGCGGGCGAGCTCGCCGACGACGGCGGCGCCCGCGAGGGCGTCCGGCGCCAGGGGCAGGAGGGGTGCGCCGTCGACGGGGTCGTTCCTCAGCAGCACCGTGCCCGCGGCGGCGGCCTCGCGGGCCAGCGCGTGGTGGGCGTCGACGTCGAACGTGCCGGGCGCGTCCTGCGCCGGGAGCGAGCGCGCGACGAGCTGCAGCACGCGGCGCGCGGCGGCGTCGACGAGGGACTCGTCGAGCGCGCCGGAGCGGACGGCGGCGACGACCTCGGCGTCGGTCCGGCCGCCGGACGACGGCATCTCGAGGTCGAGCCCGGCGGCGACCCCGGCGACCCGGTCGCGCACGGCGCCCCAGTCGGAGACGACGAGGCCCTCGAAGCCCCACTCGTCGCGCAGCACCGTGGTGAGCAGCCAGTCGTGCTGCGAGGCGTAGACCCCGTTGACCTTGTTGTAGGCGCACATCACGGTCCAGGGCTGCGCCTTCGTGACGACGCGCTCGAACGCCGGCAGGTAGATCTCGCGCAGGGTGCGCTCGTCGACGTCGGCCGACACGCGCATCCGGTCGGCCTCCTGGTTGTTGGCGGCGAAGTGCTTGAGCGACGTGCCGACGCCGAGGGACTGGATGCCCTCGACCAGGGCCGTCGCGAGCTCGCCGGCCACCACCGGGTCCTCGGAGAGGTACTCGAAGTTGCGCCCGCACAGCGGCGACCGCTTGATGTTCACGCCGGGGCCCAGGAGGACGGCGACGTCGTTCGCGCGGGTCTCCCGGCCGAGGGCCTCGCCGACGCGGCGCAGCAGGTCGGCGTCCCAGCTCGACCCGAGCGCGGCGGCGGTGGGGAAGCAGGTGGCGGGCACGCTGTTGCCGAGGCCGAGGTGGTCCGCGGTCTCGTCCTGCTTGCGCAGGCCGTGGGGGCCGTCCGTGACCATGACCGACGGGACGACGGTCGCGCCGTCGCGCTCGACCGGCTGCGTGTGCCAGAAGTCGACTCCCGAGAGCAGGGAGGCCTTCTCCTCGAGCGTGAGCGACGCGAGCACGCGCTCGACGTCGAACGGGTCGGCGGGGTGCTCGGGGGTGCCGTCCGCTGCGGTGGCGGGCACGGTCTGGTCGAGGGTCACGGGGCGCTCCAGGGGTCGGCGACGGTGCAACGCCTGCAGCCTAACAAAAAACCTACCGTTCGGTAGGCAACTGGAGCGGCCGCCCGCGGTCGGGGGAAGCCCCGCAGGCGTCAGATGGCGGCGGACCAGCGCCGCTCGACGACGTCGCGCACGCCGGTCGCCAGGGTGCGGGACGTGCCGTCCGGCCCCAGGCCCGCCGAGCCGAGGAAGCGCTCGCGCGCGGAGTCGTCGTCGAGCACCCAGGTGACGACCTGCTCGGCGCCGTCCGTGCGGAGCCGGTCGACCGCGGCGGACAGCAGCCGCGAGCCGTGGCCGCCGCGCTGGTGCCGTGGCTCCACCTCGAGCGCCACGAGCTGGCCGGGGCCCACCGCCGCGAAGCCGACGATCTCCGGCCCGTCGAGGGCGACGAGCACCGCGAAGCCCGGGCCCGGCGGTGCCGTGATCGCGCGCGCCCAGCGTTCGCGCATCGTGTCGGTGTCGAGCGCGTCGACGACGCCGTCGCCCAGCGCCACCTCGTGGGTCGCGCGCCAGGCGGACACCTGGACACGCGTGACGGCGTCCTCGTCGCCGGGGACTGCCGGGCGGACCGAGACGTCGGCCGCCTCGCGGAAGAGTGCCATCCGGCCACCCTAGTGACCGGGCGGCCCCGTGCGGGTCGTCAGCCCCAGCCGAGGGCGCGCAGCCCCGCCGCGGTGGCGGCCGCCAGCACCACCACGAGGATGAACGGCGCGCGCAGCGCGAGGGCGATCGCCGCGACGGCGAGCGCGGGCACGCGCGCGTCGACGACGAGGGCCTGCCCGTCGGCGAACGTCTGCACGACGACGAGCGACACCAGGAGCGCCACCGTGACGAGCGTCGAGGTGCGCTGCACGCGGTCCGTCGCGAGCCAGTGCTCGGGGATGAGGTGGCCGGCGAGCTTGAGCGCGAAGCTGAGCAGCGAGGCGGCGAGGACGGTCACCCACAGCACGGTGGTGGTCATGCGGCCTCCGTCCGTCCGTCCGGGGTGCGCGGCGTCGCGACCACGCCCACGGCGATCGCGACCGCCGCGGCGGCGAGCACGGGCACGCCCGCCGGGACGACCGGGATCAGCACGGCGGTGACGACGACGGCGAGCGCCGCGACGACCTGCGCGCGCCGTGCGGCGAGCCGCGGCCACACGAGGGCCAGGAACGCGGCCCCGGCGGCGGCGTCGAGCCCCCAGGCACGGGGGTCGCCGAGTGCGTCCCCGGCGAGCGCGCCCACCAGCGTGAACGCGTTCCACAGCACGAAGACGCCGACCCCGGTGACCCAGAACCCGGCCCGGGTGGCGGCCCGCTCCCGCTGGCCCACGGCCACCGCCGTCGACTCGTCGATGGTGAGCTGCGCCGCGGCGAGCCGTCGCCAGCCGCGCACCTCGAGCAGCGGCGCGACGACGGCGCCGTACAGCGTGTTGCGCACGCCCAGCAGGGTCGAGGTGGCCACGGCGGCGACGGGGGAGCCGCCCGCGGCGACGACGCCGATGAGGGCGAACTGCGACCCGCCGGAGAAGAGCAGCAGGCTCAGCGCCATGGTCTGCGGCACGCTGACACCGGCCACGACCGAGAGCGCCCCGAACGAGATGCCGTACAGGCCGGTGGCGAGCGCCACGCTGGCCCCCTGGCGGACGGCGGACCGCACCGCCGGGTCGCGCCCCTCTCCACGTGTCACGCCGGTAGGAAACCACGGCCCGCCCCGGCGCGGGAAAACGTCCGACGCTCAGAGCGCCACGTACACCGTCTCGAGGAACTCCTCGAGGCCCGCCTCCCCGCCCTCGCGGCCCAGCCCCGACTGCTTCATGCCCCCGAACGGGGCGCTCGCGTCGGAGACCATGCCGCGGTTGATCCCGATCATCCCGGCGTCGATCTCCGCCCCGACGCGCAGGGCCCGTTCCAGGGATGTGGTGTAGGCGTACGCGGCGAGCCCGTACTCGGTGTCGTTCGCGAGGGCGAACGCCTCGTCGTCGTCGGCGAACCCGACGACGGGCGCCACCGGGCCGAAGATCTCCTCGCGCACCGCCCGCGCGTCCCGGTCCACCCCGGCGAGCACGGTCGGCTCGAAGAACGTGCCGGGACCGTCGGGGCGGCCGCCGCCCGTGAGCACCTGCGCGCCACGGTCCGTGGCGTCGTCGACGAGCCCGGCCACCTTCTCGACGGCCTCGGCGTCGATGAGCGGGCCGACGTCGACGCCGTCCGTGTCGCCGCGCCCGACGCGCAGGCCGGCGAACCGGTCGGCGAGGCGCTGCGCGAACTCGCGGGCGACGGAGTCGTGCACGAGGAAGCGGTTGGCCGCGACGCACGACTGGCCGGCGTTGCGGAGCTTCGCGACGGTCGCGCCGTCCACGGCGGCGTCGAGGTCGGCGTCGGCGAAGACCACGAACGGCGCGTTGCCGCCGAGCTCCATCGACGTGCGCAGCACCTGGTCGGCGGACTGCTTGAGCAGCGCGCGCCCGACGGCGGTGGAGCCGGTGAAGGACAGCTTGCGCAGCCGGTCGTCGGCGAGCAGCGGCGCCACGAGGTCGCCCGAGCTCGCCGTGGGCACGACGTTGACGATGCCGCGCGGGAGCCCGCGGTCGGCCGCCTCGGAGCGGATCACCTCGGCGACCAGCATCGTCGTGAGCGGGGTCTGGTGGGCGGGCTTGATCACGACCGTGCAGCCCGCCGCGAGCGCCGGGCCGATCTTGCGCGTCGCCATGGCGATGGGGAAGTTCCACGGCGTGACCAGCAGCGCCGGGCCGACGGGGCGCCGGTGCACGAGCTGCCGGTTCGCGCCGGCGGGAGCCGTGCGCACCAGGCCGTCGGCCCGGACGGCCTGCTCGGCGTACCAGCGCAGGAAGTCGGCGCCGTACGCGACCTCCGCCCGCGCCTCCGCGAGGGGCTTCCCGCACTCGGCGGTGATGAGCGAGGCGACGGCGCCGCTGCGCGCCACGAGCCGCTCGTAGACGGCGCGCAGCAGCTCCGACCGCTCGCGCGGCGCGACGGCACGCCACGCGGGTGCGGCGTCGGCGGCCGAGGCGAGCGCGCGGCGACCGTCCTCGGGGGAGGCGTCGGCGACGTCGAACAGCACCTCGCCCGTCGCGGGGTCGGTGACCTCGAACGTCCGCCCGCCCGAGGCCGCGGTCCACTGACCGTCGGCGAGCATGCCGGTCGGCAGGTGGGCCACGAGCGCGGGGGACAGCGAGCTCATGCCCCGAGTATGCACAGGGGTCGGTCCGCTCGACACGGGGAGCGGACGACCTTCGCCCCCGGCGCCGTTCCCTACGATCGGCGGATGGGCGACGGGCGGGACGGGGGCGAGGTGACGCTGCTCCTGCTCAACGGGTTGCCGGGCGCCGGCAAGTCGACCGTCGCGGCGGCGCTCGCGGCCGGGCGGCCCGGCACGCTCGTCCTCGACGTGGACGTGGTCCGCACGCTGATCTCCGGCGACCCCGCCCGCGCGGCGGAGCCCGCCCGGCGCCTCGCCCTCGACATGGCGCGCTCGCACCTGCGGGCCGGCGCGAGCGTCGTCGTCCCGCAGCTCGTGGCGCGACCCGACCAGGTGGCCCGTTTCGCGGACGCCGCGGCGGACGGCGGGGCGCGGTTCGTCCACGCGATCCTGCGGGTCTCGCCGGCGACGCTCGGGCACCGGGTGGCGGCGGACGGTGCTGCCGGCCGTGCGGCGCACCGCGCCGACCTCGACGCCGCCGCCCTGGGCGCCTACGCGGCGGGCCTGCGCGAGGTGGTCCGCACGGCGGGCGCGGTCGAGGTCGACGCCGACGCGGCGGGCGTCGCCGACCTGGCGGCCCGGCTGGGGCGGCTGCTCGACGGGTGAGTCCGGTCCGTCGGGCGCGGTCGCGCCCGGTACGGTTGACCTCATGACGCTCGCCCTTGCCGCCGCGCGCCCTTTCGGCGCCGTCCTCACCGCGATGGTGACCCCCATGACGCCCTCGGGCGACCTGGATCTGGATGCGGCGGTCAAGGTGGCGAAGCGCCTGGTGGACGACGGCAACGACGGGCTCGTGCTGTCGGGGACCACCGGCGAGTCGCCGACGACGCACACCCCGGAGAAGGCGGACCTCGTGCGCGCCGTCGTGGACGCGGTCGGCGACCGGGCGTACGTCCTCGCGGGCGCCGGGTCCAACGACACCGTGCACGCCGTGCGGATGGCGGAGCAGGCGGCGGAGGCGGGCGCCCACGGGCTGCTCGTCGTCTCGCCGTACTACTCGCGTCCGTCGCAGGAGGGCCTGTACCGGCACTTCGCGACGGTCGCCGACGCCACCGAGCTCCCCGTGATGCTGTACGACGTCCCGGGGCGCACCTGCGTGCGGATCGCGGCGTCGACCTACGAGCGCATCGCGCGGCACCCGCAGGTCGTCGCGACGAAGGACGCCACCGGTGACGTGTCGTCCGTCGCCCCCCTGGCGGCCGCGACGGGCCTCGCCTGGTACTCGGGCGACGACAGCCTGCTGCTGCCGTTCCTGTCCATGGGCGGCGCCGGCGTCGTGTCCGTCTCCGCGCACGTCGTGGGCGGGGCGTTCGCCGAGGTCGTGCGCCGCTGGGACGCCGGTGACACCGCGGGCGCCCTGCAGGCGTACCTGCCCACCGTGCCCGTCATCGAGGCGCTCAACGGCGCCGGCGCCCAGGCCGTCATGGCCAAGGCCGCGCTCGAGGTGCTCGGCGTGCTCGACAACCGCGAGCTGCGTCTGCCCAACGTGGCCGCCTCCGAGGACGACGTCGCGCAGCTGCGCGACGCCCTCGCGACGGCGGGCTACCTGAACGACGGCGTCCGTGCGGGCGCCACCACACTTCCGTAAGACCGACCGGCCTGGAGGCCCCGTGAGCCACCCTCACCCCGAACTTCCCCTGCCCCCCGCCCTGCCGTCGAAGGGGCTGCGCATCGTGGCCCTCGGCGGCCTGGGCGAGGTGGGCCGCAACATGGCCGTCCTCGAGTACGAGGGGCGCCTGCTCGTCATCGACTGCGGCGTCCTCTTCCCCGAGGACCACCAGCCCGGCGTGGACCTGATCCTGCCGGACTTCGAGTACATCAAGGACCGCCTCGACGACATCGAGGCGATCGTCCTCACGCACGGGCACGAGGACCACATCGGCGCCGTGCCCTACCTGCTGCGGCTGCGCCGGGACATCCCGCTCGTCGGCTCGCGGCTCACCCTCGCGTTCGTCGAGGCCAAGCTCAAGGAGCACCGCATCAAGCCGGTGCTGCGCGTCGTGGCCGAGGACCAGACCGAGCGGTTCGGCCCCTTCGACTGCGAGTTCGTCGCCGTCAACCACTCCATCCCGGACGCGCTCGCCGTCGCCGTCACGACCGGCGCCGGCACGGTGCTGCACACCGGCGACTTCAAGATGGACCAGCTGCCGCTCGACGGCCGCATCACGGACCTGCGCGCCTTCGCCCGGCTGGGCGAGAAGGGCGTCGACCTGTTCATGGTCGACTCCACCAACGCCGAGGTGCCCGGGTTCGTCACCAACGAGGTCGAGATCGGCCCGGCGCTGGACGCCGCCTTCGCGCAGGCGGAGAAGCGGATCGTCGTCGCGTCGTTCTCCTCGCACGTGCACCGCGTGCAGCAGGTGCTCAACGCCGCCCACGCCCACGGGCGCAAGGTCGCCCTGGTCGGCCGCTCGATGGTGCGCAACATGGGCATCGCCGCGGAGCTCGGCTACCTCGACGTCCCCTCGGGTGTCCTCGTCGAGCTCAAGCAGGCCGCGAGCCTGCCCGACGACCGCATCGTCTACATGTCCACCGGGTCGCAGGGCGAGCCGATGGCGGCCCTGAGCCGTATGGCCAACGGCGACCACAAGGTCCAGGTCGGCCACGGCGACACGGTGATCCTCGCGTCGTCGCTCATCCCGGGGAACGAGAACTCGGTGTTCCGGGTCATCAACGGGCTCACCCGTCTCGGCGCCCGCGTCGTGCACTCCGGCAACGCCAAGGTGCACGTGTCCGGCCACGCGAGCGCCGGCGAGCTCCTGTACTGCTACAACGTGCTCAAGCCGAAGAACGTCATGCCGGTGCACGGCGAGGTGCGTCACCTCGTCGCCAACGGCGCGCTCGCCGTCCGCACCGGCGTGCCCGCCGACCGCGTGATCCTCGCCGAGGACGGCGTCGTCGTCGACCTCGTGGACGGCAAGGCGTCCGTCGTGGGCGCGGTGCCCTGCGGCTACGTCTTCGTCGACGGCTCGACCGTGGGCGCGGTCACGGAGAACGAGCTCAAGGACCGCCGGACGCTGTCCGAGGAGGGCTTCGTCTCGGTCTTCGCCGTCGTCGACACCGCGACCGGCAAGGTGATCGCCGGCCCGCAGATCCTCGCCCGCGGCATGGCGGAGGGCAACGCGGTCTTCGAGGAGATCCAGCCCGACGTCGTCGCCGCGCTCGAGAACGCGATCGCGGGCGGCGCCACCGACACCTACCAGCTGCAGCAGGTGATGCGCCGCGTCATCGGGCAGTGGGTCAACCGCCGCCTGCGCCGCCGGCCGATGATCGTGCCGGTGGTCGTCGAGGCCTGACGGGCCGGACGCCCTGGTCGGGGCGCACGAGCGGCGGGGCCGCGCCAGTATGCTGG
>NZ_JBHTUY010000004.1:0-34537 GCF_042793335.1 Isoptericola sp. NPDC056573
CCCCGCCGCCGGGCCGGGCGCGCGGCGCCCCCCCCCGGCCCTTCGCCGTCGTCGTCAGCGCCGCACGAGGACCGTCCCCGCGGCCCGGTCGTGCAGCCCGCGGCCGTCGCGGTCCCACACGACGGCGGGGATCACGAGGCACAGCAGCAGCGTGCGCACCGCGCCGCGCGCGAACCCCGGCGCGACGCCGTCGGGGGCACCGAGCGTGCGGACCTGCAGGCCCAGGAGACGATGGCCGATGGTGAACCCGACGGTGCTGACCAGCAACAGGTTCATGAGCGCGAAGACGCCCAGGGTGACCCACGAGTTCAGCTCGGCGAACGACGCCGGGCTCGTCACCAGGTAGGCGATCAGGGTCGCCACCGCCCAGTCGACGACGAGGGCCACGGCCCGGCGCCCGAGTCGGGCGAGCGAACCAGGTCCGACGTCGGGGAGGCCGAGCCGTCCGGCGGACCCGGTCTCGTCCCGGCGTCCGCCCTCGAGCCACGAACCCATGTCCTCCCGCGATGCCATGCGTCAAGGCTACGCGGCGCCGGAGGCGTGACCGCCGTAACGTGTTGGAAACAATGGCGCCACGCCGGAGAAACGCCGTCACCCTACGGTCGTGGTCGTCGAGCGGCGCGCACGAGCTCGTCGCCCCCGTCCTTCGGAACCGTCCGGCGGCACCGACCGAACGGCACCATCCACGCAAGGAGTGCATGCATGTTCACGAACGCCGAGGAGGCCATCGCCTTCACCCGTCGCGAGGGGGTGGAGTTCATCGACGTCCGCTTCATCGACCTGCCGGGCGTGATGCAGCACTTCAACATCCCCGTGGAGCAGTTCTCGGAGGACTCCTTCACCGAGGGCCTCATGTTCGACGGTTCGTCGATCCGCGGCTTCCAGGCGATCCACGAGTCGGACATGAAGCTCGTGCCCGACGTCACCACGGCGTACCTGGACCCGTTCCGCAAGCGCAAGACGCTCATCGTGAACTTCTCCATCGTGGACCCGTTCACCGACGAGCCGTACTCGCGCGACCCCCGCACGATCGCCGCCAAGGCGGAGGCCTACCTCAAGTCGACCGGCATCGCGGACACGGCGTTCTTCGCCCCCGAGGCCGAGTTCTACGTCTTCGACGACGTCCGCTTCTCGACGAACCAGCACGAGAGCTTCTACAGCGTCGACTCGGTCGAGGCCGCGTGGAACACCGGGCGCGAGGAGGAGGGCGGCAACCTCGGGTACAAGACCCGCTACAAGGGCGGCTACTTCCCCGTCTCCCCCAACGACCAGTTCGCCGACCTGCGCGACGAGATGTGCGCGGTCCTGGCGGAGGTCGGGCTCGACGTCGAGCGCGCGCACCACGAGGTGGGCACCGCCGGCCAGCAGGAGATCAACTACCGGTTCAACACCCTGCTGCACTCGGCCGACGACCTGATGAAGTTCAAGTACGTCATCAAGAACGTCGCCTGGCAGCACGGCAAGACCGTAACCTTCATGCCGAAGCCGATCTTCGGCGACAACGGCTCGGGCATGCACTCGCACCAGTCGCTGTGGCTGAACGGCGAGCCGCTGTTCTACGACGAGAAGGGCTACGGCGGCCTGTCCGACACGGCCCGCTGGTACATCGGCGGCCTGCTCAAGCACGCCCCGTCGCTGCTGGCCTTCACCAACCCGTCGGTGAACTCCTACCGCCGCCTGGTGCCCGGCTACGAGGCCCCGGTCAACCTGGTCTACTCGGCCCGCAACCGCTCCGCGTGCATCCGTATCCCGGTGACCGGCTCCTCGCCGAAGGCCAAGCGCGTCGAGTTCCGCGTGCCGGACCCGACGGCCAACCCGTACCTCGCGTTCGCCGCGCAGCTCCTCGCGGGCATCGACGGCATCAAGAACCGCATCGAGCCGCCGGCGCCGATCGACAAGGACCTGTACGAGCTGCCCCCCGAGGAGCATGCGCAGATCGCCCAGGTGCCCGCGTCCCTCGAGGAGGCCCTCGACAACCTCGAGCGCGACCACGAGTTCCTCACGCAGGGCGACGTCTTCTCCGAGGACCTCATCGCCACCTGGATCGACTACAAGCGCAGCAACGAGATCGACCCGATCCGCCTGCGCCCGCACCCCCACGAGTTCGAGCTCTACTACGACATCTGACAGTCGGGGCTGAGCACCCTCCTCAACGTCGTTCGAAACGGCGTCTGACCTGCACGAACGCTACGCAGCGTTTGGCAGCGTCGGACGCCGTTTCGCGTCCTCCTGTGTGATCCGTGTGTGATCTAACCGGAGCACGACGACCTTGATGCACGGAACACCGTTGTCAGATCCCGCACGGCGTGTAGTCGCTATGACGTCGCGAGACATCGTTGGGTGAAGCCTCGCGGCACCTCCCCGTGCAGCCGGCTCGTGCGGCATCCTGTGCACTGTCCGCGAAGTGCGGGTATCTAGGCCAATGTGAGGCAACGTGCGCTTTGCTGAAATCGACCTCCCGCAGGAGCTCATCACTGCCCATGCGGACGGCGACGTGGTGTTCTTCGTCGGCGCAGGCGTGTCGGTCCCGCCGCCGACCTGCCTGCCACTCTTCGGCAACCTGACGGAGCAGGTCGCCCTCCTCGTAGGCGAGCAACCCAACGAGAAGGACGTAGGGGAGCCCGACGTCTACCTCGGGCGCCTCGCAGCAGACCCCGGCCTCGACATCCACCGCATCGTTTCCGACCTCATCAGCCGCAGGAGACAGCGCAACGCGCTGCACGACGCGCTGGCGACGCTCGCGGCCACGCCGGGTCCAGTCCGCATGGTGACCACGAATTACGACGACCACCTGCACAGGGCCTTGAGCGCGACGAGGACCACGCACACGGTGTTTGAGGCGCCAGCGCTCCCCCTTGGCAACGACTTCGAGGGCCTCGTCCATCTGCACGGACGGGTCGGCCAACCGCCCCAGCGCCTGGTGATCACGGACTCGGACTTCGGAACCGCGTACATCACTCGCGGCTGGGCCCCTACGTTCTTACGTGACCTGTTCTCCCGCTTCGTCGTCTGCTTTGTCGGCTACAGCCACGAAGACCGGATGATGGACTACCTCGCCAAGGGGCTCCCGTCCGACGCGCGCGAGCGGTACATCATCACGGACCGCGACGACCCCGCACACTGGCACCGGCGTCGGATTGTCCCCATCTGCTATCCGTCCGGCGAGCATGACGTGGTCATCGAGGTGTTGACCCGGTGGGGCGCTTGGGCCCGCGATACCCCGCTCAATCGTGCGCAGACGGTGCGCGCGCTGGCAGCCGACACTCCGCCGGCAGGTCCTGACGACCACGACGTCCTCGTCGCAGCCCTCGAGGACGAGACGCTGGTTGCCGAGGTGTGCGCCATCGCGACGGGTCCCGAATGGGCCGAATGGATGGCCCAACGGCGACCTTTCAAGGCACTGCTCAGGAACGAATCTAGCGACCACGTCGGTCCAAGGGTGCCCGCGGTGCTCGCAGAGTGGATCGCGAACGCGGCCGTCGCACCGGACACCTCCGACGCCGTCGTGCGGTACGTCACCGAGGGCCCGGGTCCGGTCGCGGCCATCCTCGTCTCGGCGGTTGTGCGTCGGATCATGCGTGATGACGTCGACCTGGACGTCCGCTCCACCCTGCTGCGATGGGCCCTCACTGTCCTCCCGAGCCAGGACCCCGAGCTGCGTCTGGTTCTCGAGGCTGCGTGGACCGCCGACGCCACGCTCGCGGCATCAGATGCACTGCTCGTGCTCGAACAGCTGACCAGCAACTGGAATTTCCGGAATCAACCGTTCCCTGGGACGGCCCATCGTCCAGAGCTAATGGTGGACGACTGGGCGTTGAAGGACGGCATCGAGCGGCATCTGCGCGACCTCGACGTGGACGACCGTCGCAGCCTGCTTACATGGCTGACGGGCTTCTTCGAGTACGCGCACCGTCGCACGGGTCGGGATGGCTTCGACCCGTGGAGCTTCTCCCGCTCGGCCATTGCACCGCACGAGCAAGACGAGTACAGCGCCGATGAGGTTTCGAACGTCCTGATCGACGTCGCACGCGACCAGATCGCCGCAGCGTTCGACCAAGATGGCTCGAACGCGGCGTTGCTGCGCCAGCTGTGGCTCGACAGCGCCGCGCCGCTGCTACGACGGCTCGCCCTGCATAGCTTGTCCGTCTCGAACGACATGCCCATCGATACCCGCGTCGGTTCGATCCTCAACCGGCCGCTTCTGTTCGATCTCGAGGCGCACCACGAGGTCTACGAGCTCATCGCCGTTACCGCAGCACACCTGGCCCCCGAGACGGTGGAGATTCTTACGGCTGCCATTAGCCAGGGACCCGACGACCCGCCCCGAGAATTGGAGAGCCCGGTCGAGTCTGAAGAGCTGCGCGACCGCCGCGTGTTCGAGCTCCTGCACTGGCTGAGGGCACACCGCCCGGACATGGACGTCCCTGCTGAGCTCACGACGGTCACCCGCCGGCACCCGGACTGGGAACCGCGGGAGCACCCCGACTTCACCTACTACGGCTGGAGCTGGAGCAGCACGATCGAGGACGAGTGGCCGTGGCAACCCGACGAGTTCCATCAGATGCTCGCTGAGGATCCAGGGGCCGCGTTAGCACGGTTCGATGAGCACGCACCATCCGCCCGCCGCAACGGATGGTGGGGTGCGGGAGACATGCTCGAGAAGACCATCGCGGGATGGCCCACGGACGGCTTCATCGTGTGGGAACACAGCGAGTTGCCGGCGATTCGCCGACAGGTCATCACCGGATGGGCCAGCGCGGACATGGCTGACTCCCGACTCGACCAGGTCGCCTCGCTTCTGCTGGCGGATGACCTCGAAGGGCTCGAATCGGCCGTCGCCCGGCTCGTTCGACCGTGGTCAAACGAGCCGACGCTCCGTGACCGATGGGTTAGCCGCGCCGACGGACGCGAGCTCGCCCGTCGCGCATTCGCATCGCTTACGGTCCGCGACGAGCGTGTGTCCGTGTCCGACCTCTACACGTCCGCGATTAACAGCACGGTTGGCACCCTGGCTGAGTACTGGCTCGCGGTGGCAGTGCATGAGGCGCGCCGTGGCACGTTTCCCGGCGGGGGACTGTATGCCGAGAGCACCGCGGCACTGTCAGCCCTTATCGACGACTCGGCGCAGGCTGGGCTCGCGCTCGCGCCTCTCCTTCGCCAGTTGGATTTCTTGTACCGCGCCGATCCGCAATGGACAAACGAGCGCTTGCTGCAGCTCCTGACGCCCACCAAGGAGAACTGGTCCGCCGTTGAGGATCTGTGGACCGTAGTCCTCCACGGTCGACTCAGCGAGGACCTGCTCGACGCCGGCGTCCGCGACTGGGTACTCGACTGCCTGGCGCTCGTCACACCGGACTCGAGGATCGCCAACGACCTCGCCCAAGTCGCGGCGCTGATCACGGTGCGGAGCACGATGGATGACGTCGCACGACTGGAATGGATGACCCGACTGACGCGAGTCACTCCGGACCGGGTCTTCGGGTCATGGATCCGCGGTGTCGCACGGCGCGTCGGCGACCTGGAGGACGAGGCTCGCACGTCGGTGTGGAAGCGCTGGATGCGGCCGCACATCAAGCGCCGCATCGCGGCGCAGCCGAAGCGGTTTACACCTGGGGAAGCGACAGCACTGTTGTCCTGGGTCGCTACCTTGCCTCGGCACGAAGACGTGGGCGATGCCGCGCGTCTCTTGCTCGATGCCAAAGTGGGACTCGATCTGGCCGAGAACTTGCCCTCCACGCGGGTCCTCGACGACGCGACCATCCACGCGGCACCACAGGAGTGGTCACGCCTTGTCGCCGGGATGCTCGAGCACACCAAGACCGTGGCGAGCGCCACAGGATGGTTCATCCGACGCATCGTGGACACCCTCGAAGCGAGCGACGCCGATCGGGAAGCCCTGGCAGCAATCAAGGAGGCGGTGTTCCGGCTTGGTCTCACTGGTTAGCCGCCGCCAAACTGAGCGCCCGCCTTTGTTTCGACCAAGATGACCCCACACCGTCGGCGCCGTTGAGCAGGCGGTCGCCGAGATCGCACGAAGGCACGTGTCGCCAGCTGAACTTCACCCGTGTCATCGCTGGCCTCTTATGCCAGCCTGGTTGCTCGCGAGCACTACCGGCAAAGGAGCCGACGATGGCGAAGGTGTACCCATACCACTCGAGCGACCCGACCGATCCCGACGTGTACCACGACTATGACGACTGCCCTGCGGGGAATCGCATCCCCTGGCAGAACCGCCGGGACGGCAAGGGCGACAACCGACGGTGCAGGCGGTGCGAGGACAAGGACTGAGCTCGTGGGCTGCCTTCCCGTGAACGGCGAGTGCCCGGACTGTGGTGCCGACATCGAGGAGCACCGCGTCCTGGTGCGAACGCACGAATCCCACGGGCTCCTGGCATGTCTCCACGCGTTGTGTGGCCAACTGCGGGTGGGAGGGGGCCCCTCCCTGAACTTTTGGATCCCTCTGAAGTGGCCCGGGAGGGAACGCACCAGCACGACAACAGGTCCGTTCCGTCGTCGGAAAACCTGCGGGCGAGGCGGTCGACCTCACGCTCACGGCATTCCCATAGCACCCACGGCCTACACCACATCCAGCCGCCTCACCACGATCACCGTGCGACCAAGGTCCGCGGACCCCATCCTATACGAACCATCCCTCGCACTCGGACATGCAGCCCCTGAACGCATCGCCAACTACCCGACCACGGGCCAAGGTAGGGCCAAGCAGGACTAGCCAGATCCTCGAAAGGCTGGGAGCGTAGGTCCAGCCGACGCTCCACTGTCGGCAAACGACCAACATCAACTGGCGATCCTAATTGCGTCCAGGAGACCTCCTTGGAGGAGAAGTAACCAGCATGCGCATACTGCAGACGGTTGAAGTGCACGGGCTATTTGGATACGTCGACCACACGATCAATGTCCGTCAGGATGGGCCAACGATCATCACCGCGCCCAATGGTGCCGGAAAAACGCATCTTCTCAACATTGCAAAACATGCACTCGGACTGGACATTGATCGCCTTGCCGCAATTCCTTTTCGGGCGGCACACTTCTACTTTTCCTCTGGCGAAGCCCTCGCCGTCGAGCGGGAAGTCGATCCCGGCGAGTACGGCGCGCTCAGCTTCTCCTTACATGTCGGCGGCACGACTGTCGAGGGACCCACTCGGTATCCAGCCACTAGGACTGAGGAACAGCCGGGCATCCCAGCCCACCTCGAAGAACGGCCCGACGGCTCCTGGTATGACCTCAGGAACGGGAGGGTCGTGACAAGGAGGTACGTTGAAAGCGTCTACAATATAAAGACGCCAGAACCACGTTCCACTCGATTTCGTGAGACACCACGCATTCTCGAGATGTCGGACGCGCTCCGGCCCATATTGATTGACACGAAGCGACTCGACGCACCCAAGCCAAACGACCGGCGAAACTGGAGAGAATCCGACCCGAGCGCCGTCGTTGCCGGTCGAATCCAGAGGTACGTCCTCCGCATCGGTGCGGAGGTAGTCCAGGCAAGACGGAACTCGATTCGAGCAACACAACGGAGCGATGTGAGCTTCGCAATGCGTGCTCTAGCTGTAGCAAGCGAGACCATCCGGGAGGCAGAGCTTCACGCACGCTACGACCGAATCGTGGAGAGCTATGAAAGACTTTCCAAGAACGGGCTGGCTATCGGAGAGGAGCTGCCGCCATTCCCTGAAAAGACGACTCCAACCGTACGGCGCATTCTAAGTCCATTCCTGGACGACTGGGAAGCACGCCTTCAACCACTTCTTCCGCTCAACGAGAAGCTTGAAACACTTCGCGGAATCCTGGACGCAAAGCTCCGGGAGTCTGGGAAGCGGACAACTATCGATGGCGACGGTCGGCTCGGATTCGAGAGCGTCTCGGGCCGCAAGATTCGCGTAGCAAGCCTCTCCTCGGGAGAGCAACACTTGGTCGCTTTGTTTACCGAACTACTCTTCACCGCGACACAGGGTTCGGTCGTGCTTATCGACGAGCCCGAGATATCGATGCACGCAGCTTGGCAACATGCATTCTTAGAAGACATCACACGAGTTTCCTCGGTTGCGCATCATCAAGTGATCCTCGCTACCCACTCGCCTGCAATTGTCAACGGTCGCTGGGACCTCGAGGAACCGCTGACCTTAACGTTGCCGCCGGAGAACCCTTCAGGCGACCTGGACGAAAGCGAACTTGAACTCGAGGAGCTTCTTGGCGGTCTCGAGTGACGCTGCGAGACTATGACTCGCTTTCAGATCGAGTTCGAATGCACGTCCGCGCTTCGGGTGAATGCTTCGTCATCGTTGAAGGACCCGATGACGAACTGGTGTTAAAGCACCATCTCCGGAACGTTCAGTTCTTCCCAGCCGCAGGTAAGCCAAACGCCATTGTTGCTGCGAGGGAGCTTCTCAGGCTTGGCATTAGCGGTTTTGCATGTGTCACCGACGTAGATTTTGACGATTTGTCGACCTATGCCGATATCGAGAACGTCCACTATCCGTATGAGGGCGCCGATCTTGAGGCGATGCTGATCGGCTTCGGCGTTCTATCGTTGGTTCTCGAGCACCAGGGTTCTACCGTCAAGCTAGAGGCGCTCGGTGGCGCGGGGGGCTTTGTTGACGACCTCGTGCGACGGACATCACCGATCTCACGGCTCCGAGCCGAAAGCGCGCGAAACCATTGGGGTATAGCATTCGATCGTGTCGATCTCCAGCGCTATCTACGGCAGGACACCCTTGAACTGAAGGTCCCGGAGTATTGCCTCGCGCTGCATCGCGAGAGTGTCGCCGCAGTCCGCGAATCAGACGGCGATGAGGATCCGATTCCGCACCCCAACGTAATCCAGGAGAGCTGCACGGACTCCGGTGCCGCGCCCGGTGCAGGAAGCTTTCGAGGGAAGGACGTAATTGTATTTGCATCGACGGCTTTGCGCCGCATGGTCGGATCACTGCGCCAGGCCGCCGCGGATCCGGAGATATTGCGCAAGCAACTGCATAGTAGCTCCGGTCTCGCAATCTCCCAATCCATATGGCTTGGAAACTTGAAGGAGTTGCTCGGAATTGATCCGACCGCCTGACTTGCCCGTCCTTGCCTATTGGTCCTCGTTCCGCTTGGGAACGATCGGCCGCAGGGCGCTCTGACGGCTTAACGTTGAGGAACGCCCCTGAATCTCCGCAAGTCTCAAGTCAGGCACCCATACTACGGACGGGCCGTAGGGCCTAGTGTGGTAGTCGTGAGCCACGGCGGGATCCAGAAGATCGGGCGCGGAAATGGCGGGCTCCACTCCACAGCTCGGGATTTCGCCCGCTATCTCGTGGACGGATGCGAAGGGCTCGACCCGTATCCGCGGACCGATTACCCCATCGGCCCGGAACCCGATGCCGTGGCGTACGCCAACTACGCATCAGATGGTGCGCCAACGGTCGACCACCTGACGGTCCGGCCGGGCATGCCGACGTTCGGTCAGCAGATCACCACTCCTCAGCTCGAGGCGATGTTGTCATGGCAGGGCGTGGACGGGTCCGGAGAGCACGGCATCCCGCGTTCGAACTCGACTCTCGCACTCGACAAGGCGTTCAACGTCTCCAAGGAGCTGTCGATCCTCGCCGGACTGGACGAGAGGTTCGCCGACGTCCTCGAGGACGCGATGCATGACGCCGTGCGGACCGCCATGGAGGCTCTGGCTGCCGAGTCGGTCTCCCGGATCGGGCCGGCCGGAGCCCAGGTGCTCGTGCCGGTGACATGGATGGAGGCCGCCGTCGCGATGCACCGGACCTCTCGGGCTGGCGACCCGCATTGGCACGCGCACACGGTGATGCCGACGCGCGTACTCGTCTCGGTCCGTGGCGAGGAGCGGTGGGCCGGACTGTGGACCACTCCCCTGTTTCGGGACCAGAGACGGCTGAACCGCATCTTTGACGCCGCGCTGATGGGCAGCCCACGGCTGCGCCGCGCACTCCTTGAGCGCGGGGCCGACGTGCGGGCAGGCACGGTCGTTGGCGTCGAGGATCGGGTCGTCTCAGAGTTCTCCCGACGGCGCACGCAGATCGACACCGCAACCGCCGCGGTCGCTGCAGCTTGGCAAGAACAGCATCCGGGCGAGACGCCTACTGCGAGGGTCGTCGCGCGATGGCGGGAGCAAGCGCAGAAGCAGACCCGCGCCGAGAAGGACCTCAGCAAGTCGCTCCCCCAGCTCCGGGCCGAGTGGCTTGCCCGCGCCCGTCACCTCGGCTGGACTGGCGTCCACGCGAACAGCGCTTCAGAGTTCCGGGTCGAGTCCCAGATCGATCCGCACGAGGTCGCGCGCCACGTCGTCGACCGCCTCGGCGCAGAGCGTTCGCGCTGGCACGACGGCGACGTCCAGGCCATGGTCTTCGACGAGATCGCGTCCGCTGACCTAGTAGTCCGCGACCCGGCGCGGCTCCGATCCCTCGGTAGGCAGATCGCGGACCTGGTGATTTCCGAGTACTGCCTTCCCCTGCTGGACGGCACCGGGCCGATGGACCAAGCACGCCGGTCTCGAGTACGGGCATGGACCTCGGCCGAGGTCGTCCGGCAGGAGCTCGAGCTACGGGAGCGGTTCGAGGCCCGAGCGCACGCGGATGCGGACGTCGACAACGCTTGGCTGCACGCCGTTGGCACGATGGCGTGCCGACCACTCGACACCGGCCAACTCATCGCGGCGGCACGGATCGCGGGTCCGGAGTCGCTCGTGGTCGTCGAAGGTGCCGCAGGATCCGGAAAGACGGCGATGCTCGACGCCGCCATCCGCGCCACGAGTGCGGAAGGCGCCAAGGCGCTGATCTTGGCGCCGTCGGCCACCGCCGCGAAGGTTGCTGGCGACGAGGCGGGCACCACCGCGGCGACGCTTCACAGCTTCCTGCGAGCACACGGCTACGAATGGTCGGACACCGAGCCACTGCATCGGGTGCCTCCCGCCCAGCGCCCCGTACCGGGGCCGAGGTCGCGTTCTTGGCTGGCGGACGGCGACGTGGTGATCGTCGACGAGGCTGGGATGGCCGACCAGGACACGGTGCGGGCTGTCATGACGATCGTGGACGAGACGCCCGGAGTGCGGGTTCGACTCGTCGGCGACCGGGCCCAACTGGCCTCCGTCGGCAAGGGCGGGGTCCTCCCCATGGCCGCAGACGTCGTTCCCGTCACCGACCTGACGGACGTACACCGCTTCGGCGTGCCCGGCTGGGCGGCACTCTCAATGCTGATCCGCGACCGGGACCCGAGGTCGTTCGACGGACTTCTGCGGTGTGGTGCGTTCGTCGCGAGCCAGGATGCGGACGTGACCGCCGCGCGGTTCGCGCACGACCTCGGCACGGACCTCCTCGCCGGCCGCGACGCGTTGGGCATCGTCGCGACGAACGAGCAAGCCGCTATCGCGAACGCCTACGTCCAAGCGATATTGCGCACCGCCGGGCAGGTGACGGCGCCGCCAAACTCGGCCGTCCCGGGCCGAGACGGCCTCACTGCCGGCGTCGGCGACCGGATCGCCACCCGAGCGAATGACGGCGATCTCGGGGTCCTGAACCGCCAGACATGGACGGTCACAGGGCACGGGCGCGGCGGCATCGTGCGGGTGCGGGGCGAGGATGGGCGACGCCGGTCCATTCCCGCTGGTTACGTTCGCCGCAACACGCACCTCGCCTACGCGACCACCGGCTACGGGGCCCAGGGGCGCACCGTCGACGTGGCCCGCTTGCTCGCCGACGCCTCCTCGGCCCCCGTCGCCTACGTCGGCGCGACCCGCGGCCGTGACGCCAACCTGATCTATCTCACCGCAGAGGACGCCGACGAGGCACGCCGGGCATGGACGACGATCCTCACTTCGGACGACTCTGACGACGGCATCACGCTCGAGATGCGAAAGTCCCAGCGCGAACTCGATGCGCTCGGTCTGCGTAGGCGGTCTCCCGTCAACCCGCCTCGACCAGCTCCACACTCGCCGATCCCGCATCGGACGCGTCGCCGAGACCGCCCGCGGCTCGAAAGATGACGGTCAGTTGCGCGGAATGGCTGGCTCACCGTCAGCCGGCCGATCCAAACCCGACCCGTCTACGGCAAGGGGATCTTGGCGTCCGGCCCGTCCTCCGCGACGACGAAGGGCGCATCACCAGGCTCTACCCGGCTCACCACCAGGTCGGCGAAGACAAGTTCGAGATTGTGGCCGTTGGTCTCTACCCCAACGTGGTGGAAAGGGATCCCGAGCTGGCTGGTCCACCGGTCTGCGTCCGCCGAGGCCTCCATCAACGTGAAGCCGGGGTACAGCGCTTGCCAGTTCACTCCCCAGACGTAGCCGTCTGGCGCGCCGTCGTCGAGCCAGCGTTGGTAGTCGACGAATCGGTCGTCCAGTGATTCCTTCCAGGCCGATGCGGGTACTGCAGTTGTCGCGGTCGCCCGGACGCAGTGCGTGAAGCGGTAGCGGAGGTGTTCCGGACGGACACCGGCTCGGGCGTCCGCAGTCGCGTAGACGTAGATGTCGTAATCCCTCATGTGCCGCGCAAAGCCGTGGAAGACGATCGCCTGATCGAAAACGTCCTCGAGCGCGGCCGAGATCTCCTGCCTGTTCACGCTCAGATTCTCGCGGTCAGAGGCCCGGACCCCAAGCGCCGCCGGCACTCCGGCGGGACAACCTGGCGGGCGGGCTCGTGCCGGCAGGGTGCGTTCAGCCTTCAGGCCCGGTCCGGCGCAGCAGGCGGTTCGGCCTGCGGCTCATCCATTGCGTAGTAGGACGTCGGGCGGCTCCGCTCGCGCGAGAGCCGCACGTGCACACGCCGGTCCACTGCAGGACTGGCCGGTGCAGGTATCCCGCCGATTCCGAACACGTGCTGTAGGTCCGGTCGCTGCATCGGGTCCGCGATGTACGGCTCCGGCCGCGACGTCGCCCAACGCTGGGCCGCTTCACGTTCCTCGGCGGCGACGGCCGCTTGTCGGTCGCGCGCCCTTTCTGCCACCTCGTCGTAGGCCCGGCATGCCAGTTCGGCAGCCACGGCGAGGTCGTGAACCTCCATGCGGAGCACCGGGAGGAACTCGTCGGGCGACGGAGCGTTGGCCAACTCAGCGCGTTCGCGCAGCTCGCCGATCTCCTCGTCTGTTTCCAACGTGACCAACAGACGCTCACGTGCGACGAACTTCGCCACGGCGTCCATCGCGACGATGCGCGCCTCAAGGCTTCGTCCGTATCCCCCGGTGAACCATCCCGCCGCGCGGTGTCCTGTCTCGGCCTCGCCGGGCAGCATCTCGACGCTCGAGTTCCTCAGAACCGCGTACGGGCCGTCATCATCGAGGCCCGGCCCTGCGGTCTCGATCACCACGGGATCCAGTGGATAGAGCAGCTCCACGACCGGTACACCCAGCGCTGCGGCGAGCACCGTCACGTCCTGCAGGTAGATCTTGGCCCGTGGCCGGGTCTCGAGGTTGCCGATCGACGCTCGCGCCATCGGGTAGCCGATCTCGACCGTGCGATCGGCCAGCTCCTGCGTCGACAGCCCACTCCTCAGCCGCGCCTCCCGGATTCGCAGGCCGATCTGAGCCGTCCACGCGCGAGACCAGTCGTTCGACATGGCGCCAGACTAGCGACACGGACACAGTTCCGCGCAAGAACAACGCGCTCGATGATTCGCTGCGCATATCTTGCGCACTGCTGGCGAACGCGCGTACGTTGGGAGCAACCGGCGGACTGTCACGCACCAGTCGAAGGGGACGACGCCATGGACACCACCCGCATGCTCACGATCAACGAGGTCGCCGACTACCTCCAGGTCCCTGTCACCACGCTGTATCGGTGGCGCTGCGAACAGGGCAAGGGACCTAAGGGAATTCGGGTGGGGCGCTACATCCGCTACCGGACGGAGGACGTCCAGAAGTGGCTTCGCTCCCTCGAACCGCCCGACGGCGCGATCCCGAGCCGTCGTCGGCACCAGTGACCGGACCGACCAGGACAAGCCGATCATGGCGAGCGTCGAGAAGCGCACCCGCCACACGGACGACGGGAGGGTCACGACCTTCTGGGTCACCCGCTGGCGCGACCCTTCCGGACGCCAACGCATGCGCTCCTTTGACCGCAAGAGCGACGCCGAACGCAAGCGCCGCGAGATCGACGCCGAGCTGTTGCGGGGCGAGTACATCGATCCGACCGCCGGGCAGATCACCTTCCGCGACTATGCCACCGGCTGGCTCGCGGCCCAGACCTTCGACGCATCGACTCACGAAGCGGTCGAGCTGCGGCTACGCATCCACGCGTTCCCTGTACTCGGCAGCAAGCAGCTCGGTGCGATCAAGCCGTCGACCATCCAGGCCTGGCTACGGAGCCTGCACCGGCTCGCCGCCACGACACGACAGGTCATCTTCACGAACGTCTCGGCCGTCCTCAGCGCGGCCGTCGACGACGAGCTCATCCGGAAGAACCCCTGTAAAGCACCCTCAGTCAGTCGGCCGAAGGTGCGACGCCGCAAGGTAGTCCCATGGGCGCCCGAACGAGTCTTTGCCGTTCGCGATGCCCTCCCCGAGAGGTACCGCATCGTCATCGACCTTGGCGCCGGCCTCGGACTGCGCCAGGGCGAGATCTTCGGCCTCGCTATCGACGACGTCGACTTCCTGCACGGCAAGGTCACCGTGCGACGGCAGGTCAAGCTCTTCCACGGCAACCGCCAGGTGTTCGCTCCGCCGAAGAACGAGAGGATTCGTGAGATCCCGCTCCCCGACTCGATCCGGGACGACCTCGCCGCCCATCTCGCCAGCCATCCCGCCGTGACTGTGACCCTCCCGTGGAAGGTCACCACCGGGGAGGCGGCGGAGGCACGTCTCGTCGTCACCAGCCGCGAGCGCAAGGCCCTCAACCGCAACCACTTCAACACCTACGTCTGGAAGCGTGCGCTCAGCGCGGCGAGTGCCGCCGTCGTCGAGCGCTTCGCCGACGCGCACCCCGACGAGGATGCCCCGGCCTCGCTCCGTATCGACCTCACCCGCGAGAACGGCATGCACGCCCTGCGCCACCACTACGCGAGCGTCCTGCTCGACGCCGGGGAGACCATCAAGGCCCTCTCCGAGTACCTCGGACACTCCGACCCAGGCTTCACGCTCCGGGTCTATACGCACCTGCTGCCGACGTCCGACGAACGCACCCGGCGCGCCATCGACGCGGTCTTTCGTGGGATCCCTGCGGGATCTTCGGCCGAATCGGCGGCGTCGCCGCAGGTCAGTGCGTAATTCTTCCTCTGTCCTACGACATCTGATCGGCGGCCCGCAGGGGCCCGCTGACGTCGCCAGGACGGCGGCCCACCCTTCGGGGCGGGCCGCCGTTCGGCGTCCCCGCCAGCACGGCAGGACCCGGCTCGGCGCCGGACGGCGCAGGTGGCCGACGGTGGCTCACGTAGGTGACGTCAGGCCATCCGCCCGATCGGCGGCACCCGCCCGTCCGTCGGCCGGTCCCGCCCGCAGCGGGCGCAGAGCAGGTACTGCGAGTCCTCGTTCTGGCGCCGGAGCCATTTGTGCATGCCCAGCATGCAACGCACGTCCCTCATGACGTGCTCCTCTCGACGACGCGGGCGTGGCGACGGCCGCCACGGGTCGCCTTCTCAGGCTAGGTCGCGGCCCACCGACTCGACAGCGCGGAGCGCGACCGCGCGCACGACGCCCGGCTACCGCCTCCTGACGGCACCCGCCCACAGCCAGACGAAGCCCTCGCGACCGTGGGAGTCGACATAGCGCACGTGCACCTGCGCGTCGGTCCAGGCGGTCGCCTCGCCGTCGACGAGCTGCTCGCCGGACTGCCGCGACGTGATCCAGGCGCGCACGGGGATCCCGCGCTCGGGGCGCGTGACGTGCGCCCCGTCGCGCGATCTCCCCGGCGCCCCCTCGGCGGCGTCGCGCAGCGGCACCCGGTCGACCGCACCTGACGATCCGCCGGCCTCGTCTCGTCGCCTGCTTCCCACGGGAGCAGGATAGCCCCGGTTCGAACAGGTGTTCTACCCGCGAGCGGCGCGGGTCACCCCGCCCGCTCCACCTCCCGGGTCGCGGCCGCGAGCGCGGCGTCGTCGGGCACGTAGCCCGCGACGTGCCGTTCGGCCACGCCGTCGTAGGCGCTGAGCGGGCGGATGAGCGCGTTGGACGCGAGCTGCTCCTGGACGTGCGCCGTCCACCCCGCGATGCGCGAGGCGACGAAGATCGGGGTGAACAGCTCCGTGTCGAAGCCGATGAGGTGGTACGCCGGGCCCGACGGGTAGTCGAGGTTGGGGTAGATGCCCTTGCGGCCCACGAACTCGTCCTCGAGCGCGTCGTACAGGGCCGCCAGGTCGGGGCGGCCGTAGTGCTCCACCAGGGTGTCGAGCGCGGACTTCATGGTGGGGACCCGCGAGTCGCCGCGCTTGTAGACCCGGTGCCCGAAGCCCATGACCTTCCGCTTGGCCGCGAGGGCGTCGTCGAGCCAACCGGCCGCGGCGTCCGCCGTCCCTATCTCGGCGAAGGTGTGCATGACGGCCTCGTTCGCCCCGCCGTGCAGCGGGCCCTTGAGCGCGCCGACGGCCGCGACGATCGCGCTGTAGTAGTCCGACAGGGTCGAGCTGACGACGCGCGCGGCGAACGTCGACGCGTTGAACGAGTGCTCCGCGTACAGCGTCATCGAGACGTCGAACGCCCGGCGCGCGACGTCGTCCGGCTCCTCGCCGAACGACATCCACAGGAAGTTGGCGGCATACCCCAGGTCGTCGCGCGGGGGCACCGGCGGCAGCCCGCGGCGGCGGCGCTGCAGGTGCGCGACGACGGTGGGCAGCTTCGCGTACAGCACGAGGGCCTTGTCGAGGACGGCGTCCGGCTCGTGGTCCCACGCGTCCGGGTCCTCCGTGCCGAGGACGCTGACGGCGGTGCGCACCACGTCCATCGGGTGGGCGGCGGACGACAGCCCGTCGATCACCTGCACCAGGGCAGGGTCGAGCGCGCGGTGACGGCGCTCGGCCGCCACGAAGCGCTCGAGCTGGGCGGCGTCGGGGAGCTCCCCGTGCCACAGCAGGTGCACCACCTCCTCGAACGAGGCGGTCGCGGCGAGCTCCTGGACGGGATATCCCCGGTACAGCAGCGAGTTCGTCGCGGCGTTGACGGACGAGACCGCGGTGCGGTCGACCGTCACCCCCGCGAGGCCCTTCCTGATCTCGACGGTGTCGCTCATGGTCGCTCCTTCACTCTGGGAGATGGACGTTCGTGGCAGGGAGGGATGCTCAGCGCCCGTTGACCGTGCCGAAGCGCCGGGCCACCGGCGCGACGACGACGGGGCGCATCGCGGCGGCGGCACCTGCGATCACCACGACGGAGACGAGGAACATCGCGAGGCCGACCCAGCTCCCGTCGTCGCGCGCGCCGAACATGTGGTCGAGGTTGCGCCGGGCCCCCGTCGCGAGCACCAGGGCCACGTGCAGGACGACGAACGCGACGAAGTAGAGCATCACCGGGAAGTGGACGCGGCGGGCGAGCCCGATCGGGACGAGCCGGTCCGCGGCGGGCCGGGACCGCCAGTACACGCTCATCCGCACGCCGCTGAGGATCGCCAGGGGCGCCGCGACGAAGACGGTCACGAAGTAGGCGAGCTGCTGGAGGCCGTTGTAGTGCACCCACCCGTCCTCGGTGGGCCACTGCAGCGACAGGTACTGGAGCCCGGCCGACAGGGCCTCCGGGACGACGGTCCAGCTGGTCGGGACGACCCGCACCCACTGACCGGTCACGAACAGCAGCACGATGTAGACCGCGCCGTTGGCCACCCAGAGCACGTCGAGCGCCTGGTGCGCCCAGGCCATGAGGCCGATGCGCGCCCCCGGGTCCGCGCGGGGTGCCCACGACGCCGCGGGACGGCGCTGCAGCCGCACCTGCCACCCGGTCCGCACCACCAGCACCAGCAGGAACACGTTGAAGAAGTGCTGCCACGCCAGCCAGGCCGGGATGCCCACCGGCGCATCGTCGGGCATCGGGGCGGTACCCGGGTAGGTCGCGAGGAAGCCCCGCCCGGCGTCGGTGCCGACCCACCAGCGCGCGGCCAGGACGAGCAGCCCGAAGACGACCGCCGCCACGGCGGCCGCGATCCCCGTCCGGCCCGCCCACGCCGGGAGCCGACGGCGGCGCGGGGCTGCCGCGACGGGTGGGGCCACCGGCTCGGGCACGGGCGACGACGGCGCGGGCTCAACCGTGGGCGGCGGCTCCGCCGGCCGGTCGTCCGGTGTGACGGGGACGGACGGTTCCCGCCCGGGCGGCACGACCCCGGCCGGGGGCCACGGCGCCCCGCCCGCGGTCCTCGGCAGGCCACGCCGCAGAGGTGTGCCGACCGCAGCGGCGGGAGCGGCGGCGGGAGCAGTCTGGGCGAGGGCGGCTCCCGGCTCCGCGGTGGCGCCCGCCGTCGTCGACCGGGCGACGCGCGGCAGGCCCTGCCGCACCCCACCGGGTGCGGCCGCCCCGCCGGCCGTCCCGGCCCCGGTCGGACCGTCCGCTCGCGTCGTCGCGTGCGCGACCTCCGCCGTGCCGGCGTCCGCGCCGTCCACCGGCGGCCACGGCGGGCCGCCGGGCCGGCGCGGCAGCCCCTGGCGCGTCATGCGTCCCGCCTCGCCTCGAGCGCCGCGACGAGCTGGGGCACCACCTCGAAGACGTCGCCCACCACGCCGAAGTCGGCGATCTCGAACAGGGGCGCGTGCTCGTCGGAGTTGACGACGACGATGGTCTGCGCGGTCTGCATCCCCGCGAGGTGCTGGATCGCGCCCGAGATGCCGAGCGCCACGTACAGCCGCGGCGACACCGTCACACCCGTCTGCCCGACCTGGCAGGACGCGGCGACGTAACCCGCGTCGACCGCCGCCCGGGAGGCACCGACCGCGCCGCCGAGGGTGTCCGCGAGCTGCTCGACCAGGGCGAAGCCCTCCACCGACCCCAGCCCGCGCCCGCCGGACACGACCGTGCCCGCCCCGCGCAGCTCGGGCCGGGTCGAGCCCGACTCGACGGGCTCGACGGCGAGCACCGTGGCCGCGGGCCTCCCCGACCCGGGGACCGCGAGCGCCTCCACCTGCGGGTCGTCGACGGCCGGGGCGCGGTCGTCGACGGCGCCGACGCGCAGCGTGACGACCGGGGCGCCGAAGGTCGCGGCCGAGTCGACGAGGTACGTGCCGCCGTAGGCCGCGTGGTGCGCGACGACGCCCTCGTCGTCCCGCGACACGCCCACCGCGTCGAGGGCGAGCGCCGAGCGCGACCGCACCGCGTAGCGCGCGGCCGCCTCCCGGCCCTCGACCGAGTGCGACACGAGGACCGCGGCGGGCCGGACGAGCTCGGCCGCGGCCTCGAGGGCGTCGACGACCGGCACGCCGAGACGTTCCGCGTCCCCGGGGGCGAGCAGCACGCGGCGGGCCCCGAGGCGCGCGGCCGCGGGCGCCTGGTCGTCGGCGCCCGCCCCCACGACGAGCGCCACGGGGCTGCCGATCGACGCGGCGGCCGCCAGCAGCCCCGCCGACGATCGCGCGAGCCCTCCGTGCGGCTCACGGTCCACCAGGACCAGGACGGGTTCTTCCTGGACGTCGGTCATGTCGTCGCCTCCTCAGGCCAGCCGGTGGTCGACGAGGAAGGCCGCCAGCTGCTCGCCGGCGTCGCCCGTGTCGACGATCCTGGTGCCGGCCGTGCGTGGCGGCCGACGGGTGATCGCGGTCATGATCGAGCGCGCGGCGTCCGAGGGCTCGGGGTCCACCCCCAGGTCGGTCGCCGTGACGGTCTCGACGACCTTCTTCTTGGCGGCCATGATCCCCTTGAAGCCCGTCAGCCGGGGCCCCGGCGCGGCCTCGGTCACGGAGACGACCGCGGGCAGCGGCGCCGAGACGCGCAGCGTGGCGGCGTCCGACACCCGCACGCCGGTGACCTCGGTGTCCGTGATCGTGACCTCGCGCAGCGCCGTCGCGCACGGCACGCCGAGCGTCTCCGCCACGGCGGCGGGCACCGCTCCCCCGGCCCCGTCGGTGGACGCGTCGCCCGCGACGACGAGGTCGGCTCCCGCGTGCCGCACCGCGGCGGCGAGCACCTCGGCGGTCAGGACGACGTCCGCGCCGACCAGCCTCTCGTCCACCACCTGGAGGGCCGACGTCGCCCCCATGGCGAGCGCCTTGCGGAGGCTGGTCTGCGCGAGCTCGGGCGCCATGGCGATCACGACCACGTCGGTGTCGGGGTGGTCGTCCGCGTGGGCCAGGGCCGCCTCGAGCGCCCGCTCGTCGATCTCGTCGAGGACGGCGTCGTCGGCGCTGCGCTCCGCGAGCCCCGTCTCGAGGGACAGCGTGCGGTCGCCGTACGTGTCCGGGACCACCTTCATCAGGACGGCGATCTTCATCGGCTTCCTCTCTCGTGACGGTGCAGTGCGTGCGCGGCGGCCTCGGCGAGCGCGGGGACGCCGTCGGCGAGCGCCGGTGCGAAGGCGTCGTCGGGCCGCTGCCCGTCGAGCCACCGGGTGTAGATGGCCTCGCAGAAGATCGCCGACTTCCACAGGGCGAGCGCCTCGTACCACGGCAGCTCCCCTACGTCGGCGCCGGTGCGCGCCGCGTACCGGTCGACGAGGTCCGTGCGCGTGGGGAACCCCGGCCCGGCGGTGACGGGCGTGAGGTCCATCGGCGTGGGCGCGGCCCCGGGCGCGGAGTAGGTCGCGACGAGGTAGCCGAGGTCGGCGAGCGGGTCGCCGAGCGTCGCCATCTCCCAGTCCAGGATCGCCGCCACCCGCCCGGGGGCGGCGAACATCAGGTTCCCCAGCCGGTAGTCCCCGTGCACGACGGCGGCGCGCGCGGGTGCCGGCCGGGTGGCGGCCAGCCGCCCGGCCAGGGTCTCGACGAGCGGCACCGACCGCCGGGTGTTCAGCGGCCACAGCTGGGCGAACCGGCGGACCTGGCGGTCCAGGTAGCCGTCCGGCCGCCCGAGGCCGGCGACGTCGCCGTCGAGCGGGACGGCGTGCAGGTCCGCGAGCGCGTCGACCGCGGCGTGCACCAGGTCGGCGCGGGCGCCGCGGCCGTCGAAGCCCGCGGGGAGGTGGTCCGTCACCACCTGCCCCTCGACCAGCTCCATGAGGTAGAACGGCGCCCCCACGACGGCAGGGTCGTCGCAGACCGCACGGACGACCGGCACCGGCACGCCCGCCGCCCCCACCGCCGCGACGACGCGCGCCTCGCGCAGCATGTCGTGGGCCGACGGCGGGAAGGGGGGCCGCGGGCCGCGCCGGAGGACCACGCGGTCCCCGCCGCGCCGCAGCTCGTACGTGACGTTCGCCTGGCCGTCGCCGATCCGCCGCCATGCCAGCTCCCCGGCGGGCATCCCCACGCCGTCGAGGAAGCGCCCGAGCGGTTCGAGCACCAGCAGCGGCGGTCGCGCGGGTGCGGCGCCGTCGTCCCCCGCGGGCAGCGCACGCACGACGTCGACGCCGTCCGGCGCGCTCGCGAGCGCCGTCATCGTCGCCCCTCCGCCCGGTCCAGGACCCGTTCGCCCGCCTCGACCTCCCGGCGCCGGCGCGCGACGGCGCGGCGGGCGATCGCCCAGCGGTGCGTCTCGCTCGACCCGTCGTAGACGCGGAACGGGCGCACCTCGTCGAGGAACGCGGCCAGCGGCAGCTCGAGCGTGACGCCGTCTCCCCCGCACAGCTGCACGGCCCGGTCGACGACGCGGCCCACGGCCTCGGAGCAGTGCACCTTGGCGATCGACGAGGCCTGCGCACCCGCCCGGACGTCGCCGTCCTCCAGCGCCGCGGCCGCCCGGTCGATCAGGGCGGCGCTGCTGGCGAGGTCGATCTCGGAGTCGGCGAGCATGCCCTGGGCCAGCCCCAGGTCGGCGAGCGGGGCGCCGAACAGCTCGCGGTGCCGCACCCGGTCGAGCGCCGTGTCGTGGGCCCGACGGGCGAGGCCCAGCCAGCGCATGCAGTGCGTGAGCCGGGCGGGGCCGAGGCGCACCTGCGCGTGGCGGAAGCCCTCGCCGGGCGTGCCCAGCACGTCGCCGTCGGCCACGAAGCAGTCGGTGAGCGAGACGTGCGGGTGCCCGCCCGTGATCGCCCGCTCGAGCGTGCGGATGCGGTGGCCGAGCTCGAACCCGTCGGCGTCGGTACGGACGAGGAAGAGCGTCGCGGCGTCGTCCCCGAGGTCGGGCGTGCGGGCCATGACGATGGCGAAGTCCGCCTCCTCGGCCCCCGAGACGAACCGCTTCTCGCCGTCGAGCACCCAGCCCCCGTCGACGCGGCGGGCGGTGGTGGCCAGCGCGGCCGGGTCCGACCCGGCTCCGGGGTGCGGCTCGGTCATGGCGAAGCACGACCGCGCCTCGCCGGCGGCGAGCGGGGCGAGGAACCGCTCCTGCTGCTCGGCGGAGGCGATCCTCTCGAGCAGCAGCACGTTCCCCTCGTCCGGGGCCATGCAGTTCAGGGCCGCGGGCCCGACCGGGGAGTACCCGGCCTCCTGGAAGACGGCGGACCACGCGCCCAGCGGCAGCCCCAGCCCGCCGAGGCGGACCGGCACGTGCGGGGCGAAGACGCCCGCCTCGCGCGCCCGCTGCTGCAGCGCGCGGCGCCCGGCGGCGTCGAGGGCCGTCCCCGCCGGCGGCTCCGCGGGGAGGACGACGTCCCGGACGAAGCGGCGGGTGCGCTCCACGACACCGGCGACGTCGACGGCGCCCACCGTCCCCCGCGCGCTCACGCCGTCCCTCCCGCGGCCAGCAGCCCGCCGTCGAGGGTCAGCACCTGGCCGGTGACCCAGCCCGCCTCGTCGGAGCAGAGGTAGGCGGCTGCGGACGCCACGTCGTCCGGGCTGCCCAGCCGCCGCATCGGGTAGGCCGCGGCCACCTCCTCCTCGCGCCCCTCGTACAGGGCGCGCGCGAACTGCGTCCGCACGACCGCCGGGGCGAGCGCGTTGACCCGGACCCGGGGGCCGAGCTCGGCCGCCAGCGTCACGGTGAGGTGCGAGACCGCGGCCTTGCTCACCCCGTACCACCCGATCCCCGGCGACGGCACGGCCCCGGCCACCGACGACATGTTGAGCACGGCCGCGCCGTCCCGTGCGCCCAGCCCGGCGGCGCAGGCCTCCTGGACCCAGCCCAGCGTGCCCAGCACGTTGACGTCCAGGATCTTGCGGGCCGCCTCGGGGTCCAGGTCGACCAGCGGCCCGTACACGGGGTTGATGCCGACGTTGTTGACCAGGACGTCCAGCCCGCCGAGCTCGCGCACGGCGGTACCGATCGCTTCGCGCCGGTGCGCGGGGTCCTGGGCGCGGCCGGCCACGACGCGCACCGGGACGCCGTCCCCGAGCGACTCCGCCGCGGACGCCAGCGCGTCCGCCGACCGCGCGGTCAGCACGAGCGCGGCGCCCTCGGCCGCGAAGCGCCGCGCGATCGCGTGCCCGATGCCGCGGCTCGCCCCGGTGACGACCGCGACGCGGCCACGCAGCCGGTCGCCGCCCGTCGTCGGGGAGGGGTGCTCTCCCATGTCACGCTCCCTTGCGCGATTGCTTAATGCAGATTCAAACCTTGTGAGCATCGCATCATGACTAGAGGTCAGGATCAAGCCCTGGCAGCCGCGGTTTCTAACATGGTATAAAAAGTGGGACGTCGAGATCAAGGATGATCGGAGGCAGCATGACCGGCATCATCGGGCCGCGTGACCTGTACGAGGACGAGCACGAGCAGTTCCGCGACATGGTGCGCGCCTTCGTGGAGCAGTACGCGCGCCCCCACGCCGACCGCTGGGACGCCGAGGGGCGGGTCGACCGCAAGCTCTTCGTCCAGGCGGCCGAGGCGGGGATCCTCGGGTTCGGCATCCCGGAGCGCTTCGGCGGCGGCGGGTCGGACGACTTCCGCTTCAACGCGGTGATGGGCGAGGAGCTCGCCCGCCACCCCGTGTCGTCCGGGATGGCCGGCATCGCGCTGTCGAACGACATCGTCATCCCCTACTTCACCGACCTGACGACCGAGGAGCAGAAGCAGCGCTGGCTCCCCGGCATCGCCGCCGGCGAGACCGTCGTGGCCGTGGCGATGTCCGAGCCCGGCACCGGCAGCGACCTCGCGGGGATCCGCACGTCGGCGGTCCGCGACGGCGACGACTACGTCGTCGACGGGTCCAAGATCTTCATCTCCAACGGGCAGAACGCCGATCTGGTGGTCACGGCCGTGCGCACCGGGGAGCACCCGCACCGTGGGCTGAGCCTGCTCGTGATCCCCGCCGACTCCCCCGGCTTCTCCCGGGGGCGCCGGCTCGACAAGATCGGCCTGCACGCCCAGGACACGAGCGAGCTCGCCTTCCAGGGCGTGCGCGTCCCGGCCACGAACCTGCTCGGCGAGGAGGGCACGGGGTTCGCGGGCCTCATGCGCAACCTCCCGCAGGAGCGCATCTCCATCGCCGCGGCCGCCGTCGCCTCCAGCGAGGGCGTGCTGGAGCGCACGCTGGAGTACGTCAAGCAGCGACAGGCCTTCGGGCAGCCGATCGGGTCGTTCCAGAACACCCGCTTCGAGCTCGCCGAGATGGTCACGGCCGTGCGCGCCGGCCGCGCGCTGATCGACGGCTGCCTGAAGCGGCACGACGCGGGATCCCTGGATCCCGAGGACGCCGCCGCCGCCAAGTTCTGGACCACCGAGCAGTACGTCGACGTCGTGGGCCGCTGCCTGCAGCTCCACGGCGGCTACGGCTACATGCGCGAGTACCGCATCGCGCGGGACTACGAGGACGCCCGCATCACCACCATCTACGGAGGCACGACCGAGATCATGAAGGAGATCGTCGGTCGGGGCCTCGGGCTGTGAGGACATCCGTGACAGAGGCATACATCTACGACGCCGTCCGCACGCCGCGCGGCAAGAACCGCGGCGGGGCGCTCCACGGCGTCAAGCCCGTCGACCTGGTCGTGGGGCTGATCCACGCCCTCGGCGAGCGCCACCCCACGCTCGACCCGGCGGCCGTCGACGACATCGTGCTCGGCGTCGTCTCGCCCGTCGGCGAGCAGGGCGGCGACATCGCCCGCACCGCGGCGCTCGTCGCCGGCCTGCCCGAGACCGTCGCGGGCGTCCAGCTCAACCGGTTCTGCGCCTCGGGCCTGGAGGCCGTCAACGTCGCCGCCCAGAAGGTCGCCAGCGGCTTCGAGGACCTCGTGCTGGCGGGTGGCGTCGAGTCGATGTCGCGCGTGCCGATCGGCTCCGACGGCGGCGCCTACGTGCAGGACCCGACCACGAACTACGACCTCTACTTCGTCCCGCAGGGCATCGGCGCCGACCTCATCGCCACGCTCGACGGGTTCTCCCGCGAGGACGTCGACGCCTACGCCGTGGAGTCGCAGCGGCGGGCCGACGAGGCGTGGCGCGAGGACCGGTTCGCCCGGTCGGTCGTGCCGGTGCGCGACCTCAACGGCGTCACGCTGCTCGACCACGACGAGCACCGCCGGCCGGGCTCCACGGTCGAGAGCCTGGGCCACCTCAAGCCCGCTTTCGAGATCCCCGGGGCGCAGGCCGGCTACGACGCCGTGGCGCTGCAGAAGTACCACTGGCTCGAGTCGATCGACCACGTGCACACGGCCGCGAACTCGTCGGGCATCGTCGACGGCGCAGCCCTCGTCGTGGTCGGCAGCCGGGAGGTGGGCGAGCGCCTCGGCCTCACGCCGAGGGCGCGGGTCGTCGCGACCGCCGTGACGGGCTCGGAGCCCACCATCATGCTCACCGGCCCCGCCCCCGCCACGCGCAAGGCGCTCGATCGTGCGGGCCTCACGGTCGACGACATCGACCTGTTCGAGCTCAACGAGGCCTTCGCCTCGGTCGTCATGCGGTGGGAGCGCGAGCTCGGCATCCCGCACGACAAGGTCAACGTCAACGGCGGGGCGATCGCCATGGGGCACCCCCTGGGCGCCACGGGCGCGATGATCCTCGGCACGCTGCTCGACGAGCTGGAGCGCCGCGACCTGCGTCGCGGCCTCGCCACGCTGTGCGTCGGGGCGGGCATGGGCATCGCCACCATCATCGAGCGGGTCGTGGAAGGGGAGACGGCATGAGCGTCATCGAGGACCGGGCGGGCGTGCAGGGCGGGTACGCCTGGGACGAGGACGGGGACGGCGTCGTCACCCTCACCATGGACGACCCCGACCGCGGCGCCAACACCATGAACGCCCACTTCCGGGCCGCGCTCGAGGCGAGCGTCGAGCGCCTCGAGGCCGAGCGCGACCGGATCTCCGGCGTCGTCCTCGCGTCGGCGAAGAAGAGCTGGTTCGCCGGCGGGGACCTCGAGCTGCTCCGCTCCGCCGACCCGGCGCGGTCGGCCGAGGAGACCGCGGACATCGAGCACGTGAAGTCGCTGCTGCGCCGGATCGAGCGGCTCGGCCGGCCGGTGGTCGCCGCGATCGACGGCACGGCGCTGGGCGGGGGGCTCGAGGTCGCGCTCGCCACCCACCACCGCATCGCCGCCGGCGACGTCAAGGGCCTGCGCCTCGGCCTCCCCGAGGTCTCCCTCGGCCTGCTGCCCGGCGGCGGCGGCGTGAGCCGCACGGTGCGGATGCTCGGGCTACAGAAGGCGCTGGCGGACGTCATCCTGCCGGCCACGAAGTTCACCGCCGCGGGCGCGCTCGAGGTCGGCCTCGTCGACGAGGTGGTCCCCGCGGCGGAGGTCCGCGACCGCGCGAAGGCATGGATCGCCGCGAACCCCGACCCGGTCAAGCCGTGGGACGTCAAGGGCTTCCGGCTGCCCGGCGGCGCGCCGACCTCCCCGTCCCTCGCACAGGCGCTCGCGGCGATGCCCGCGATGCTGCGTCGGCAGGTCAAGGGGGCCCCGATGCCCGCGCCGCGCGCCGCGATGGCGGCCGCCGTGGAGGGGGCGTACGTCGACTTCGACACCGCCTCGACGATCGAGACCCGCTACCTGGTGCAGCTCACGCACTCGCCGGTCGCGAAGAACATGATCAAGGCGTTCTTCTTCGACCTGGAGAGCATCAACGCCGGCGCCAGCCGGCCCGCCGGGTACCCGACGTTCCGGGCGAAGAAGGTCGGCGTCGTCGGCGCCGGGATGATGGGCGCCGCCATCGCCTACGTGGCCGCCCGCAGCGGCGTCGACGTCGTGCTCAAGGACACGTCGGCGGGTGCCGCGGAGCGGGGCAAGGACTACGGGCGCCGCCTCGAAGAGAAGGCCCTGGGCCGCGGGAGGACGACGCCGGAGGCGAGCGCGGCCCTCCTGGAGCGGATCTCCACGACCGACGACCCCGCCGACTTCGCGGGCGTGGACTTCGTCGTCGAGGCGGTCTTCGAGTCCGTCGACCTCAAGCAGTCCGTGTTCCGGGAGATCCAGGACGTCGTCGAGCCCGACGCCGTGCTCGGCTCGAACACGTCCACCCTCCCGATCTCGCTGCTCGCCGAGGGGGTCGACCGGGCCGAGGACTTCATCGGGATCCACTTCTTCTCCCCCGTCGACAAGATGCCGCTGGTCGAGATCGTCCGGGGCGCGCGCACCAGCGACGTCGTCCTCGCGAAGGTCTTCGACTTCGTGCTGCAGATCCGCAAGACGCCCATCGTCGTCAACGACGCCCGGGGCTTCTTCACCTCGCGGGTGATCGGCCGGTTCATCGACGAGGCCGTCGCCGCCGTGGGCGAGGGCGTCGAGCCCGCGTCCGTGGAGCAGGCCGCGCTCCAGGCCGGGTATCCCGCGGGGCCTCTGCAGCTCCTCGACGAGCTCACGATCTCCCTCACCCAGAAGATCCGCACCGAGACACGGGCCGCGCACGAGGCGGAGGGCGGCACCTGGACGGCGCACCCCGCCGAGGCGGTCGTCGACTGGATGGTCGACGACCAGGACCGGCCCGGACGCAGGGCGCGGCGCGGCTTCTACGACTACGACGAGGCGGGCCGGCGCACGCGCCTGTGGCCGGGGCTGCGCGACCGGTACGGCTCGGGGAGCGCCCGGGTGCCCCTGGTGGACCTGCAGGAGCGGATGCTCTTCGCCGAGGCGCTGGACGCGATCGCCTGCCTCGACGACGGCGTGCTCACCTCCGTCGCGGACGCCAACGTCGGGTCGATCTACGGCATCGGGTTCCCCGCCTGGACCGGCGGGGTGCTGCAGTACGTCAACCAGTACGACGGCGGCCTGACGGGCTTCGTCGCCCGTGCGCACGAGCTGGCTGACACCTACGGCGAGCGGTTCCGGCCACCCGCCTCCCTGGTCGCGCGGGCCGCCGCCGGCGAGACCTACGAGTGAGCGGGGGGACGTCGTGATCAGCACGCGCTTCACCGAGGCGTTCGGGATCGAGCACCCGGTCGTCCAGGGCGGCATGATGTGGGTCGGCCGGGCAGAGCTGGCCGCCGCGGTCTCCGAGGCGGGCGGGCTGGGCATCATCACCGCGCTCACCCAGCCCACCCCGGCCGACCTCGTCAGGGAGATCGAGCGGGCCCGCCGCCTGACCGACAAGCCCCTCGGCGTCAACCTCACGATCCTGCCGGCGATCGACCCGCCGCCGTACGACGAGTACCGGCGGGCGATCGTCGACGCCGGCATCACGATCGTCGAGACCGCCGGCTCCAACCCCGAGCCGCACATGGAGATGTTCGGCGCCCACGGGGTGCGGGTGATCCACAAGTGCACCAGCGTGCGGCACGCGCTCAAGGCCCAGGCCGTCGGGGTGACGGCGGTGTCGATCGACGGGTTCGAGTGCGCCGGTCACCCCGGCGAGGACGACGTGCCCGGCATGGTGCTGCTCCCGGCCGCCGCGGACCGGCTGACGATCCCGTTCCTCGCCTGCGGCGGGATCGCGGACGGCCGGGGCCTGGCGGCGGCGCTGGCCCTCGGGGCCGACGGGGTCACGATGGGCTCGCGGTTCATGTGCACGGTCGAGTCGCCCGTCGCGCCGGCCGTGAAGGAGCGGATCGTCGCCGGGTCGGAGCTCGACACCAACCTCATCTTCCGCTCCCTGCGCAACACGGCGCGGGTCGCGAAGAACGCCGTCAGCGACGAGGTCGTCGAGATCCTGGCGGGCGGCGGGCGGTTCGAGGACGTACGCGACCTGGTCGCGGGCGCCCGGGGCCGGAAGGTCTTCGAGCACGGCGACCTCGACGCGGGGATCTGGACCGTCGGGCTCGTCCAGGGCCTCATCCACGACGTCCCGGCCGCCGGGGAGGTGGTCCGCCGCACCGTGGCCGAGGCCGAGGAGGTGCTGCGGGCCCGGCTGGAGCTGGTCAGCCGGCCCCGGCTCCGTGCCTGACCATCCCCTGCGCGGTCGCCACCAGCTCGTCGAGGGAGCGCGTGCGCGGGTTCCACCACTCGACCACCCAGTTCATCGCCCCCAGCAGGAGCAGGCGGAAGGTGTTGACGTCCAGGTCGGCGCGCACCTCCCCCGCCTGCTGGGCGGCGACGAACAGGTCGCGCCACAGCCTGCTGTAGAGCGCCTCCTCGGCGGCCGGGCGCACCCGCAGCTGCTCCGGGACGTGCCCCGCGTTGCGGATCGAGGCGGTGGCGTAGTCGGACAGCTGCAGCTCGTAGCGCAGGTGCGCGTCCACGGCCACGAGGAGCCGCTCCATCGCGGTGGTGCCGTCGGGCAGCGCCTCCAGCGTCTCCTCGACGTGGAGCCGGACGCGGTGCGCACCCTCCCACATGACCTCCTCGACGAGACCGTCGCGCGAGGAGAAGTAGTAGTAGATCGCGGGCGCCTGGACGCCGGCGACCGCGGCGACGTCGGCGAGGCGCGTGCCCGCGTACCCCTTGCGCGACAGCACCTCGGCGGCCGCGTCCAGGATGCGCTGTCGCGTCTGCGCCGATTTCGACGCCGGTCGCGTCGCCTCCGTCCCGGTGACGTCCATGCTCCGATCCTAGCCTGATTTCTAACCAAGATTAGAGAAATCCTTGCGCGTCGTCCCGGAGCGGCCCTAATGTGTGACTCGCGATTTACTTGTCTGCTCGACGTGGAGTAGGAGACCGGCGATGACGCTTGCGGACCAGACCGCCCAGGCCGGGCGGGAAGCCCGGCAGATCACCACGTACCGCCCCGTCGACGGCGAGCCCGTCGCCAGCTACCCGGTGGCGGACGCCGCCCAGGTCGGCATCGCCGTCACCAGCGCCCGGGACGGCGCCCGCTGGTGGCGCGAGCAGGGCTTCGCCGGACGTCGCGCGCACCTCCTGCGTTGGAAGTCGCACGTCGCGCTGCGCGCCCGGGAGCTGGCCGACCTCATCGCCGCGGAGACCGGGAAGCCGGCGGACGACGCCCTGCTCGAGGTCATGCTCACCCTGGGGCACCTCGACTGGGCGGCGAAGAACGCCGCCCGCGTGCTGCGCCGCCGCCGGGTGCGCGCCGGCCTGGTCAACTACAACCAGCACGCCACGGTCGGCTACGAGCCCTACGGCGTCGTGGGCGTCATCGGGCCGTGGAACTACCCGCTGTACACCCCCATGGGCTCGATCTCGTACGCGCTCGCCGCCGGCAACGCCGTCGTCTTCAAGCCCAGCGAGCTGACGCCCGGCCCGGCCGTGTGGCTCGCCGAGCGCTGGCGGGAGGCCGTGGGGCACGACGTCCTCGTCGCCGTCACGGGCGACGGGGCGACGGGCGCCGCGCTCGTCGCGGCCGACGTCGACAAGGTCGCGTTCACGGGCTCCACCGCGACGGCGAAGAAGGTCATGGCGGCCGCCGCCGAGCGGCTGGTGCCGATCGTGGCCGAGTGCGGCGGCAAGGACGCGCTGCTCGTCGCGGCCGACGCCGACCTCGACGCCGCGGCCGACTTCGTCGTCTTCGGGGCGATGGGCAACGCGGGCCAGACGTGCGTGGGCGTCGAGCGCGTCTACGTCGTCGAGACGGTGCGCGACGCCCTCGTGTCCCGTGTCGTGGAGCGGGCGGGACGGCTGCGCACCTCGGGCGCCGACGCGCAGTACGGCCCGATGACGTTGCCCGCCCAGGCGGACGTGGTGCGCCGGCACGTCGAGGACGCCGTGCGGTCGGGCACGGCGGTGCTCGGTGGTACCGAGAGCGTGCACGGCCGGGTGATCGACCCGATCGTCGTTACCGACGTCGACGAGCACTCCCTCGCGGTGCGGCACGAGACGTTCGGCCCGCTCGTCGTGATCAACACCGTCACCTCCCTCGAGGAGGCGGTCGAGCGGGCGAACGCGACCCCGTACGGGCTCGGCGCGGCGGTCTTCACCAAGGACGCCCGCGCGGCGTCGGCGGCCGCCGACGCCCTGCGCGCCGGCGTCGTGACCGTGAACTCGGTGCTCGGGTTCGCCGCGGTCGCGGCCCTCCCCTTCGGCGGGGTCAAGGAGTCCGGTTTCGGTCGCATCCACGGCGCCGACGGCCTGCGCGAGTTCAGCACGGTGAAGTCCGTGGCACGCCAGACCCGGAAGGCCGCGCTGAACCTCCTGACGATGGACCGCACCGAGAAGGACATGCACCTGGTCGCCAGGATGATCCCGCTGCTCCACGGTCGGTCGAAGGGTTCCCGGGGCTAGGCCGTCGTCAGACGCCCAGCACGGTCTCCAGCACCGCCCCGATCCACCGCTTGGCCTCGGGCGCCGGGCTGCGGCGCAGCGCGACGCTCAGGTCGGCGACCACGTTGAAGCCGGCGTGCACGAGGAACCGCAGGTCGCGCGGGTCGAGGTCCGGACGCAACCGCCCGAGCAGCTCCACCCAGTCGTCGACGTGCGCGCGCTGGAGCCGCCGCAGGCGGCGCTGGTCCTCGGCGTCGAGCGCACCGACGTCCGCCGTGTAGACGTCCATGAGGTCGCGGTCCTCGACGGCGAAGCGGACGTACGCCGCCTCGAGGCTGTGCAGCGCCTCGCGGGGGTCGGGGCGGCCCAGCGCGTCGTCGGCCGCGGCGTCCAGGGCCGCCGCGGCCCGCTCGCACGCCGTGCGCAGGATCTCGGACTTGCCGCTGAAGTGTCGGTAGACGCCCGACGGCGTGATCCCCACCGCGGCGGCGATCTCCTCGATCGACGCCTCGTGGTAGCCCCTGCGGGCGAACGCCGCGATCCCCGCCTGCGCGAGCTGGTCGCGGCGTCGGCCCGGCGGCGCGGCCTCGACCGGTCCGTGCCCCTCCGCCGGCGCGGTCGGCGCCGGACCCGGCGCCTCGGTGAGCACGCGCATCGCCGCCTCGCGCAGCAGCGCCTGCAGCGCCGCGACGGCCATCGGGGTGCGGTGGGCGGTGACGCTCGCGATCACGCTCAGCGCGGCCAGGGCGACGAGGTCCAGCGTCGGCGGGTCGAGGTCGGGCCGCAGCATCGCGGCGGGTTCGGCGAGACGGCGCCGCAGGGCCGTGAACTCCGCGGCCAGGGCCCGGCGGTCCTCGGGGCGCAGGTAGCGGCTCTCCCAGCGGTAGATGTTCCCCGACGACCGCATCGCGACGGTCTCGCCCGAGACGGCGTCGAGGACGGCCGCGGCCTCCGTGCGCGCCGTCGCCGGAGTGCGGTCGCTCACCTCCCCCACCGCCGCGGTCGCGTCGGTCAGCCGGGCGACGAGGTCCATCGCGATCTCGCGGAACAGCTCGTACTTGTTGTCGAAGTGCCGGTAGAGCGCCGCCGCGGTGATCCCCACCGCGTCGGCGACGTCCTGCATCGCCACCCGGTGGTACCCGCGCTCCGCGAAGGCGACCGCGGCGGCCGCCTCGATGGTCTGCCGCCGGTCACGTGGGCGCCTCCTGACCTGGTCCGCCGCCCTCGCCTCGCTCACGGTGCACACACTAACGCCGGCCCCCCGCAGGGGCTGGCACTCGGATGTGAATGGTGAGTAACATGATCTCGTCGACCCCCGCGGGCGGCAGGAACGGACGGGACGTGGCGACGGCGCCACGCCCCCGACTCGGCTCACGTACGAAGAGGTGCATGCCATGAGCGACGCCACGGACGCCATCCCCCCGACTGTCCGCCGCAACCACTGGATGAACCAGGTCCTCACCCACGCCGCGACCAAGCCCGACGCGACCGCCTTCTCCTTCCAGGGCGAGGTGACCACCTGGGCCGACGCCGCCCGGCACATGGACACCCTCGCCGCGGCGCTCCGGCGGCGCGGCGTCGGCTTCGGCGACCGCGTCCTGCTCCTGACGCTCAACCACACCCTCGTGGTGGAGACCGTCTTCGCGATCAACCGCCTCGGCGCCGTCGCGGTCCCCATGAACGTGCGGCTCTCCCCCGCCGAGATCGCCTACGTCGTCGACGACGCCGACGCGGACCTCGTGGTCGTCGACCAGCCGCTCGCCCCCCTGCTCTCGGCCGCGCAGCAGCTCACCGACCGACTCCGCGGCGTCGTCGTGGTGGGCGACGCCGCCGACGGGCAGGAGAGCATCGCGGACCTCCTCGCCGAGCCCCTCGACGGCTTCGTCGCACCCGACGTCCCCGAGGACACGACCTGTCTCATCATGTACACGTCGGGGACCACCGGGCGGCCCAAGGGCGCCATGCTCGACCACCTCAACATGACGGCGCAGTCCCTCACCGTCCTGCGGGTGAACGAGATCTTCGACGAGTCCGACGTCGCCTTCCTCACCGCGCCCCTGTTCCACATCGCCGGGCTCGGGTCGATCGCCGCCAACTTCGTGGTCGGCATCCCGACCGTCATCCACCCGCTCGGCGCCTTCGACGCCGCGGCGCTCGTCGACGCGTGGGAGCGGGAGGGTGCCACCATCGTCTTCAACGTGCCGCAGCAGTGGCAGGCGATCTGCGCCGTCCCCGGCATCCGCGACCGCGACCTGCGGCTGCGCGTCATCAGCTGGGGTGCCGCGCCGGCGTCCGACACGTTGCTGCGCACGATGACCGAGACGTTCCCCGACGCCCTCAACGTCGCCGTCTTCGGGCAGACCGAGCTCTCCCCCATCACCTGCGCGCTGCGCGGCCGGGACGCGCTGCGCAAGCTCGGGTCGGTCGGGCGTCCGGTCCCCACCGTCCAGTGGAGGATCGTCGACGCCGAGCTCCGCGACGTCCCGACCGGGAGCATCGGGGAGATCGTCTACCGCGGGCCGAACCTCATGAAGGGGTACTGGCGCAAGCCCGCCGAGACGGCGGCAGCCTTCGACGGCGGCTGGTTCCACTCGGGCGACCTGGTCCGCCAGGACGAGGACGGCTTCGTCTGGGTCGTCGACCGGCTCAAGGACATGATCATCTCGGGCGGCGAGAACGTGTACTGCGCCGAGGTGGAGAACGCCCTCTTCGCGCACCCGCGGATCGCCGCGGCGGCCGTGTACGGCCGGCGCGACGAGCGCTGGGGCGAGGTGCCCGTCGCCGCCGTGGTCCTGACCCCCGGAGAGCCGCTCGGCCTCGCGGAGCTCCAGGACTGGCTGGGCGACACGCTCGCCCGCTTCAAGCAGCCCAAGGACCTCGTCGTCGTCGACGCGATCCCCACGAACGCGTCGGGCAAGGTGAACAAGGTGGCCCTGCGGGAGAGCGACCGCGGCGCGGTGACGGTCGCGTCGTGACGACGGCGTCCGCCCCGCCGCCCCCCGGCGGGCCCCCCCCCCCGCCCCCGCCGCGCGGCCCGCCGGGGGGTGGCCCGGGGCCGACCCCCGCGGCCCCGGGGGCGGGGGGGGCGGGGGCGCCGCGCGGGGGGGGGAGCGGCCGCCGCTGGTGGACCTCGTGCTC